>NZ_JBTYHB010000004.1:0-375508 GCF_054871485.1 Streptomyces sp. UC4497 | reverse complement strand
GCCGCCCGCCCACCCCCCGGGGGGCGTTGGGGGGGGGGGGGGTGGGGCCCCCCCCCCCGGCCCCCCCGCCCGCCGGGGGGGGGGGCGCCCCGGGGGGCCCCCCCCCCCCCCCCCACCACCCCAGCCATCTCAGTCGAGATGTCGGACGTCCCCGAGGCCGACGACCTGACGGTTGTGGAAGAAGTCGTCTTCGCGCAACGTCGTGATGCTTCCGGCGGGCGCCCGGAAACTGACGTAACCGGCCGACTCCCTCGGCATCTTGATCCACGACGCCACCACGAACGTCAGGGAACCACCGTGCGTGACCACGATCTGGTGTGCGCACGAGCGGTTCACGATGTCGTCCACGGCGGCGTAAATGCGCTGCACCCAGGCCGCTTTGGTCTCGGCGCCCGCCACGCCCTCGTCGTGGTGCAGCCGCTCGCCGTGCGCGGGCGGTGGGACGAAGCGCCGGTCCAGCCACTCCTGTGGCCTGCCGCCGGCCTCTCCGTACGACTTCTCCCGCAGCCTTCGGTCCAGGACCGGGCGCAGGCCGAACAGTTCGCCGATCGCGTCGGCGGTCTGTCGGGTGCGCCGCAGGTCCGAGGAGAACAGTTCCACCTCGGCCCCGTCCGGGACGTGGTCCCGTAGCGCCCGCGCGATGGAACCCGCCGCACGAAGACCGGCAGGTGTCAGGCTGGAGTCGTGCCATCCACCGACGACACCTTCGACGTGGTGTGTCGCCTCCGGGTGTGTGACGACGTACAGAGTGCGCAAGAGTGACTGCCCTTCGCTGAAGTGCCATCAGAGCGGCGCGGCGACGTAACTGAGGTCCTTGGCCGTGAGCGAGGCGGGCCTCAACTTCAGCCACGTCGTGCCGCGTTCGCTCGGCTCGTCGTACAGGTAGCCCACGAACCGCTCGTCCCACTGTGCCTCGTCCGCGCCCAGATAGCGGACCAGTTTGCGGCGGCCTCGTGCCACGTCGAACGGCACGAGTTCGGCCCGCCCCCGGGCGATCACCTGTTGGACCCGACCCGTCGCGACATCGCATTCGTCCACGACGAGCGCGACCTGAGGGTCGTCCTTCACCCGGTCGAACAGCCGGGCCCACGGCCCCGTCAGTACCCAGAACGCACCGTCCTCCCACAGGAACCAGACCGGGCGAACGGTGGGGCCGCCGGTGGCGAGGCGCCCGGTGAGCGGCTGCCGCAGGAACGTGTCCACATCGAAGTCACGAGACGGGGCGCGCGAGCCGCACTCAGTCGAGCGCGACCCCGGTCAGGTCCCGGAGCGCTCGCAGGAGTTGCTCTTGGAACCGTGGGTCCCGCGCCGCTGGATGCGGGTCCTCGGTGTGCCGGTGGTACCAGTAGCCGCCGGTAGGCGGCGTGACGCCGGTGTCGGTGGCCAGCCAGGTCTGGGTGCGGTGGCCGGCCGTGAGGTCGTCGGTGGCCGCCGGGCCGCCCATGCGGGTGGGGACCCAGCCCGGGTCGACGGCATGCGTGGCCGTCCCCTCCCAGCGGTTCGCGAGGGCCAGGGTCAGCGCGGTCACCCACAGCTTGGTGTCGCTGTACGTGGCCGTGCCGTCGGTCAGCCGCGTGAGGTCGGTGGAACCGTCCCGGTGCATGGAACTGCTGAGGTAGATGAGCGTGGCCGGCTTGTCCATCAGGGCCGTCAGTACGTACGGCGCGACCGTGTTGACCGTCGCCGACTCGGGGGTGTGCATGGTGCCCGCGTTGTGGATGACCGCGTCGAAACGGCCGAACTCCGCTGCCTGCCGGGCGACTTCGGGGATCTCGCCGGTCTCGGCCAGGTCCCCGGTGACCACGCCCGCCCACCGGCCTTCCCCGGACGGCGCGGCGACGCGGGCGGGGGTGCGGGCGTGGACGACCACGTCGTGCCCGTCCCCGGCCAGCGCGTCCGCCGTCGCGTGGCCGAGGCCGGTGGAGGCTCCCGTCACCAGGATCAGGGACATGTGCGTGTACTCCGTCCGTTGGTGGTCACAGTGTTCCGTAGGTGGTCACAGCGTAAGCAGGACCTTCGTGGCCCGTCGCTCGTCCATCGCCTTGTAGCCCTCGGGGGCCTGCTCCAGCGGCAGCGTGAGGTCGAAGACCCTGCCGGGGTCGATCTCCCGGTCCCAGATCAGCTGGATCAGTTCGGGAAGGAAGCGGCGTACGGGGGCGGGTCCGCCGAGGGTGTGGATACCGGCGAAGAAGAGCTGGATGCCGGGGATCTGGACGTCGTGATTGACGCCGACGTATCCCAGGTGGCCGCCGCCGCGGGTGGCACCCACGGCCTGCATGAAGGACTCCTGCGTGCCGACCGCCTCAATGACGGAGTGCGCGCCGAGGCCGTCGGTGAGTTCCTTGATCTTCGCTACGCCCTCGTCACCCCGTTCCTCCACGATGTCGGTCGCACCGTAGTGGCGGGCAAGCTTCTGCCGCTCCGGGTGGCGGGACATCGCGATGATCCGCTCGGCGCCCAGTTGCTTGGCGGCGAGGACGGCCATGAGCCCGACCGCGCCGTCACCGACGACCGCGACGGTCTTGCCCGGTCCCGCCTCCGCCGCGACCGCCGCGAACCAGCCGGTCCCCAGCACGTCGGAGGCGGCCAGCAGGGCAGGGATCAGTTCCGGATCGGGCCGGCCCGGGGTGGCGACGAGGGTGCCGTCGGCCAGCGGGATGCGGGCCTTCTCGGCCTGCGTGCCGATCCCGCCGTGCACGAACTCGGCGTGCACGCACTTGGACTGGAACCCGGCGCGGCAGATCTCGCAGGTGTTGTCGGAGATGACGAACGAGCCGACGACGAAGTCCCCGGGCCTGACGGTCTGGACCGCGTCACCGACCTCCTCGACCACACCCACGTACTCGTGCCCCATGAGCGTACGGTCGACGGGCTCGATCCCGCGGTACGGCCACAGGTCCGAGCCGCAGATGCAGGTCGCGGTCAGCTTCACGATCGCGTCCGTGGGCTCGAGGATCTTCGGGTCCTCCCGGTCCTCCACTCGGACGTCACCGGCGTTGTGCATCACTACTCCACGCATGGTGGGTCTCCTCGTTCCGTGTTCGGTGTGTTCGGTGTGGTGGGCCTCAGGGGACGCGGTGTCCGTCCGGCCCGGAGCCGCTGACTAGGCACGCGCCTGCGCCGGGCGGCGATGGCTCCTGAAGCCCATGATGATCGCGGGGACCAGGGTCAGCGCGGCGACGGCCGTGCCGACGACGGCGGGGCCGGTCGTCCCGAGCGGGCCGTCCAGCGACAGCCCGGCCGCCCAGGATCCGACGGCCGTGCCGAGGTTGAAGGCCGCGACGGTCAGGCCGGAGGCCAGCGCCGGGGCCCGGTCGGCGTAGCGGACCGCGAGGGCGATCAGGACCGGGTTGGCGCCGAGACCGAAGAAGCCCAGCAGGGCGACCAGCACGATCGTCGCCGGGGCGGAGTCGGCCAGCAGGCAGATCGCCAGCAGCAGGAGTGTCGCCCCGGCCGGGGCGACGATGGTCACCGCGTGGGGACGGCGGTCGCCCAGTCGGCCGCCGACGAGCGACCCGGCGAGGGCGCCGAGGCCGAAGCCGACCAGGATCAGCGGTACGTATCCGGAGGCGAGGCCGGACCGACCTGTCAGCAGGGGCGTGATGTACGAGTACGCGGCCAGAACACCGCCGGTCGTGGTGGCGCAGGCGGCCAGCACCAGCCAGAGCCGTCCGGAGCGCAGCGCCGACAGCTCGGAGCGGATCGATCCGGCGTGCCGGTCCGCGCCGTCGTGCGGGACGGTGCGGGCGATCAGGACGACGGCCGCGGCGGCGAGCGCCGCCAGCGCCCAGAACGGTCCGCGCCAGCCCATGGCCTGTCCGGCGAACGCGCCCAGCGGCACTCCAACGACGTTGGCGAGCATCGCCCCGGCCCCGACGAGACCCAGGGCGCGGGCGCTCGCTGCCGGTCCCGCGGCGTTCGCGGCGGCCACGTTGGCCACGGCCCAGAAGGCGCCCGTGGCGATCGCGGTCAGGAACCGGGCCGCCAGCAGCAGCGGGAAACTGGAGCCGAGGGCGACGACGACGTGGCCCACGGCGAAGACGCCCAGGGCCAGCATCAAGGTCAACCGCTTGGGCAGCCGCAGCGTGAGCATCGCCATGAGCGGCGCGCCCACGATCATTCCGACGGCGAAGACGGTGATCAGGAGCCCGGTCCGCGCCACGCTGACCTGCAGGTCTCCCGCGATCTCGGGCAGCAGCCCGGCGACCACGAATTCGGTGGTGCCCATCAGGAACGTGCCCATCGCCAGCACGTACACGACGAGCGGGAGACGGGCGGGCGTGGACTGCTCGAAAGGACCGGGTCGCCTGTCGGCGGGGGCGTGGAGGGTTCCTCTTCGCGTACTCATGCATCAACTCCGTGGGGGTACATCTGTGGGGTGCCTGTGCGCAGCGCCTCTGTGCCGTGCTGATCCCACGAAACCGGTGTTTCCGCAGGTGGGGAAGGTCGCGTTTATAGGGGGTACAAGCTCGACCTCCCTCCGCGGCGGACCGTGGATACCGTGGAACGCATGGACGAGCGAAGCGACCAGCGCGGCGAGATCAGGGACTTTCTCGCCAGTCGACGCGCCAGGATCACCCCGGAGCAGGCCGGGCTGCCCACCAGCACCCGGCGGCGCGTGCCGGGGCTGCGGCGCGAGGAGGTCGCCGTGCTGGCGGGTGTCAGCACCGAGTGGTACACGCGGCTGGAGAAGGGCCACATCGGCGGCGTGTCCGAGGACGTGCTCGCCGCGGTCGCGCAGGCCCTGCAACTGGACGAGGACGAGCGCACCTATCTGTTCGACCTGGCCCGCGCCGCCAAGCCCGCCCACCGGGCACCGTCCCGCCGCAGGGATGTCGCCGTGCCGCCGCGCGTCCAGTGGATGCTCGACTCGATGACCATGTCCTCGGCCTTCGTACGCAACGGCCGCCAGGACGTCATCGCCCACAACGCGCTGGCCCACGCCCTGCACACACCGATGTTCGCCAGCCCCACCACCGACAAGCAGGGCCGCCCCAACATCGCCCGCTACATCTTCCTCGACCCCGGATCGCAGGACTTCTTCGTCGACTGGGACACCGCCACCGTCGCGACCACCGCCCTGCTGCGCGCCGAAGCCGGCCGCGAACCCCACGACCGGGCGCTGCGCGAACTCATCGGTGAACTGTCCACGCTCAGCCCCGAGTTCCGCTCCCAGTGGGCCGCCCACGACGTCCGCATCCGCCACGAAGGCATCAAACGGCTGCACCACCCCGACGTCGGTGACCTGGAACTCTCCTACCTCTCCCTGGATCTGCCGATGGCGAGCCGCGCGGTGCACGACCTGACGCTCTACTCGGCCGAACCCGGCACCACCTCCGAGGAACGCCTCAAGCTCCTCTCCAGCCTGGCGGCCACCCGCTCCCAAGCGGCCGCGCCGCCCCGCGCATAGTTCTCCGTCCCCCGCTTCACGCCAACACCCTCTGGGCACTTAGGAGTCAAGGGCCCACAGACGTCACATCCACCGCCGCCGAACGTTCACCTCCGCCTCACCCGAGCTCGCCACCGTGGGTCCCCCGCCAAGACCTCGACGCACCGGGAGGACCCATGACCGAGCACCCCCGCCTCACACGCCGCCACGGACTGCGCGCCGCACTCGCCGTGGCCGCGGCACTTCCCGCCGCAGCTGCCGTGACCACCGCCGCCACGCCCGCGGCCGCCGCGGCTTCGGGCCGCGGAGGACGTCTGCACGTCATGACGTTCAACCTCCGCTACGCCTCCGACACCTCGCCCCACTCCTGGGCCGACCGCCGCCCGGTGATGCGCGAGCTGCTCCGCGCGGAACGGCCGCACGTCATCGGCACCCAGGAGGGCCTGTACCACCAACTCCAGGACATCCATGCCGACTTGGGCGAGCACTACGCCTGGATCGGCACGGGCAGAGCGGGCGGCAGCCGCGACGAGTTCGCCACCGTCTTCTACGACACGCGACGCCTGCGCCCCGTCGAGTTCGACCACTTCTGGCTCTCCGACACCCCGGAGCTGATCGGCTCCAAGACCTGGGGCAACTCGGTGATCCGGATGGCCACCTGGGTGCGCTTCGCCGACCTCACCGACGGCGGCAAGGAGTTCTACGTCCTCAACAGCCACTTCGACCACCAGGTCCAGGTGTCCCGCGTGAAGTCGGCAGAGCTGATCGCCTCGCGGATCGCGGCACTCGACAAGTCCCTGCCGCTGCTGATGACCGGCGACTTCAACGTGGCCGCACACGGCAACCCGGTCTACGACCAGCTCCTCGCCATCGGCCTCAAGGACACCTGGGACGCGGCCGCCCGACGCAGCAAGCTCTACGCCACGTTCCACGGCTACAAGCCGCTCGTCCCGGACGGCGACCGCATCGACTGGATCCTCGCCACGCCGGGCGTGACCGTGCACTCCGCGTCCATCAACACGTACGAGAAGAACGGCCAGTTCCCCAGTGACCATCTGCCGGTGCAGGTGAGGCTGACGCTGGGCTGAGTCGCGGCCGACCGGACGGGCAGGCGGTTCAGCCGTTGTCAGGTGTGCTCAGGCGGGTTGATACGTGATGTCTCGATCGCCGACGCCGACGTGCCCCACTTCTTGAGGATCCGTTCGTACGTCCCGTCCTTGATCAGCTCATTGACGGCGGCCTGGAAGGCCTTGGTGAGCCGGGAGTCCTTCTTGAAGGCGAAGCCGACGTCGAGTCGGTGGAACTCGCCGAGGAAGGTGGTCCGGGAGGCGGGCTTGCTCGCCTGGTGGCGCAGGCCGTTGATGGTCGACATGATCACGTCGATGCGGCCCTGCTGGAGCGCGGTGAGGGTGGCTCCGTTGTCGGAGAAGACCTGCACGTCGTACGGCTTCTTGCCGGCCTTGGTGCAGCGTGCCTTCTCCGCGTCGAGGGTGGCCTCGAAGGTGGTGCCCGCGCCGACGCCGATGTTCCTGCCGCAGAGCTGCGCGAGGTTGGTGATCTTCTTGCCGAACGAGGTGTCACCCGTCTTGACCGCGAAGCCCTGGCCGTCGTTGATGTAGGTGACGAAGTCGATGGTCTTCAGGCGCTCGCTGGTGACACCGAAGTTGCCGGTGCCGAGGTCGTACTTGCCGCTCTCGAGGGCAGGGAGGATCGTCTCGAACGAGGCGTCCTGGCGCCGGAGTTGGATGCCGAGCACCTTGGCCGCGGCGTCGGCGAGGTCGATGTCCTGGCCCACGGGCTTCTTGCCGGTGCCGTTCGGGTAGTACGCGGCGGGCGGGCCTCCGGTCGAGCTGCCGATGCGCAGCGTGCCCTTCTTGCGGACGTCGGCGGGCAGCAGCTTGGCGGCGGATTCCACCTTGCGGACGGCGGCGACCGGGTTGCCGCTCGGCGCGGCGGCCGCCTGCGCGCCCGCCCCGGCCGCGCCGTCGGTGTCGGTGTCACCCGAGCCGCAGGCGGTCAGCGCGAGGAGCGGCAGCAGGGCGAGGGCGGCGAGCCGCGGTCGGGTTCTGGTCCCGGGCAGGTTCACGGGTCGGGAGCCTTTCAGGTGTGCGAACAGTGCCGGCCGGCGCGCGGGGCACCGGAGGCATGTCGAATGACGGCCCGTCGGCAAGCAGGGCGACGGGTCGGGGCAGGTGTGACGACGTCGAGCATCGTGAGGAGTCACGGGAAGCCGTGAGCAGTCACGAGAAGCCATGAAGGGAGGACTCGCGGCAGCGCGCGTCAGTAAGGAAAGGGCTCGGCCCGCGACGGGGTCACCGAGGGAGGGAAGGGCCGGTCAGAGGGCCCGCTGCCGCATCAGGCGCAACACGCCGCGGACCACACCCGACCGAAGTCGATGTGGTCACGCGAGACCAAGCGCTGGGCAGTCATGCGGACAATTGAGCAGTACATCGAGCTGTACGTCAAGCCGCGCCGAGCCCGTGTCCGGATGGCGGATGTCCTCGACTCGGCCGCGTCCGGGCCCTGTTGACACATCCGCGTGGCGGGCACATACGATCGACGGTGGACCGGCCCCGCAGTGCGCGGCAGCCGCTCCGGCCGCGTTGAGGGACGTGGCGCATGTGACGACGCGTTCTCACCCCTGCCCACGATTCCCTCCCCCGGAGAGCCCCGATGACCACCACGTCGTCCTACGTAGAACCCTCCCCCGCCGCGCCGCCCGAGGAGCCGACGAGCACCCCAGACCGGCCCCGGATCGTGCCGCGCCGGCACCTCGGACGCTGGGCGTCCGCCGCGGTCGCCCTGCTCGTCTTCGCGATGGTGCTGAATTCCGTGGTCCGCAACGACGCCTTCCAGTGGGAGGTGGTGGGCCACTACTTCACCACCTCCGCCGTACTCGACGGGCTGCTCCTGACGGTGTGGCTGACCGCCGCCGTGATGGTGCTCGGGTTCCTGCTCGGCACCGTCCTCGCGACGATGCGACTGTCCGCCAACCCGGTGCTTCGCACGCTGAGTTGGGGCTACGTGTGGATCTTCCGGTCCACGCCGCTCCTGGTGCAGCTGCTGTTCTGGTTCAACATCGGCACCCTGTATCCCACGCTCGGGCTCGGCATCCCGTTCGGCCCGGAGTTCGTCACGGTCAAGACGGTGAACCTGTTCGGCCCGACCCTCACCGCGCTGATCGGCCTGACGCTGCACGAGACCGCGTACGCCGCCGAGGTGGTGCGCGGCGGCATCCTCTCCGTGGACTCCGGGCAGACCCTGGCCGCCCAGGCGCTCGGGCTGAGCAGGCGCCGCACGCTGCGCCGGATCGTCGTCCCGCAGGCGATGCGCTCGATCGTGCCGACCGCGGGAAACATGCTGATCGGCACCCTGAAGGGCACGAGCATCGTCAGCGTGCTCGCCGTGCACGACCTGCTGTACTCGGCGCAGCTCATCTACAACCAGACGTACCAGGTCATTCCGCTGCTCATGGTCGCCACGCTCTGGTACATCGCGGTCACCAGCGTGCTCAGCGTGGGGCAGTACTACGTCGAGCGGCACTACGCGCGGGGCGACTCGCGGACGCTGCCGCCCACTCCGCTGCAACGGCTGCGCGGTCGACTCACCACCGTGCGCGCCTGGTTGAGCAAGGTGACGGCGGCCGACGCGCGCCCCGTGATCCGCGGCGAGCGGTGAGCTGCGCCACACCTTCCCCACTTTCCCTACCGAATTACTAGGAAATCCTTGACCGGGCCCGCTCCGGCACACAGGATGGTGCACATGTCCCGTACGCAGCAGCGACTCGTTCGTCGTCGGCATGTCGACTTTGGTCACGTCGTCAGCGCCGCGTGCTGTCGCGCGTAAGGCACCCGGCCCACAGGTCGGACCGTGCCGCTCCGCACGCCAATTCCCATGTCACCAGGGCGCGTTCACCCATTGCGCGCCGATGAGCCGACACACCAACGAGGGACAACCGCCATGACCACGGCACCGCAGACCCGGACCACGCACGCCACCGCGCCACCCTCCGACTCCCGCCACCTCAGCCTCGTCCGCGACACCCCGCAGGGCGGCGCCGGTCGGCGGACCTCCGTACCGATGGTCGGATACTTGTTGCTCGTCCCCGAGGGCACCGACCCCGCCGAGCTCTTCGCCGAGGGCAGGCCCCGGCCCGAGATCCGGCCGGTCGACCCCGCGGACGCGATCCCCGTACCGCCGCCGGCCGCCGCGCGGCCCACGGACGACGACACCATCCGTATCGACCCGGTGCGGCACGTGGCCGAGCTGGAGGGTCGTGAACTCGACCTCACCTACCTGGAGTTCGCGCTCCTCGCGCATCTCGTCAAGCGCCCTCACCACGTACTGACGCGCGAGCTGCTCGTGACCGCCGTGTGGGGCTACGACCACGTCGGTGACGGCCGCACCGTGGACGTCCACATCGCACGACTGCGCCGCAAGCTGGGCAGGGCCCACCGCGGGCGGATCGTCACCGTACGACGCGTGGGCTACAAGTACGTCCCCGAGCAGCGCCCCGACCGGCAGGAGAGCTCCGACTCCGCCCCCTGCCACCGACCTTGAGGAGATCCCCGTGATGGGCCCTGCCACCACGTCGCCCCGCACCACATCGGCCCACGACCGGACCGGCTCCGACCAGCCGTACTGGCTGCGGGTGGCCCGCGAGGTGGCGGACGATCTCGCCACGGACGCGGTCGCCAGGGAGCAGGCGGGCAAGGCCCCCGTCGACGAGGTGTCCCGGCTGCGCGAGGCGGGCCTGCTGACGCCCCCGGCGTCGACCGAGACCGACGGGGGCGGCGGCGACTGGGCCGCGGCCCTCGCGGTCGTCCGTGAGATCGCCGCGGCGGACGGCGCGATCGGTCAACTACTGGGCTGTCACTACTTCTTGGCGGGCAGCGCCCGGTTCTTCGCCGGGCCCGCGCTCGCCGCGCAGATCGAGGAGCGGTCCGCGGCCGGGCAGTGGTGCTGGGGCGGCGGTTTCGCCCGCCAGGAACCCGCGCTGACACTGACCAGGACCTCCGGCGGGCTGGTGCTCAACGGGCGGCAGGACTACACCACCGGGGTCCTGGCCGCCGACCGGCTCGCCGTCCGGGCCGTGCGGGCGGACACGGGCGCGCCGCTCGCCGTCGTGGTGGGCGCGGACCGTCCCGGAGTCGTGATCGACGCCCCCGCCGACACCTTCGGCCGGAGGCTCGCGGCCGGCGGCAGCGTGGAGTTCGACGACGTGACAGTGGCGGCCGACGAGGTGCTCGGCCCGCTCTCCGCGGACGAGGACTTCCTGCCGCCGCGCACGGCCCTCGCGTCGCCCGTCGCCCACCTCGTCTCCGTCCAGGTCCTGCTGGGTACGGCCGAGGGAACACTCGCCGAGGCCCGCGAGTACAGCAGGACGGGTCAGACACCCCTGCATCCGGCCTGGCCGGTCGGCAGCCCGCACGACCCGCAGGTGCTGACCACCTACGGGGAGCTCACCGTCCTCATCCGCTCCGCGTCGGCGCTCGCCGACCAGGCGCTGGGAGCCGTACAGGAGGCGCTGGCGCTCGGCGACGAGCTCACCTATGACGAGTACGCGGAGGTCGCCGCCCTCGTGACCATGGCGGAGTCCGCCGCGTCGCGGGCCGCCCAGGAGTCCACGACCCGGGCCCTGGACATCGTCGGCCCACGGGCCGCCTCCGGGCTCCTCGGCTTCGACCGCTTCTGGCGCAACGCCCGCACCCACACCCTGTACGAGCCTCTCGGCCACCAACTCCGCGACATCGGCGACTACTTCCTCAACGGCGCGCAGCCTCCGTTCGCCCTGCCCGCCTGAGGATTCGTGGGCCTCTCGCAGCGTCCCCGAAGTGCACTTTCTCGAAATGCGAGACTCGTACGTCCATATGATGAACACCCTCTTGGGGTGAGCGCTTCCTTCTGCCACGATCCCTATCTGTCAGGTAGGAAAACTGGGGAAGCCAGGGGGTGGCCATGCGTACGCTCAGCCGTGCGGACCTGTCGCGCCTCCTGCTGACCTCGCGCCGCCACATCGACCTCGGCCGCACGTCCAGCGCCATCTGTCGGGCCGCCTGAGCCGTCTCCGTCCACCGGGCCGCCCGAGGTCGCCCCCGGACGACGGCCCTCGGGCCGGCCTCATGCCGGCCCACGGTCCCACGGCGCCCCGCGCGCCTCCCTTGAAGCACCCATCTGAAGCAGTCATTCCCCGAGAGGACACCTCCGTGTCTGCCGCACGCCCCCGCACCACCCTGCGCACCCTCGCCGCCGTAGCAGCGCTCCCGCTCCTGCTGACCGCGTGCGGCTACGGGTCCCAGTCGAACGACAGCGGCGACCAGGCCAAGGCCGCGTCGGGCGCCAAGAAGCTCTCCGCCGACTCGGTGAAGATCGGCTACTTCCCCAACCTGACGCACGGCACCGCCCTGGTGGGCGTCCAGAAGGGCCTGCTGCAGAAGGAGCTCGGCGGCACCCAGATCAAGCCGTCGACCTTCAACGCGGGCCCCTCCGAGATCGAGGCGCTGAACGCCGGGTCCATCGACATCGGCTGGATCGGCCCCTCCCCCTCCATCAACGGCTACACCAAGTCCCAGGGCAAGTCCCTGCGGATCATCGGCGGTTCGGCCTCGGGCGGCGTCAAGCTGGTCGTCAACCCGAAGAAGATCAAGTCCCTGGACGACCTCAAGGGCAAGAAGATCGCCACGCCCCAGTTCGGCAACACGCAGGACGTCGCGTTCCTCAACTGGATCGCGGAGAAGGGCTGGAAGGTCGACGCGCAGAGCGGCAAGGGCGATGTCTCCGTCGTCCGCACGGACAACAAGATCACGCCCGACGCCTACAAGTCCGGCTCCATCGACGGCGCCTGGGTGCCCGAGCCGACCGCTTCCAAGCTCGTCTCCGAGGGCGGCAAGACCATCCTCGACGAGGCCGACCTGTGGCCCGACAAGAAGTTCGTGATCACGAACATCATCGTGTCGCAGAAGTTCCTCAAGGAGCACCCGGACGTCGTCGAGGCCGTGCTGCGCGGCTCCGTGAAGACCAACAAGTGGATCAACGCCAACCCGGAGCAGGCCAAGGCCTCCGCCAACGCGGCGCTGCAGAAGCTGTCCGGCAAGGCGCTACCGGCCGAGGTCCTCGACCCGGCCTGGAAGTCCATCGACTTCCTCGACGACCCGCTGGCCTCGACCCTCGACACCGAGGCGAAGCACGCGGTGAAGTCCGGACTCCTCGAGAAGCCCGACCTCAAGGGCATCTACGACCTGAAGCCGCTCAACAAGGTCCTCAAGGCCGAGGGCAAGGACGAGGTCGACGACGCCGGCCTCGGCGCCAAGTAACAACCCATCGGACCGGGCACGTCGACGAGTTGACGGACCCTCAGGAGGTGACGCCCATGGCCACCACGACACCCAAGTCGGCCGAGGCCGTCGAGACGGTGACACACGCAGCGCGTATCGAGCATGTCTCGAAGTCCTTCCCCGCACCGGGCACACCCGGTGGACAGCAGCTCGTCCTGGACGACATCACACTCGATGTCGCGCCGGGTGAGTTCGTCACCCTCCTGGGGGCCTCGGGCTGCGGCAAGTCCACGCTGCTCAACCTGGCCGCGGGCCTCGACCTGCCGTCCGCGGGCTCCATCGCCACGGACGGCAGGCCCGCCCTGATGTTCCAGGAGCACGCGCTGTTCCCGTGGCTGACCGCCGGCAAGAACATCGAGCTGGCGCTGAAGCTGCGCGGCGTCGCGGCGCAGGAGCGGCGCACCGAGGCGGAGCGGCTGCTCGACCTTGTGCGCCTGAGCGGCGCACACGGCAAGCGGGTGCACGAACTGTCCGGCGGCATGCGCCAGCGCGTGGCACTCGCCCGCGCACTGGCCCAGGACAGCCGGCTGCTGCTGATGGACGAGCCGTTCGCCGCGCTCGACGCGATCACCCGCGACGTGCTGCACGACGAGCTCACCCGCATCTGGCAGGAGACGGGTGTGTCGGTGCTGTTCGTGACGCACAACGTGCGCGAGGCGGTGCGCCTGGCCGAGCGCGTCGTCCTGCTGTCGTCCCGCCCCGGCCGCATCGCCCGGGAGTGGACGGTCGACCTGCCGCGACCGCGGCGCCTCGAGGACACCTCGGTCGCCGAACTGTCCGCCGAGATCACCGAAGAACTGCGTGGGGAGATCCGCCGCCATGGCCGCCACTGACCACACCGTCACCCTCGACGAGGAGGCGAAGAAGGATGGCTCCCCGGCCCCCGGCGAGCCCCGGCGCCCGAGCGATCTGGCGGGTCTGGAGGCCGGGCTCGACGCACTGACCTCGGTGCAGTCCGTCCGTACACCGCTTGGCGAGACACTGCGCCGCAAGGTGCTGCCGCCCGTCACCGCGGTCGCGGTGGTGCTGGTGGTCTGGCAGGCGCTGGTGTGGGCGGGGGTCGTCCCCGACTACAAGCTGCCCTCGCCCGCCGATGTGTGGGACGAGGTGCGCACGGCCTGGCTCCAGGGCACGCTCCTCGACTCCATCTGGACGTCCGTTTCACGCGGCCTGTTCGGTTTCCTGCTCGCCCTCGCCATCGGCACACCACTCGGCCTGCTGGTGGCCCGCGTACGGTTCGTGCGCTCGGCCATCGGCCCGATCCTGTCGGGTCTGCAGTCCCTGCCGTCGGTGGCGTGGGTGCCCCCCGCCGTGATCTGGCTGGGCCTCAACGACTCGATGATGTACGCCGTGATCCTGCTCGGCGCGGTCCCGTCCATCGCCAACGGCCTCGTCGCGGGCGTCGACCAGATCCCGCCGCTGTACCTGCGCGCCGGACGGACCCTGGGCGCGACCGGGCTGCGCGGGGCGTGGCACATCGTGATGCCGGGCGCGCTGCCCGGGTATCTCGCCGGACTGAAGCAGGGCTGGGCCTTCTCCTGGCGCTCGCTGATGGCCGCCGAGATCATCGCCTCGTCCCCGGATCTCGGTGTGGGTCTCGGCCAGTTGCTGGAGAACGGCCGCAACAACAGCAGCATGTCGCAGGTCTTCCTGGCCATCCTCCTGATCCTTCTGGTTGGCATCGCCATCGACCTGCTGATCTTCAGCCCTCTGGAGCGCCGGGTACTGAGGGGGCGGGGGCTGCTGACGCGCTGACTCCGCGAGGGATCCAGGTCGCCCCGGCACGCCGGTCATGAGGCCGGGCAGGGGAACGCATTGCTGCACGCGGGTGTTATGGGGCGGCTCGAGGTGCGCCCCGCTCCGCGGTCTGCTGATGTTTTAAGTGATCACTTGATCCCTCTCAGAAGGAGAAGTTCATGGTTCGTCGCATCGCAGCCGCCGTCGCCGTCGCCTCTGTGGCCGGGTTCCTGGCCGCCGCCCCCGCCGTCGCGGACGTGGACGGCAGCAGCCACGACAGCAGCCACGCGTACAACCACGGAGGGTTCGCGGGTGAGCAGTTCGTCAACGTCGGCGGGCACGACGGAGTCACCGTCGCGGGCTCGCAGGCCGGCGAGTACCACCTCGGCGCCTGGGAGAACCACCACGGGCACTTCGGCCTCGGCGACTGAGGCCACCCGGGGGCTCCGCCCCCTCGCATGACGCATGACGCAGGCGGTCCCGCTTCAGCGGGGCCGCCTTCGCATGTGTGCACACCTCCCCGAAGGATCCTCATAACGAAGGTGTCTTCCCCGGCGTGTCGCGCTGACACCAGGCCGCCACTCGGGACCACTGCTCGTATGAGTGAACTGAGTGACCTGATCCCCGTCGAGGCCATCCGCCTCGACGTGGCCGCCCCCGACTGGCAGTCCGCCGTGCGCACCGCCGGTGACCTGCTCGTCTCCACGGATGTCAGCACGGACACCTACACCGAGGAGATGCTCCGCAACGTCGAGGAGAACGGCCCCTACATCGTCATCGCGCCCGGCTTCGCCTTCGCGCACGCCCGACCCTCCCCCGCCGTCCGGCGTACGGGCATGTCATGGGTCCGGCTCTCGACGCCGGTGAACTTCGGGCACGAGACGAACGACCCGGTCCACCTCGTGGTGGCGCTCGCCGCCGAGGACGCCGGGGCACACACGCAGGCGATGGGCGCCCTCGCCCGCCTGCTCGCCGACCCGGACACCTCCGCGGCCCTCGACCACGCGCCGACACCGGAGGCCCTGCGGCAGATCCTCGTAGGGGACACGACACCGGAGCCGGAGTCGGAGTCGGCAGTGGCGCCGACACCGTCCGACGCCGCCCCCGAACAGTCCGGCGCCAAGGGCTCCGGCCACGGCATGCACAAGATCCTGACCGTGTGCGGCAACGGGGTCGGCACGAGCCTCTTCCTCAAGTCGACGCTGGACAAGGTGCTCGACCGCTGGAAGTGGGGCCGGTACATCACCACCGAGGCGACCGACACCATCTCCGCGAAGGGCAAGGCGTCCGAGGCGGTGGCCATCATGACGTCACGGGAGATCGCGCGGACGCTCGGCGACGTAGGGGTGCCGGTGCGGGTGATCGAGGACTTCACCAGCACCAAGGAGGTGGACGCGGCGATGCGCGACCTCTACGACGTCTGATCCCCCACCCGCACCGCTCCCCTCCCCAGGAGTCCCCATGAACACCCTCGTCGACATCGCGAAATTCATCGTCAACGAGATCCTCAGCGTCCCCGCCTATCTCATCGGCATCATCACGGCCGTCGGCCTCATCGCCCTGAAGAAGACCGCGGGCCAGGTCATCGGCGGAGCCATCAAGGCGACCCTCGGCTTTCTGCTGATCGGCGCGGGCGCGACCCTGGTCACCAACTCGCTCGCCCCGCTCGGCACGATGATCACGGGCGCCACCGGTTCGCACGGTGTCATCCCCACCAACGAGGCGATCGTCGGCATCGCGCAGGCCGAGTACGGCTCGCGCGTGGCGTGGCTGATGATCCTCGGCTTCCTCGTCAGCCTGCTGCTCGCCCGCTTCACCCCGCTCTCGTACGTCTTTCTGACCGGCCATCACATGCTGTTCATGGCAACGCTGTTGACGATGGTGATGGCCACCGCGGGTGTCACCTCATGGGTCGTGGTCGTCGCCGGCGCGGTGCTGCTCGGCATCATGCTCGTCGCGATGCCCGCCTTCGCGCATCCCTGGACCAAGCGCGTCACCGGCAACAACACCGTCGCCGTGGGGCACTTCGGGACCGCCGGGTACATCGTCTCCGGTGCCACCGGGCAGGCCGTCGGCAAGAAGAGCCGCTCGACGGAGGAGATGAACCTGCCCGAGGGCCTGCGCTTCCTGCGCGACTCGATGGTGGCCACCGCGCTGTCAATGCTGCTCATCTACATGATCATGGCCATCGTCTTCCTCGCGAAGGTCGGCAAGACGGAGGCGTTCAAGGCGTTCGCGACGGACGGCGGCACGGCCTCCACGGGTGTCGGCAACTACCTGATGTCATCGGTCAATCAGGGCCTCCAGTTCGGCATCGCCGTCGCCGTCATCCTGTTCGGTGTCCGCACGATCCTCGGCGAGCTGGTCCCCGCCTTCCAGGGCATCGCGCAGAAGGTCGTGCCCGGCGCCATCCCCGCGCTTGACGCTCCGATCGTCTTCCCCTACGCGCAGAACGCCGTGCTCGTCGGCTTCATCTGCTCGTTCGTCGGCGGCCTGGTCAGCCTCGGGCTGCTCGTCGGTGTCTTCAAGCCCGCGTTCGGCACGGCCCTCGTGCTGCCGGGGCTCGTCCCGCACTTCTTCACCGGTGGCGCGGCGGGTGTCTTCGGCAACGCGACGGGCGGGCGGCGCGGGGCGGCGCTCGGCTCGTTCCTCAACGGTGTGCTGATCACGTTCCTGCCCGCGTTCCTGCTGGGCGTCCTCGGCTCGTTCGGCTCGGCCAACACCACGTTCGGCGACGCCGACTTCGGGTGGCTAGGCCTGATCCTCGGCAACGTCGCCAAGGCGGGTGACGTCGCGGGCGTGATCCTCATGCTCGTCGTCGGCCTGCTGATCCTGGCCGGGGCCATCACATGGCAGAAGCGGGTCGTGGACACCGGCTGGGACCCGGGCGCCGAGCGCGCCGCGCTGCTGCCGCCGGAGGACCGCCCGGAGCAGCACGACGACTCCGCGGGCGGCGGGACCCCGGTCTCCCGCACGTATTCGAAGATCGCACCTCCGGCGGGCGCCCCGGTGCCGCCGCCTCCGCCGGAGGACTGACGGACGCTCCCAAGAATCGCCGAAGGCCCGCTGAATCCCAGAGGGTTCAGCGGGCCTTCGACGCCTTCGCACGGTGTGGCGGACGGTCCCGTCAGTGCGCGAAGCCCCAGTCGAGCACCTTCGTGGCGTCGCCGAAGACCTCCTTGTCGGCGCCGATGATCGCGCCGACCAGGGTGCGGTTGTCGCGCTTCGCGGCGAAGACCAGGGAGTAGCCGGCCTCTTCGCCGCTGCCGGTCTTGATGCCCAGGGCGCCGTCGTAGGTGCCGAGCAGGTCGTTGGTGGTTTCCCAGGTGTAGTACCGGGTGCGGCCGTTGGCCGCCGGGGCCTCGGCCTCGTACTTCTTCTGCTTCACCACGTCGGCGAAGACCGGCTGGAGCATGGCGCGCTGGCCGAGCTTGGCGAGGTCGCGGGCGGTGCTGCGGTTGTCGCCGTGCGAGATGCCGTCGAAGGAGTCGAAGTGGGTGCCGGTCATGCCCAGCTGCGCCGCCTCGACGTTCATCTGGTTGACGAAGTCGGCGATCCGCGCCTCCGTGGTGGACCCGGCGCCGTAGTTGTCGGCGAGGGCCATGGCGGCGTCTCCGCCGGAGGGGATCAGCATGGCGTGCAGCAACTGCCGGACGGTCAGCTTGTCGCCGGTCTGGAGGTCGGCGGTGCTTGCGCCGTTCGCCTGGACGTAGTCCCGGTACTCCTGCTTGACCGTGATCTGCCGGTCGAGCCACTCCGGATGCTTGAGCACGACCACGGCCGTCATGATCTTCGTCGTGCTGGCCATCGACACACTCTCGTCGGCCTTGGCCCCGGCCCACATCTCGCGCTCCTGGCTGCCGTCACGGGCGTCAAGGAGGTAGGCGTGGTCGGCCGCGATGTCGGGGACGTCCTGGGTGTCCGCGGCCGGCGTACCGTCGGTCTGTTCGGCGGTGTGCGTTGCGGCCGGCGTGGCGGCCTGGGCGATGCCACCGGCGGTGATCGGGAGGACGGCCCCGAAGAGCGCGACCGTCGCGAATCTCGCTCCGGTCTTGTGCAGCCGGTTGGGTCGGGCATGGGAACCCATGGAACGCCCCCTCCTTCCGGCGAATGACCGCCGGTTCGTCATGGTAAATCGTTGCATCACGAACCTACTTGCCCACGGGCCCTTGACGTCAAGATCGCCATGTCATAACCGGGTAACAGGCCCGACCCGCGTGAAGGTGGTGTGCAGACAACCGGTCGATCCCGTGACTCCATCGATGTGTACGCACGCTCAACGAGCGCATCAGGCAATGGACTTGGGACCGATCGGCTCACTCGTCACTCGGCATCGAAGGTTCGGCGTGCGCGTTCGATCTCGGGCATGTGGTCGGTGGCCCACTCGAGCAGTACGTCGATCGGGCGACGGAGTGTCTTGCCGAGGGGCGTGATCCGGTACTCGACGGCGACCGGTCGGGAGCTGAGCAGCTCGCGCTCGATGATGCCGTTGCGCTCGAGCCGACGGAGGGTCGCGGTGAGCGATTTCTGTGCCACCGCGGGGATGGCGCGGCGCAGTTCGTTGAACCGGCGGGGCCGTTCGCAGAGTTCGTTGAGGACGCTCAGCGACCACTTGTCCAACACCTGGTCGAGGAGCTCCCGGTGCGGGGCGGTGACGCGGAGTTCATCGTCGGGGGTGGGGGCGGTATCCATGCCGAAACCTGGTCTCGTTGAAGTGTCCTTCGTGTACCAGGTATCAACGGTATACCTGCGAGTCGCTCGACTTCGGGCACGAGACATGAGCCATTGAGCCATGTGACACGAGGAGCCCTTGATGTCCGTTCACCGTTTCACCCCCGCCGGCATGCTGCAGCCCACCCCCTACCACCACGTCGCCGTCGCGACCGGCACGCGCCATGTGTACGTGAGCGGTCAGATCGCCCGCACCCCGGACGGGACCCAGGTCGCACCGGGTGACCTGGCGGGCCAAGTCGCCCACGCGCTGCGCAACACCGCGACCGGGCTCGCCGGGGCGGGCGCGACGTTCGACGACGTGGTGCGGCTGACGTTCTACGTCGTACGGTGGGCGCCGGAGAAGATCGACGCGTTCATGGCCGGGGTCGGCCAGGTGGCCGAGGAATTGGGCCTGGGCGACCGACTCCCCCCGGCCTCGCTGATCGGGGTCGACCACCTCTTCGAGCCCGACGTACTCGTCGAGGTCGAGGCGACGGCGGTTCTCGACTGAGAGCCGCACCCTTCGCAAAAGTATGTGCGTATCCCATAGACAACGCCCCGCCACCTGGTTACGTTCACCGACGGTCGACAACGATGTCAGAGTGGCCCGATCGAGGAGCGAACGTCGATGGTGACACGAAGAACCGTCCTGCGGACCGGCGGAGCGGCCCTGGCCGCCGGGGCCTTCGGGATCTCCCTGCCGAACCCGGCCGCGGCGGCAGCGTCCGCCGAACGCGCAGCGCCCGCCCGCCTGTTGCCGTCCTTCGGTCGCCCGAACCGGCTCGACGTCGCGCACGTCGGCGACCTGAACGGCTACGACCAGCTGCTGTTGACGACCCTTCAAGGAACCGTGAACCGGAGCGGCCCCCGCCTCTACTTCACCTTCGACGACGGCACGGCCGACCGACGGTGGCTGTCGAGCACCGGGGCGTCCGTCAGCCAGCACGACAACGCCCTTGATCTCGTGCGCCGTTACCGTGACCGGGTGCGCGGTGCCGTCCTCGTCGACCCCGACGTGCCAGACTCCGTGAACGTCGCCACCACGCTCGCGGGGCTCAAGAACGGGGTGGCCGCGACCGCGGAGCAGGCGCGCGACCACGGCCTGAAGACCCTGGTGGACCTGCGCGGCCGCTTCGACGCGGACGACGTCCTTGCCACCTACCGCTGGCAGCTCGACAAGCTCTTCCCGCACTGCGACCACGCCCTGCTGTCCGGCCTGCCGCCGACCCGGACCGTGAGCGTGAGCGGGGTCAAGTGGCGGGAGGTGGCACGGGAGAGCGAGCGGATCCGGGACACCTCCAACCGGAAGTCCCGCACGCTCGACCTCAGCCCCGAACTGGGCGGCGACAACGATGTCTACCTCCGCTTCCAGGACTCCTTCGGCGACGACGGCTGGGGCGCCTCGGTCGGCTCCGTCAAGGTCACGGCGGACGGCAAGGAGCTCGCGTCCTTCACGCCGGGCACGGACGGCGAGAAGCCGTATCTGTTCGACGGCCTGAACTCCTCGCTCGGCGACAAGGCGAACCGCTTCGCCGACGGCGGAGGCTACTTCGTCTACCACTTCAAGGCACCTGCCGGGACTGGGAAGTTGACCGTCGACGTCGACCTCTGGAACCAGTACCTGGTGACCGCGACCGCCACCGCTCCCACCCGCGTCGAGCCCTTCCCGTACTTCCGGGACTACGTGGTGGCGAGCCGGGCCATGGTGCTGTGGCTGCCGCCGTCCGGCGACACGGGCAAGCTGCTCGACGAGGTGCTGGCCGAGCTGGCGCCCACCACCCCGTACGCCGGATGGTTCCCCAACGACGTGGCCGGCGAGTGGGGTGGCGTGGACCGTGCCTCGCAGCACGGTGTGCCGGTCGTCGCCGCCGACTTCTACATGAACGGCACCGTGCACGCCGGTGTCCCCGCGAAGGTCTCCGGCCGTGTGCCGAAGCGGCCCAAGGCCGAGCTGCGCAACCGCGTGTATGTCACGTTCACCGTCGGCGAGGGCGACAACATCCAGTACTGCCAGCGCCGCATGCGCGACATCTGGGACGACCCCAAGCGCGGCGACGTACCCGTCAACTGGACCGTCACCCCGCTGCTCGCCGACATCGGCCCCGCCCAACTCGCGTACTACCAGAAGACCGCCACCGAAAACGACCTGCTCATCTGCGGTCCTTCCGGCGCCGGTTACACCTATCCGGGCTCGTGGCCGAAGGCGGCGCTGGACGCGTACACCGAGCTGACCGGGCGTTATCTGCGGCGCACCGGCATGGATCTCGTCTACGCGTACAACCCGCGCAACGCGGACAACGACGGCTGGGTGCCGTTCGACGAGAGTGTCATGGCGTCCTTCCGGAAGAACACGCCGCTGCGGGGTGTCATCCAGTCCTGGGAGACCGGTGATCTGCAGGCCCGCCCGGCCGGTATGCCGGTGATCGGCAACTTCTACCCGCAGGGAAAGGGCGCCGACTTCCGGGACGCGCTGCTGCACCACATCGAGGGCCGCGATCCGGACAAGCCGATGTTCATCGCCGCGGCCATCAACGCGTGGAGCTGGACGCCGAGCGACATCGCGGAACTGGCGAAGTTGCTGGACGACCCGTTCGAGGTCGTGCGCGGCGATGTGTTCTTCGAACTGCTCGACCGCAGCTACGAGTAGGAAGGCCTCGACGGCGAGTCGGCCGGGCGGGTGCTCCCTGCCCGGCACGTGTGCACCCGCGCGGCCGGTCAGTCGGACAGCGGCCTGTCGTCCATGTGCGCGCCGTAGAAGTCGGCCTGGCGCTCCATGACCGCCCGCATCGGGGTGCCGCGCGGCACCCCGTACACGGTGCCGGGGAAGTCCAGGCCCTGCTGTTCCTCCCACAGCTCGTCGTGCCGGTCCGGGGAGAACAGCCGGGCCGGGTCACCGGCCGCGATCCAGCCGATGGGCACGACGGTGTCCGGGCTCAGCCGGGAGTTGACGTGGAGCACGCTGTTGATCCGCAGTTCCGAGCGTGTCCCCGCCACCGAGCCGGGGAACATCGACACCCCGGTGGCCGCGAACACCTCGTCCTCGACGCGCGCCCCGTTGATGTGCGCGTGCGGCCCGATCAACACGGAGTCGCCCAGCACGGCGGGGTGTTGCGCCCTGCCCCGGACCAGGGCGTTCTCCATGACCACGACGTCCCGGCCGGTGCGCACCTCGCCGTCCTCCGCGGTGAGGACGGCTCCGTGCAGGACACGTGCGCGTTCGCCCAGGACGACCGCGCCGCACAGCACGGCCGACGGAGCGACGTAGGCGGAGTCGGGGACGACGGGGCGTTTTCCACGGTGCTCGATCAGCATGCCCACGGAGCCTAGGGCCTGTCGTCAAACCCCGTCGTCAGGCCCCGGCGGCGCGGTGGACGCTGACCGCGTAGCCGCCGTCGTCGTACGGCGCGGCGTCCCACGTGGCGAACCGGTCCACCAGGGCCAGTCCGGCCGCCTCGCAGCAGGCGTCGTACTCCGGGAGGGTGATCGTGGGCGGCACCGGCAGGTGGGCCGCGTCCAGGCCGAAGCCCGCGACCAGCAGTCCGCCCGGGCGCAGGGCTCCGGCCAGGCGCTTCACGACGGTGGCCTCGGTTCCGGGCGTGAGCAGCGGCAGGACGTTGCCCGCGGCGACCACGAGATCGAAGTCCGCGGTGATGCCGAGCGCGGCCGGGTCGAACTCGGCGAGGTCGGTCCGGAACCAGGGCAGTTGCGGCGCCCGCTCCCGCGCCACGTCGAGCATGGAGTCGTCCCGGTCGATGCCCACGCAGTCGTACCCGAGCTCCGCGAGCCGGATCATCACCCGTCCGGTGCCGCACCCGGCGTCGAGCACGCGGGCCCCCGCGGGCACGAGGGCCGCGCAGAACGACGCCTCTCCGTGCATGTCCTTTCCGCTGCGCGCGAGCGCCTCGAAGCGGGCGGCGTACTCGCCCCCGGACTTCCCACCGGTCAGTTCCTGCCAACGACTCATGAGATCGACTATAGGTCGCCTTGTCGCCCGGTTATGTCTGGGCCTCGGCGCCGCCCTCGCTCGCCGGAAGGCGCAGGACACACGCCGTGAGCAGGGCGAGGAAGGTGAACCCGGCCGAGATCCACAGCGCCTGTTCGATGCCGCCGAGCGTGCCGGATCCGGCAGCCGGGGCGACGAGTGCGATGCCGACCGAGGAGCCGATGCCGAAGCAGGCCGCGTTGATGCCGGGGACCGCGCCGGGGGCGTCCTTCGGTGGCAGGTCGTGTCCTGGGGCAGCCGGCCGCTGTTCGCCGCCAAGTACCTCTACCCGGCGGGCGCCCCGCTGCTCCACGTCCGCCAGCGCCGCTGACCTCCCGCGGCCCGCCGCGTCACGTGGCCACCGCCCCCGGCGCACAGTCCGCCGCGATCTCGTCCAGCAGGTCGATCAGCGCGTGCAGCGCCGGGTTCGGGTCGCCCGCGCGCCACGCCAGGGCGAGCGGCAGCGGCGGGATGTCGCGGGCCGGGATGAGGACGACGCCGGGGACCTTGAGGTGGCTGGCGGAGGACGGCACGAAGCCGATGCCCACGCCGGCGCCGACCAGCGTCAGGATCGTGTGCGTGTCGGGCGCCTCCTGCACGATGCGCGGGCTCGAACCGTGGGCCAGATAGGCGCTGTGGATGAGGGCCACGATGCCCGCGCCCCGGTTGGTGGGGTGGCTGACGACGGGCTCGTCCTGGATGTCGTCCATGCCGATCTCCGCGCGCGTGGCGAGTCGGTGGCCGGCCGGGAGGGCCACCACGATGCCGTGCCGGGTCAGTTCGCGGGCCTGGATGCCGGTGCCCGCGACCGGCAGTCGCATCAGTCCCGCGTCGATCTCGTCGTCGGTGAGCAGGGTGACCAACTCGCCTCCGTACACAGGGCCGTTGATCTCCAGGCGTACGCGCGGGCGGTGTTCGCGGAACTTCCGGGTCATCAGGATCAGCACCTCGTGGGAGGTGGGCCCGCTGAACCCGAGGCGCACCACCCCGGTCTGTCCGCTCGCGGCCCGGCGCGCGGCGAGCGGCGCCTCCTGCACGGCCCGCAGCGCCTGCCGGGCCTCCGTCAGGAACGCCTCCCCCGCCGCCGTGAGCGCCACCTGCCGCGTCGTGCGGCGCAACAGCGCGACGCCGACCTCGTGCTCCAGGCGTTTGATCTGCTGGGACAGCGGCGGCTGCGACATCCGCAGACGCTCCGCCGCCCGCCGGAAGTTGAGCTCCTCGGCGACCGTCACGAACGACCGCAGATGACGCAATTCCACATGAACTCCCGGTCGGTTCCGGCCCGTTGGACATACCCGGTGCCGGGTGTGTCCGCGCAGGTCAACAGTGATTGTGTCGCGCAGCCGAATCAACGGTAGGCAAATTTGGTGTTAGACGAAACCAGTCGGCAGCCATAGCTTCCCTGTGAGCGCGATCACGTTGATTCCCCACGGAGTTCCCCTGCCCACGCCCGGACGACGACGTCCGCGGCCCACCGGAAGGACGGGACGAGATGCCGAGCAGACGGCTTCCCGCAGAGGAGAAGATGGCCCGCAGGGCGGGCTGGGCCTCCTATCTCGGCTCGACGATCGAGTGGTACGACTTCTACGTCTACGGCACCGCCTCCGCACTGGTGTTCGCCCCACTGTTCTTCGCCGACGTGCCCCCGACGGTCGGCGTGCTGCTCTCCTTCATCACCTTCTGGGTCGGCTTCCTGGCCCGACCGCTCGGCGCCATCCTCTTCGGCCACCTCGGCGACCGCCTCGGCCGCAAGAAGGCGCTCGTCGCCACGCTGCTTTTGATGGGTGTCAGCACGGTCGGCATCGGGTGTCTTCCGACGTACGGGCAGATCGGTGTGGCCGCGCCGGTCCTGCTCACCGTGTTCCGTACCGTGCAGGGCATCGCGCTCGGCGGTGAGTGGGGCGGCTCGGTCCTGATCACCACCGAACACGCCAAGAAGGAACGCGGGTTCCTGTTCGCGGCCTTCGCCCAGCAGGGCTCGCCCACCGGCCGCATCCTGGCCACCCTCTCCTTCCTCGCCGTCGGGCGGCTCTCCGACGAGGCACTCCTCGCGTGGGCCTGGCGGATCCCGTTCCTGGCCTCCGCCCTGCTGGTGATCATCGGCCTGGTGATCCGGCTCAGCCTGGAGGAGTCCCCGGCGATGGTGTCCCTGCGGGCCGCCGACCAGACCGTGAAGGTGCCGGTCGTCACCCTGTTCCGGGAGCACTCCAAGCTGCTGTTGCTCGGTGTCGGCGCCGCGTTCACCGTCTTCGCGATCGTCTACGCCCGTGACACCTTCGCCCTGTCCTGGGCGACGGGCGAGGTCGGCATGGGCCGGCAGGACTTTCTCACCGTCATCCTGGTCGCGAGCATCGTGCAGTTCTTCGTGCAGCCGCTCGGCGCCGTGCTGGCCACCCGCTGGGGTGTCCGCAAGGCCGTCACCGTCATCCTGGCCTGCCAGATTCCCACGATCCCGGTCATGTTCGCCCTGATCGGCACCGGGAGCTTCCCGCTCGCCGTGACCGGCGCGGTCCTCGCGACCATCCCGGACGTCATGTACTACGCGATCGTCGCGGGCATGTTCGCCCAGGCCTTCCCCGCCAAGGTCCGCTACACCGGCATCTCCACGGCGTACGGGCTCGCGGGCGTGCTCGGCGGCCTGGCACCGGTGATCCTTCAGTCGCTGCTGTCCGCCTCCGGGACGATCGTGCTTCCGGTCCTCTTCGTGGTCGTCCTCGGCGCGATCTCGCTCGCCGCGGCCCGTGCTTTCCTCACCCTGTCGGCCAGAACCGTCGACAAGGAGCAGCAGACCGAGACCTCGCCCGCCGCCGCCAACTGACCTTCCCCTGCTCGTACTTCGTGTCTCGCAGTCCCGAGGAGGAACCGTGCAGCAGCACGCAGACCACCCCCGCACCGACGACGCCCTGAACTCACTCCTGCACCCCCGCTCCATCGCGATCCTCGGCGCATCCGACACCCCGACGAAGCTGTCGGGGCGGCCCGTCGACTACCTCAAGCGGTTCGGGTTCACGGGCCGCATCCTTCCCGTCAACGCCAAACGCGATCGGGTGCAGGGCCTCACCGCCTACCGAGGCCTGGACGACATCGACGGAGACATCGACCTCGCCATGATCATGCTGTCGGCCGAGCAGTGCGCCGACGCCGTCCGCGCCTGCGGCCGGCGCGGCATCCCCGCCGCCATCCTCGGTGCCTCGGGATTCGCCGAGGTCGGTGGCCGGGGCGTGGAGCTGCAGGAGGACCTGAAGGCCGCGATCGCCGAGAGCGGGGTAAGGGTGCTCGGCCCCAACTGCCTCGGCATGATCGCCTCCCGCGAGCGGGCGCTGCCCACCTTCACCTCCGCGCTCGACGAGGACGCTGACCTGGTGGAGGGCCCGATCGCCTTCCTCAGCCAGAGCGGCGCCTTCGGGGGCTTTGTGTTCAACGCCGCCCAGAACCTCGGCATCGGGATGTCCCACTACCTCAACACCGGCAATGAGGTGGACCTTTCGGTCGCCGAGCTGGTCGACGGTCTGGTGCGCAGCGACGACACGGAGGTGATCCTCGCCTACCTCGAAGGTGTCACCGGCGGCCGCCGTCTCCTGGACGCCGCCCGGGAGGCGCACGAGCGGGACAAGCCGATCATCGCCGTCAAGGTCGGCCGTTCCGAGGCGGGCGCCCGCGCCGCCCAGTCCCACACGGCTTCGCTCGCCGGTGAGGACGCCGTCTTCGACGGGGCGATCAGGCAGTACGGCATCCTGCGCGTGGACGGCCCCGAGTCCATGCTGGAGGCCGCCCAGATCTTCTCCACCGGCCGCCGCGCGGCCGGGCGCAGGCTCACCTCCCTGTCCGTCTCCGGCGGTGCCGGGGCCCTGATGGCCGACGCGGCGGCGGGCCACGGCATCGAGGTCCGCGCCTGGGACGAGGAATGGCAGCGCACGATGGCCGCCGCGATCCCTGTGTACGGATCGCCGCGCAACCCCGTCGACCTCACCGGCAGTCTCATCGCCGAACCCGACATCCTGCGGCGGTCGTTGAAGGTGGCCGTCGAGCACCCGGGCACCGACATGATCGCCGTCCTCCTGGGCTGCGCGGACAACTGCGCCGACACGCTCATCGAGGCCCTCGACGAGGCGTACCGCTCGACCGACCGCCCGTTCGTCGTGGTGTGGACGGGTGGCAGCGGCCGCCCCCGCGCCCGGCTGCGCGAATTGGGCATCCCCTGCTACACCGACCCCGCCCAGGCCGCCCGCGCCCTCGGCCTCCTCGCCGACTTCAGCCTGCGGCCCGCACTCCCCGCGCCCGTGCGGCCCGCCGACGTCGACCGCGAGGCCGCCCGCGCCGTCGTCTCCCGCGCCCGCGCGGAGGGCCGCACCCAGCTCGACGAGTACGAGTCGACGCAGCTGATCGCCGCCTACGGGGTGCGGGCCGCGGCCTCGCGCCCGGCCGCCGATCCGGGCGAAGCAGCCACCGCCTCCCAGGAGTTGGGCGGGCCCGTCGCCGTGAAGCTGCTGTCCGAGCGGATCGGGCACAAGAGCGACATCGGCGGCGTCCGGCTCGGTCTCGACAACGCGGAGGCCGTGCGCGAGGCCGCTACCGATGTACTGCGCATCGCCCGCGAGGCCGGCGTGGACGACGCCCGCGTCCTCGTCCAGCGGATGGCCGACGTCGGCGGCACCGAGCTGATCGTCGGCGTCAAGAACGACCCGGTGTTCGGGCCCGTCGTGGTGACCGGGCTCGGCGGCATCCTCGTCGAGGCGCTCGCCGACAGCCGGGTCGCCGTCGCCCCCGTCGACACGGCGGGCGCCCGCCGCCTGCTGCTGTCCCTTCGCGGCAGCCGTCTGTTCGGAGAGGTGCGCGGCAAGCCCGCTCGCGACGTCGAGGCCGCCGCCGACACGATCGCGCGGCTGTCCTGGCTGGCCGCCGACCTCGCGGAGGAGCTCGCGGAGCTGGACGTCAATCCGCTGCTCCTTGCCGCGGTGGGCGAGGGCGCGTCGGCGGTGGACGCGCTGGCGCACCTCACCCCCGCCAACTGACCGTCACGGAAGGGAGTTTCACGATGGAAGCAGACGAGTTCGAGGCGGTCGTCGCCGCCGTCCACACCCTCGTACGGGAGGACGTCGTCCCGCGCGAGGACGAGATCGAGGAGACGGACGCCATCCCGGAGGACGTCCGCCGCAAGGCCGTCGAGATGGGCCTGTTCGGGTACACACTGCCGGAGGCGTACGGGGGCCTCGGGGCCAGCCTGTCCGAAGACGTCCGGCTCGCCTTCGAGTTCGGGTACACGACGCCCGCGTTCCGCTCGATGTTCGGCACCAACAACGGCATCGCCGGCAAGGTCCTCGACAACGCGGGCACCGAGGAGCAGAAGAAGCACTGGCTGCCCCGGCTCGCCGAGGGCGCCGTCGCGTCGTTCGCGCTGACCGAGGCGGAGGCGGGCTCCGACCCGTCGGGCCTGACCACGCGCGCCGTCCGGGCGGGCGACGGATACGTCATCAACGGAAGCAAGCGGTTCATCACCAACGCCCCGCTCGCCGACCTGTTCGTGGTCTTCGCCCGCACCGGCGAGGAGGCGTCCGGGACGAAGGGCATCTCCGTGTTCCTCGTCGAGGCGGGTCTTCCGGGCGTCACGGTCGGCCCGAAGGACGCCAAGACCGGGCAGGCGGGCGCCTGGACCGCCGAGGTGTCCTTCGACGACGTACGCGTCGACAAGGGCGCGCTCGTCGGCGGCGAGGAGGGCGCGGGCTTCGGCACGGCCATGCAGTCCCTCGTACGCGGCCGTGTGCACATCGCGGCGCTGTGCGTCGGCATGGCCGAGCGGATCCTGGAGGAGTCCGTCGCCCACGCGGCGACCAGTAAGCAGGGCGGCCACCCCATCGGTGAGTTCCAGCTCGTGCAGGGCATGCTCGCCGAGATCCAGACGGGTGTGCTCGCGGGCCGGGCCATGGTCCTCGACGCCGCCGAGAAGTACGACTCCGGCGAGGACCGCAGGATCCGCCCTTCGGCCGCCAAGCTGTTCTGCTCCGAGATGGTCTCCAAGGCCGCCGACCTGGCCGTACAGATCCACGGCGGCATGGGCTACATGCGCGGCACGGTCGTCGAACGCTGCTTCCGCGACGCCCGGCTCTTCCGCATCTACGAGGGCACCAGCGAGATCCAGAAGGTCATCATCGCCAAGCAGCTGCTGCGGCAGGCCCGGTCATGATCGAACCAGCCGTGGACGTGCGGTGCGAGGGCCCGGTCCACACCCTCACCCTGAACCGGCCCGCCCGGCGCAACGCCCTCGACCTCGCCGACCGGCGCGAACTGCTCGCCGCGCTGCGGGAGTCCGGGCAGGATCCGGAGTGCCGGGCGATCGTGCTGACCGGTGCGGGCGAGGTGTTCTGCGCGGGCGGTGACATCCGCTCGATGTCACAGGATCCGCGCGTCGCCCGCGAGCGCCTCGCGGTCGTCAATGACGTGGCCCGGGCACTGGTGTGCTCGGCGAAGCCGGTGGTCGCCGCGGTGCGCGGAGGGGCGTACGGGCTCGGTCTCGGGCTCGCCGCCGCCTGCGACTACGTCGTGGCCGCCGACGACGCCCGGTTCGTGGCCTCCTTCGCCAAGATCGGGCTCACCGCGGACTCCGGACTCAGCTGGAGCCTCGCCCAGCGCGTCGGACCGGCGCGCGCGAAGGAACTCATCCTGTTCGCCGAGGACTTGGACGCCACCGAGGCCCGGCGGATCGGCCTGGTCAGCGAGATCGTCGAGGGCGAGAAAGTGGCCGTGCGGGCGCGGGAGCGGGCAGAGCGGCTCGCCGCCGCATCGCCCGCCATGGTCGCCGCCACCAAGCGGATCTTCGCCCAGGAGGCGCAGGACCTGGACGCGGTCCTCGAAGCGGAGGCCGCGGCGCAGGTCGAACTGCTCGGCGGCGAGGGCTTCGTGGAGGGCCGGGCCGCGTTCCTGGAACGCCGCCGCCCGGTCTTCCCGGCCTGAGCCGACAGCCCGTACCCGCACGCGTATCCGTATGCGTAAGGAAAGCCCGTACCTGTACGCGTCCCGTACTCGTACGCGCAAGGAATGAGAGGAGAACGTATGCCTCACCCAACGGCGTCCCGCTCCCGCCCTCTTGAGGGCATGCGGATCGTCGAGCTCTCCAGCTACGTGGCCAGCCCGCTCGGCGGGATGACGCTGGCGCAACTGGGCGCCGACGTCATCCGCGTCGAGCCGCTGAACGGGGCGCCGGACCGCACCCGGCACCCGCTCGCCGACAGCGGTACGAGCCTGTACTGGTCCGGCCTGAACAAGGGCAAGCGGGCCATTGAGGTCGACCTGCGCAGCGAGGAGGGGCGCGAGCTCGTCGCCGGTCTGGCCACCGGGGGCGGCCCGGGCGGCGGCATCGTGCTCGCCAACTCCGAGCGTTATCAGGACCTTTCGCACGAGGCGCTGGCCGCCCGCCGCCCCGATCTGATCCACGTGCTGCTCACCGGACGTCGGGACGGTTCGGCCGCCGTCGACTACACCGTGCAGGCCGCCACGGGGTTTCCCCAGCTCACCGGCCCTGAGGGCACACACGACCCGGTCAACCACCTGATGCCCGCCTGGGATGTCGCCGCAGGCCTCTACCTCGCCGTCGGCCTGCTCGCCGCCGAACGCCACCGGCTGCGCACCGGCGAGGGCCAGCAGGTCCGCGTCGCCCTGGAGGACGTGGCCCTGGCGACCGCCGGGAACCTCGGCTACCTCGCCGAGGCCCAGCTCGACCCCGCCCCACGCACCCGCGGCGGGAACTACGTCTACGGCACCTTCGGCCGCGACTTCGCCACCGCCGACGGCGGCCGCCTCATGGTCGTCGCCCTCACCACCCGGCACTGGCAAGGGCTGTTGGGCGCCACCGGTCTCACCGACGCGGTCGACGCCGTCGGCCGCGCGCTCGGCGCCGACCTCTCCGACGAGTTCGAGCGCTACACCCACCGCAAGGTCCTCGGCGAACTGCTTGCCGGCTGGTTCGCGGCACACACCCTCGCCGAGGCCCAGGAAGCGCTCGCCCGCACGCGCGTGCTGTGGTCCACCTACCGCAGCTTCACCGAACTGGCCGCGAACGACGCCCAGTTGCTGCGCGAGAACCCGCTGATGGCCCGCGTCGGCCAGGACGGCATCCCCGCGCACTGGGCACCCGGCTCCCCCGTCGTCGTGGACGACACCCAGTCCCCGCCCGCACCCTCGCCCACGGTCGGCCAGCACACCGACGACGTACTGCGTGCCGAACTGGGGCTAAGCGAGGCCGAATTGGAGAAACTCGGCGAGGCCGGCGTCATCCGCCACCGCCGCCGGGCCGCGCACCCGTTGACCACGACCACAGGAAGCTGAAGACACCCATGGCACTACTGGCCGACAAGACCGCAGTCATCACGGGCGGCGCCCAGGGCATCGGGCTCGCCATCGCCAGGGCCTACGTCCGCGAGGGCGCGAAGGTCGTGCTCGGCGACCTCAACCTGGAGGCCGCGGAGGCCGCGGCCAAGGAACTCGGCGGGCCCTCCGTCGCGCACGCCGTACGCTGCGACATCACCGAGGCCGCCCAGGTGGACGCCCTGATCCGGGCCGCGATCGACACCTTCGGCTCCCTCGACATCATGGTCAACAACGCCGGCATCACCCGCGATGCCACCATGCGCACCATGACCGAGGACCAGTTCGACCAGGTCATCGACGTCCACCTCAAGGGCACGTGGAACGGCACCCGCAAGGCCGCCGCCGTGATGCGTGAGCAGAAGCGCGGCGCGATCGTGAACATCTCCTCGCTGTCCGGCAAGGTCGGCATGGTCGGGCAGACCAACTACTCCGCCGCCAAGGCCGGCATCATCGGCCTGTCGAAGGCCGCAGCCAAGGAGATGGCCCACCATGGTGTGCGCGTCAACGCCGTCCAGCCCGGCCTGATCCGCAGCGCCATGACCGAGGCGATGCCCCAGAAGGCCTGGGACCAGAAGATGGCCGAGATCCCGATGCGGCGCGCGGGCGAGGTCGAGGAGGTCGCCTCCGTCGCGCTGTTCCTGGCCTCGGACCTGTCCTCGTACATCACCGGAAATGTGCTGGAGGTGACGGGCGGACGGTTCATGTAGCCCCGGCCCGCCGAACGTCCTCCACCGACCCGCCAAGGAGCACCCCATGCGTGAAGCCGTCGTCTGCGAACCCGTCCGCACGCCCATCGGCCGCTACGGCGGCATGTTCAAATCGCTGACCGCCGTCGACCTCGGCGTCGCCGCACTCAAGGGCCTCGTGGAGCGCACCGGCATCAACCCCGAGGCCATCGAGGACGTCATCCTCGGCCACTGCAACGGCAACAGCGAGGCGCCCGCCATCGGCCGCGTCGTCGCCCTGGACGCGGGTCTGCCCGTCACCGTCCCCGGCCTCCACCTCGACCGCCGCTGCGGCTCGGGCCTGCAGGCCGTCCTCTACGCCGCTCAGCAGGTGCAGACCGGTGCGCACGAGGTCGTCGTGGCGGGCGGCACGGAGTCCATGAGCAACGCGGCGTTCTACTCGACCGACATGCGCTGGGGTGCGAAGGGCGCCGCCATCCAGCTGCACGACGGCCTCGCGCGCGCCCGCTCCACCGCGGGCGGCCGCAACTACCCAGTACCCGGTGGCATGTTGGAGACGGCCGAGAACCTGCGCCGCGAGTACGCCATCGGCCGCGAGGAACAGGACCGTCTCGCCCTCGCCTCCCACCAGCGCGCCGTGCGGGCGCAGGCGGACGGTGTCCTCGCCGAGGAGATCATCCCCGTGACGGTGCCCGGACGTCGTCCCACCGACGAGGGCACCGTCATCGACACCGACGAACACCCGCGCGCCGACACCTCGTTGGAGTCCCTCGGCCGCCTCAAGCCGATCCTGCGCCACTCCGACCCGGAGGCCACGGTCACCGCGGGCAACGCAAGCGGGCAGAACGACGCGGCCGCGATGTGTGTCGTCACCACCCCCGAGCGCGCCGAGCAGTTGGGCCTGCGGCCGCTCGTACGCCTCGTCTCCTGGGGTGTGGCCGGGGTACCGCCGAAGACGATGGGCATCGGTCCCGTCCCGGCGAGCGCGGTCGCCCTCGACCGGGCCGGGCTCACCCTCGCCGACATCGACCTCATCGAGCTGAACGAGGCCTTCGCCGCGCAGGCGCTCGCCGTGATGCGCGAGTGGGAGTTCGGCGAGAAGGACCTGGAGCGCACGAACGTGCACGGCTCCGGCATCTCGCTCGGCCACCCGGTCGGCGCCACGGGCGTGCGCATGCTCGCCACGCTGTCGCGCGAACTCCACCGCCGCGAGGCCCGGTACGGCCTGGAGACCATGTGCATCGGCGGCGGCCAGGGCCTGGCGGCGGTCTTCGAGCGGGTGACGTCGTGACCACTGCGCTTGTGCGTGCGACGGCGCTGGTCGAGGCGTTGGAGGAGGTCGTCGGCAAGGCCTCCGCCCGCCTCGCCGCGGCCCCCGCGACGGACGAGGACCAGACGGTCCCGTACGACATCGCCTCGGTGTCCTCGGCGGTCGCTGCCGCCCGCCACCTCCTCGACCTGGGCGCGTACAGCGCGGCCGAGGCGGATCTGGCGCTGCTCTTCGCCGCCGACACGGCCGCCGATCTGGCGGGCCGGACGGCCGGCCGCGAAGCCCTGTGGGGCCTGGACGGGACGACGGTGCTCGACGCGGCCGCCGAGCACATCGCGGCCGGGCGCGCGCCCGCGTTCCTGGACACCGTCGCCGAACGCGTCCTCGCGGCCGGCGGAGAGGCGGCCCCGCGCCACCTCTCGGACGAACTCCAACTGGTGCGCTCCACGTTCCGCGACTTCGCCGAGGCGAAGGTGAAGCCGGTCGCCGACGCCATCCACGCGGGCGACGAGGACATCCCGGACGAGATCGTCTCCGGCCTCTCCGAGATGGGCTGCTTCGGCCTTTCGATCCCCGCCGAGTACGGCGGCTTCGCCGAGGGCGGCGCGGACGAGCTGCTCAGCATGGTCGTGGTGACGGAGGAGCTGTCGCGGGCCTCGCTCGGCGCCGCGGGCTCGCTGATCACCCGGCCCGAGATCATCGGAACGGCGATCGCGCGCGGCGGCACGGAGGAGCAGCGCCGCCGCTGGCTGCCGCGTATCGCGACCGGCGAGAAGCTGTGCGCCGTGGCCGTTACCGAGCCCAACCACGGCTCGGACGTCGGTGGCATCACGACGACCGCCGTCCGCGACGGCGAGGACTGGATCCTCAACGGGGTCAAGACGTGGTGCACGTTCGCGGGGCGCGCCAACTACCTTCTCGTACTGGCCCGTTCGCACCCGGACCGCTCGGCGGGCCACCGCGGCCTGTCCCTGTTCGTCGTCGAGAAGCCGTCGTTCCCCGGCCACGAGTGGCGGGTCACGCAGGACGGCGGCGGCTCGGCGGAGGGCCGCGCGATCCGCACGCTCGGCTACCGCGGCATGCACTCGTACGAGGTCACCTTCGACGGATTCCGGGTCCCGGCGGACAACCTCATCGGCCTCGACGAGGGCCTCGGCCGCGGCTTCTATCTCCAGATGCAGGCCTTCGCCAACGCCCGTCTACAGACGGCGGCCCGCGCGGTCGGCGTCATGCAGTCGGCCCTGGAACTGGCTGCCGACCACGCACGGCAACGCCCCGTCTTCGGCCACCCCCTCACCTCCTTCCAGCTCACCCGGACCAAGCTGGCCCGCATGGCCGCCCACATCGCGGCCTGCCGCGCCTTCACCGCCACGGCGGCGCGGGCCATCACGGCGGGCGAGGGCGTCCTGGCCGCCGCCCAGGTCAAACAACTGGCCTGCCGGGCCGCGGAATGGGTCACCCGCGAGGCCCAGCAGCTGCACGGCGGCTATGGCTACGCCGAGGAGTACGCGGTGTCCCGCCTCTTCGTCGACGCCCGCGTCCTGTCGATCTTCGAGGGGGCGGACGAGGTGCTGGCGCTCCGGGTGATCGCGCGACAGCTGGCGAAGGGGGCGTCCCCAAGCACTTAAGAGGGCACCTCCAAGCCACTTGACGGGCATCACCAACCACTTAAGGGACATAGGCGCCGCTTATGGGCTCATAGGGAACAAGCGGCTACCAGCCCGCAGCGCGGGGGCCGACGCTCATGGCATGACGACAACCGACACGGCAGCCGGCGCAGTGCCCGGAGTGGTCAAGCCGACCTCCGCCCAGCTCATGGAGGACACCGGCACCGGTCTGGACTTCGGTACCCGGGCGGACCGGATGCCCGGCCACCTGACCCCCAACGACCGCTTCTTCGTCCGCAGCCACTCCCCCACGCCGAGGATCGACGCCGAGGAGTGGTCCCTGCGGATCGAGGGCGATGCCGTGCGGTCGCCCGCCACCTTCGGCTACGACGACCTGTGGCGGGCGTTCCCGCTGGTCTCCGTCACGCGCACGATCGAGTGCGCGGGCAATCGCCGTGTGCTGTTCGGCCGGCAGCACGGTCGGCGCATCGCGGGGACGCCGTGGGGCCGCGGCGCGGTCAGCACCGCCGAGTGGAACGGCGTACGGCTGCGTGACCTGCTCGAGGCGGCGGGCGTCGGCCCGGACGCGCACGACGTCATGCCCGTGGCGCTCGACGAGTGCGGCGCCCGGCGGCCCATGCCCCTGGACAAGGCGATGGCCGACGACACCCTGCTCGCCCTCGCCATGAACGGCGAGCCGCTGCCGCCCGACCACGGCTACCCGGCCCGGGTGGTGGTCTCCGGCTGGCTGGGGGCGGCCAGCATCAAGTGGGTCGGCCGCATCGAGGTGTCCCGCAGACCGATCCACGTCCCCTGGAACACCGAGGACTACGTCCTCATCGGCCCCGACCACCCGGCGCACGGGCCCGTCCTGGGCACCCCCATCAACGAACTCCCGGTGACCAGCCTGGTGGAACTCGACTGGCCCGCACACCTGAAGCCGGAACCCCAGCTCGTACGCGGACGGTCGTTCGCCGGGGAGCAGCGCATCGCCTCGGTGGCTTACAGCATCGACCGGGGCCCCTGGCACGAGGCCCGGCTCACCGGCTCCCGGGAGGCCGGCGCCTGGACCCGCTGGCACTTCACCTGGACCCCCGACCCGGGCGACCACACCCTCTCGATCCGCGCCACGGACGACACTGGCCGCACCCAGCCGGCCCACGTCCCGTGGAACCGGCTGGGCTACCTCAACAACCAGATCCTCGACCACCCCGTGCACGTCGCAGCAGCGGTCACCGGCTGAGGCACCGAGAACCCGCAGGCCCAATGCCCCCAACTCCTCATTGCAGCACGGCCGTTGACTCCCGTACGACCAGTTGCGTCGCCAGTTCCACCCGGTGTGTGTCGGGCTGTTCGCCCCGTGCCTGGCGCAGTACGGCGCGCAGGGCCGCGCGGCCCATTTCCTGGAGGGGCTGGGCGACGGAGGTCAGGGCGGGGACGGAGTCCCTGGCGAGGGCCGTGCCGTCGAAGCCGACGAGGCTCAGGTCCTCCGGAACCCGGATGCCGCGCCTGCGGCCCTCGCGCAGGACGCCGACGGCGATCGCGTCGTTGCCCGCGAAGACCGCGGTCGGCGGGCGCGTACGGGACAGGAGGGTGCTCAGCCCTTCGATGCCGTACTCGGCGCGGAAGCGGCCGTGCAGGACCAGCTCGGGGTCGGACTCGATGCCGCGCGAGGCGAGCGCGGACAGATAGCCGTGCAGACGCGCCTGGTTGCACTCGATGGCCTCCGGGCCGCCGAGGTAGGCGATGCGGCGGTGGCCGAGGTCCAGGAGGTGTTCGGTGGCGGCCTTGCCTCCCGCCCAGTTGGCGGCCCCTACGCTGACGACGTCGGCGGGCGGCGGGTTGTAGGAGTCGATGACCACGACGGGGATGTGCCGGCGGAGGAAAGCGGCGAGTCCTGATTCGCCGTAGGCCGAGGTCACGACGATGACCCCGGCGCGGCCCTCGTTGATGATGCGCTGCGCCTTGCGGCCGAGGACGGGTTCGGTGGTGCGCCGGCGTCCGGTGGTGCCGACGACGATCTCGACGCCTGCGCTCGCGGCGTGGTCGAGGATGCCGTTGAGCAGTGCCGAGGGGTACGCGGAGTCGATCGCGTCGAAGGCGACCTCGACGACGTCGGGCCCGGAGGGCGCTCGACGCTGGGACGGCGAGCGGTAGCCGACCTCCTCCAGAGCGGCCAGCACCTTCGCACGGGTCTCGTCGGCCACGTCCGCCCGCCCGTTGACGACCTTGGACACCGTCGCGGTGGAGACTCCGGTGCCGCGCGCGATGGCGGCCAGGGTCGGCTTGGCCGAGGAGGACGGGAGCGACACAGGGCCTCCTGAGTATCGAAACATTTTCGGTGACGGCAGCTTGGGCCGCGGTGCCATCGGCGTCAACCCCCGGGCGCCAAATCTTCTCTGTGCACGGCCTCTTGACCGCCCCCGTCGCCACTTCTACGGTTCCAGGGTCTCGAACAATCTTCGAAATATTTCGGTCCCGTCCCTCAACGCCGAGGAACGGACGAACACGGCCGCGGGACCCTCACCCGGCAAAGGAGATCTGTGACCACCGCCAAGAAGGCACTCGTCGTACGCGGAGGCTGGGACGGGCACCAACCCGTCCAGGCCACCGACCTGTTCATCCCGCACCTGAAGGCCAACGGCTACGACGTACGCGTCGAGGACTCGCCCAAGGTCTACGCAGACGCGGCGTACATGGCCGGCGTGGACCTGGTGATGCAGTGCATGACGATGTCCACGATCGAGCGCGAGGAGTTCGCGGGGCTGCGCACAGCCGTCGAGAACGGGACCGGGCTCGCCGGATGGCACGGCGGGATCGCCGACTCCTACCGGAACACCGCGGACTATCTGCACCTCATCGGCGGCCAGTTCGCCTGCCACCCCGGCAAGCACCCCGACGAGCGCAAGGGCGAGCAGGCGGACAACTACGTCCCGTACACGGTGAACATGCTCCCGGCGGCGGCCGAACACCCCATCACCGAGGGCATCGAGGACTTCGACCTCGTCACCGAGCAGTACTGGGTCCTCGCCGACGACTACATCGACGTGCTGGCCACCACCACGCAGAAGATCCGCGCCTGGGACCCGTGGCACCGGGAGGTCACCTCGCCGGCCATCTGGACACGGAAGTGGGGCAAGGGCCGCATCTTCGTGTGCACACCGGGACACCACGTCGAGGACCTCGAGCACCCGAGCGTGCGCACCGTCGTCGAAAGGGGCCTGCTGTGGGCAAGCCGTTGAACGTGGGCAGGCCGTTGAACGTCGGCATCATCGGATGCGGGACCATCGTGGGCCAGTACCTGGCGAGTCTGCGCAGGCTGGCCGACGTCGAGTTGGTCGCCGTGGCCGACCTGGACGCGGACCGTGCGCGCGCGGTGGCGAAGGAGTGGGACGGGGACGTACGCGCGGTCCCCGTCGACGAGTTGCTCGCCGCCGACGACGTGGACCTCGTCCTCAACCTCACGATCCCCGCCGCGCACGCCGAGATAGCCCTCAAGGCGATCGCGGCGGGCAAGCACGTGTACGGCGAGAAGCCGCTCGCGGCCACCACGGACGAGGCCCGCCAGGTGCTGGAGGCCGCACGGCAGGCGGGCGTCGTCGTCGGCTGCGCGCCGGACACGGTGCTCGGCACCGGCATCCAGACCGCGCGCAAGGCCATCGACGACGGGCTCATCGGCCGCCCGGTCGCGGCGACGGCGACGATGGTGACACCGGGCCACGAACGCTGGCACCCCAACCCTGACTTCTACTACGCGCCGGGCGGCGGCCCGCTCCTCGACATGGGGCCGTACTACATCACGGCCCTGGTCACCCTCCTCGGACCGGTCACCTCGGTGATCGGCGCCGCGAGTCACCCCCGCTCCGAGCGGGAGATCGGCAGCGGCCCCCGGGCCGGTGAGCGGGTGCCGGTCGAGGTCGACACCCATGTCACGGGGGTGCTGGTGCACGAGTCCGGCGCGCTTTCGACGCTCGTGGTGAGCTTCGACGCGGTCGCGACACACTCCTCGAACATCGAGGTCCACGGGCCGCGGGGGTCCCTCGCGGTCCCCGACCCGAACCACTTCGCCGGCGACACACGCCTGTTCCGCCTCGGCGCCGAGACATGGGAAACGCTCCCGGTCTCCGCCGGCTACAGCGACTCCGGCCGCGGCTACGGCATCGCCGATCTGGCCGCCACGCTCCCGACGCACGAGCCACGTGCGTCGGGCACGCTGGCGTACCACGTCCTTGACATCATGGAGTCCCTGCTCGGCTCGGCGGCGGGCGGCACCTCCGTCACGGTGTCCAGCCGCGCCCCGCGTCCGGCGCCGGTGCCGCTCGCCGATCTGTCGCGTACGGGGGTGGGTGCGCCCTAGCGGGAGCCGATCGGGGTCAGACGCGCACGGGCTCCTCGACGGCCGGCGGCGCCGGGAGCACGGGCTCCCAGGCGAACGGCGGGTCGGGGAGCTCGTGCCGCAGCACCGAGGCGACCTCGGACTGGAACAGTTCGAGGGAGTCGCGGTGCTGAGTGTCCGTCAACCCGCTGCCGTCCGCGTGCAGATGCAGCACCGAGTGCCCGAACTGCTCGTAATAGCGGTGCACCTTCTCGATGATCTGTTGCGGGCTGCCGATCAGGGCTGAGCTGCGTTCGACGAAGTCCTCGACGGTCTCGAAGACCACGGGGAGCCCGGACTGCCGCTGGAACGCCAGCGTCGACTCGAAGATCGGCCGGTACACCTTCACCGCCTCTTGCGAGGTGCGGGCCACGTACAGCCCGGCCGTACCGGCGCCGACGGCGATCTTCGCCGGGTCGTGGCCGTAGTGCTCCCAGCGCTCGCGGTAGTGGCGGATCAACTCGGCATACGGCTCGATGGGGTTGGTGACGTTCGCCGAGAACAGCGGGTCGCCGTAGCGCGCCGCGAGGTCCACCGATTCCTTGCTGGTGGCGCTGCCGTGCCAGACCCGGACCGGCTGCTGGTACGGCCGTGGCCACACCTCGGCGTCGGTCAGCGGCGGGCGGAACCGGGTCGCCGCGGTGACCTTGTCCTGCCGCCAGAGCTTGCGGAACACCTCGTAGCTCTCGGCGTTGCGGTCCCACTGGTCCTCGGGCGTGACGTGGAACAGCTCGCGCTGGGCGGTCCCGTTGCCCTTGCCGATGATCAGGTCGAGGCGCCCGTCGGAGAGGTGGTCGAGCGTGGCGTAGTCCTCGTAGGCGCGCACGGGGTCGAGGAGGCTGAGCGTGGTCACCGCGGTGAAGAGGCGGATGCGTCTGGTCAGCGCGGCGATGTGGCTGAGCACGACGGTCGGTGAGGAGGAGATGAACGGCCGCTCGTGCCGCTCCCCCACGCCGAACCCGTCGAACCCCAACTCCTCGGCGAGCACCGCGTGTTCGAGCACTTCGCGGAACCGTTCGTGGGTCGGTTTCTGGATGCCGGTGACCGGGTCGGGCCGGTGGGTGATCAGGGTGATGGCGAGGAACTTCACGAGGCCACCTGCTCGCCGTGCAGGTCGGTGGTCGAGGACCGGTGGAGGGCGAGGGACACAGGGATTCTCCGATCGGGGTCACCTGTTGCGGCAGTGCCGGTCAGGTCGGCGAGCACGGTCGCGGCGCTCATCCGGTGGCCGCGAGGAGCTGCGTGCGGCCGCCCAGCGCGGCGGAGAACTGGTCGGTGACCTGGGCCAGGGCCTCCGCCGAGCCCGGCGCGACGGTGAGCGTGCCGTCGTCGCCCACCTTGATGTCCTTGTCGAGCGTGAACCAGCCCGGCGTGATGTGGTCGGGCCCCATGGATGCGAGGACCGGACGCAGGGCGTAGTCGATCGCCAGCACATGGGCGGTGGAGCCGCCCGTGGCCAGCGGCAGCACCGTCTTTCCGGCCAGCGCGTACTGCGGCAGCAGATCGAGGAGCGACTTCAACAACCCCGAGTAGGCGGCCTTGTAGACCGGCGTGCCGACCACGACTCCGTCCGCCCGCTCGAACAGCGCCGTGGCCTCGACGATCGCGGGATGCCTGAAGTCGGCGTGGAGCAGGGCCTCGGCCGGGATCGTCCGCACATCGAGCGGAATCACCTCGTGTCCCTGACCGGCGAGCCGGGTGTCGAGCGCGCGCAGCAGACGGGCGGTACGAGAGGTGGGGGACGGACTGCCGGAGACGGACAGGACGGTGGCCATGGGGGCCTTCTCTCTGGGTTCGGGACGGCCGCGACCGAGTGGGTCGGGCGGAGGCCGTGGGGTCAGGGGTGCCCCGGTGCGAGGGCGCGAACGGAAGAGACACGTGCGCTGACAGGCACAAGGGCTCGGTGGACCGAATCAGGCGCACGGGGGCGACGTTCCCGGACAAGGGAGGTCAGCGGGTGGGATCCGCGAGGGGGAAGGGGAGCGACGCGTGTGCGAGGGGTTTCGCGGGCGCGCTCAGACCCGACAGCGACAGAAGGAGCTGGAGACACGCGCGAGATCGACGTGGCGTCGCTGCGTGAGGTCCTGTCGCTTCATGTCATCGATCAAAGCAGCGGAAAGTCCGGCCGGTCAACAGCGCCCGGGCCGGATTCCACATTCTGAGAGATTCCGAGAGCCGGAAGTCGCCGTCACACCACCGTCACCGGGTGCCGCACCACCGCGTCGAAGAGGTACCCCTGCGTGTTGGGCACCGCGACGTCCGGCTGGCTGCGGCCCGCGGTGTCGGTGGCTCGGACCAGGACATGGGTGACGCCGGAGGTGTCGGGCTTCCAGGGCACGGACCAGCGGGTCCAGGTGCCCGCGCGGGGCCGGTCGTGCAGCCGGGCGGGCCGCCAGCTGGCCCCGCCGTCGGTGCTGACATCGACGCGCGCGACGCCGCCCGCCCCCGACCAGGACCGGCCGTGCAGCACCTGCGCCTCCCCCACCGGGAACCGGGCGCCGCTCGCCAACTCGAAGGCGCTCTTGATGGTCTGCCGGGTCAGCGGCGCGCTGCCGTTCTCCGGGTAGCCGGGGCCGAACAGCCGGTAGAAGGTGGTGTTCCACGGTGAGAACAGCGGCTGCGCGGACACCTCGATGTCACCGACCCACTTGATCGAGGCGATCCCGACCCACGACGGCACCAGCACGCGCACCGGGTAGCCGTGGTCGTACGGCAGCGGCTCGCCGTTCATCTCGTACGCGAGCAGGACGTCGTCCAGCGCCTTGGCCAGCGGCAGCGGACGGCGCACCCGGCCGAGGTTCTCCCCTTCGCTGACGTACTCGGCGTCCAGCCCACGCGGTTGTACGTCGACGGCGCCCGACGACAGCCCTGCCTTCCGCAGTACGTCGCCCAGGCGCACCCCGCGCCAACGGGCGACGCCGACCGCGCCCAGCGTCCACGCGGTGCCGGTCACCGTCTCGCCCTGCTGGGACGTGTAGTAGCTGCGCCCGTTCCCGGCGCACTCGACGAACGCGGTGCGGGTGACGGCGGGCAGGGTGCGCAGATCGTCGTAGCCGAACTCCACCGGCCTGTCCTCGCCGTGCGCGCCCCGCAGCCCGCTGCCCCACAACCGCAGCCGCCAGTCGGCTGCGTCGAGGACGGGCGTGGCGGTGTGATTGCGGACGAAGAACCGCTCGTTGGGGGTGAGACGGCCGGTCCCGCGCAGGGCCTCCCAGCGGGTCTCGGCGTTGGTGCCGCGCTGGATGAACCACTCGGGCGGCAGCGGTTTGACGATGGGCGCGTCGGCGGCGTGTGCCGGGCGCGGCGCGGGGAGCGTGGTGGCGGTGGCCGTGGCGGCGAGCAGGGTGAGCAGCCGGCGGCGGCTGACCCCGTCCGCGCGGGCGTCCCCGGCCAGCCACTGGCGCAGTCTGCGCCGGTCGTAGGCGGTCTCGTCGAGGCGGGGTGCGGGGTGAGGTGTGGGGCGGGGCGGCGGCACGGCGGATTCGGGCAACGGGGATTCGGGCAGCGCGGATTCAGACATGGCGGTCCTCGTGATCAGTGGAGTGGGGCGGCGGCGCGCGGGACGTCCAGCGGCTGGACCGACGCACCCAACAGAGCTGCCACATACGGCAGTTGGGTCCCGGCCCATGCGGCGAGTGATCAGTCAGGGAACCGACAGAGCGCGGCAGCGACGCGGACGAGGTCCACGGTGCGGCGACGCGTCAGAGGCTCCGGCAGTGACATGGCGCGATGCAAGCACGCGGGGCGTGAGGGTGTCAACGGCGCCTGGTATCAAGGCGGTTGAGTATGGGTGGAGCGGTCGGCGGGCCGCAGCACCACGGTCACAGCCATGGCCGCCGACGGGCCTCGGCGCGTCCCGGCCCCCGCGCCCTCCCCGCTGGCATCATGACGCCAGTACGTCATGCCGAACCGGCGACGTACCCAGCCGATGGACGAACCACGGGGGCGTGGACATGCATGGCGGCAAGGTCGCGGTCGTAGGCGGAAGCATCGCGGGATGCGCGGCGGCGCTCGCGCTGCGGCGTGGCGGGGCCGACGAGGTCACCGTGTACGAGCGCGCGGCGGGCCGCCTGGCCGACCGTGGCGTCGGCCTCGCCATGCACAACGCCCGTTACGCCGAACTGGAGTCGGCGGGCCTGGTCGACGCGTCGATGCCGTACCACCAGGTCGCCCGTCGCCGCTGGTACGTACGGGACGACGACGCGGCGGCGAGCGGTCCACTGGGGCGCGAGCTCGCGGTGCTGCCGTTCCCGTTCCGCACCTACAACTGGGGCCCGCTCTGGCGGGAGTTGCACGGCCGGGTGCCCGAGGAGGTCGACTTCCGGCACGGCTCGGCGGTCGAGGCGGTCGAGGTGACACCGGAGGGCGCCGCCGTGCACGCGGACGGGCGCACCGACCGCTACGACATGGTGATCGGCGCGGACGGCTACCGGTCGGCGGTCCGCGCGGCCGTGCACCCCGACGTCCGACCCACGTACGCCGGATACCTGGCCTGGCGCGGCGCCTACCCGTCGGCCAGGCTGCGCGATCCCGGCCTGTGGCCCGAGGACGAGTGCGTGTACGTCGTCTTCCCGGGCGGACACCTCGTCACGTACCGCATCCCGGACGGCGGCCAGGGCGGTCACCGGGTCAACTGGGTCCTGTACACGGCCCCGCCGCCCGGACTCGACCAGGGCCTGCAGACTCCGACGACCCTGCCTCCGGGCACGGCGGGCGACGGCCTCCGCGCCCATCTCGCCTACGTGGCCGAGGAGTTGTTGCCCGCCTTCTGGGGTGACGTGGTGCGGGCGACGACACACGACGAGCTGTTCCTGCAGCCCCTCTACGACTTCACGGCGCCGCGCTACGCGGTGGACAGCGCGCTGCTGATGGGCGACGCCGCCACGGTCGCCCGGCCGCACACGGGCGCGGGCGCCGTCAAGGCACTGCAGGACGCCACGGCCCTCCAGTCGGCCCTGGCCTCCGCGTCCACCTGGTCGGAGGCCCTGTCCGCGTACGACGCCGATCGCGCACCCACCGGCCGGGTCATGGTCGACCTCGGCCGGCGGCTCGGCCGGGGCCTGGTCCAGGAGACCCCGGACTGGCGGTCCCTCGACCAGGCGGGCCTGGAGGCGTGGTGGCAACGGGCGGACGGTACAGGGGCGTTCGGCGGGGCGCCCCGGGCGCGTACGTGAACACATTTCGGGCATGCAAGAAGCAGCGACTGCCGCCGGACGGAACTCTCCGGCGGGACGCCGCCGAGCGTGGGGGAGGGAAGCTCCCCTTCCCTCCCCCACGCGGACGCCCTGCACGGGGCGGAGAGCACGGGAGGCCGCTCCGCACAGCACATGACAGGGCGTGAGCTGGGGCCGCCGAAGGTCGGCGACGCGGCCCCAGCGGCCTGCGGTCTGTACAAAGGGGCCCGGGGACAGGGGGCCGTGGCGGCGCGCATCCGCGACCGCCGCAACCGAACGTACAACCCTTACCCAGAGTTCGTCAGGTCTTCCGCGAGACAACTCGCATCCGGAGTCGTACGCCCGCGGCCCACTCCGGGGTGCCTGCGGTACGAAAACCCCGAGGCCCCGGACGTACGGTCAGCGGTCCCCGCCCTGCCCCGCGCTGCCCATCGGGCCGACCTTGACGGCGGAACCGGAGCCGTCGGTGACCGGCAGGCTGGCACCGCCCGGCCACGCGAGGGAGAACGACTTCGTCTCGTCGGGCGGGGTGACCACCAGCGTGCTGACCTTGACGCCGGAGCCGCCCGAGTCGTTGATCGGGTAGGTGACACCGAAGTCCACCGACTTGCCGCTCTCCAGGGTCATCGGCGTGGATTCCTGGCCGCTGCGCTGCGCGGACAGGTCCCCCTCGCTGGTCTTCAGGTCGACGCCGGCGTATCCGGACAGGACGCAGCCCTGGTCGCCGCGGTTCTTGAACGTGACCGCGACCGTGCCCTCGGTGTCGCCGCCGACCGTGGCGTCACCCGCGGTGATCTCCAGGTCGTCGGTGCGGCACTTCTCGGCCCCGGTGTTCGCGTCGGAACCGCTGCCGCCGGCCGTGCCCTGCCCGTCCTCGTCGCCGCCCTTGCCGGTGGGGTCCGTCCCGCCGCCCTGCTCCGAACCGCCGCCCGTGGACGAGGCGGAGGAGGATGCGGAGGACTCCGACGACGAGCCGCCCTGTGCCACGTCGTCGCCGTTGCAGGCCGTCAGCGACAGTCCCGCGGCGACGGCCAGGGCGGCGAAGGTGAGCTTGCGAACGCTGCGAACACGCATGGATTCTTCCTCGGTCTTGGTGGGAGGTGGGAGGTGGCCGACCGCTCGGGCCGAGTCGGTACGAGCGGCCGTCTCTGATCACCAGGACCACGCCGACCGGGCGAACCGTTCCGCCCAAGGCCCCGCTAAGACATGGCTGTTACGTACATCCGGTGGCACGACGAGCGCGACCACGGCCCCACGCCGCCGAGGGGCCGGGAGAAGCGGGGTTCCCGCGCCCCTGCCTCGCCGGTACGCGGTCGTCACCCGCCGGGACAGACTCGTGACCCGGAAGATCTTGACCACGTGACTGGCTCCGCACACGAGTGTCTCCGCGGAGGGGCACCATGAATGCCTCCACGCCACGAACGCCCACGGAGATCCACAGAGAAGGGAGCACTCAGTGGCCACCACAGCGGACGCCCTGATCATCGGTGCCGGAATCGTCGGCTCCGCCACGGCCTTGGAGCTGGCGCGCCGCGGCCTGGACGTGCTGGTCGTCGACAAGGCCGGCGGCGCAGGCATGGGGTCGACGAGTGCGTCGAGCGCCGTCGTCCGGTTCAACTACTCGACGCTGGACGGCGTCGCCGTCGCCTGGGAGTCGAAGTTCCGGTGGGAGGCGTGGGAGGAGTACCTGGGTCATCGGGACCCTCAGGGCCTGGCCCGGTTCCACCGCTGCGGCAAGGTCATGCTGGACGTGCCGCTGCTGCCGCGCCAGAAGATGACCGCGCTCTTCGACCGCGCGGGTGTCCTCTACGAGGAGTGGGACACCGAGACGCTCGCGCGGCGGGTGCGGGGCTTGGACACCGGCTCGTACTTCCCGCCCAAGCCCGTGGACCGCGAGGAGTTCTTCGACGATCCGCACGGCAGCCTGGGGGCCGTCTACACCCCCGATGCCGGGTACGTGGACGACCCCCGCCTGGCCGCGGCCAACCTGGCGGCCGCCGCCGCGCATCGGGGCGCCCGCTTCGCCTTCCGGCAACAGGTCACGTCGCTCGCCCGCGAAGGAGCTGTCTGGCGCGCGACGATCGACGGCCGGGACCCCGTCGAGGCCCCCGTCGTCGTGAACGCCGCGGGGCCCTGGTCGAGCGCCGTGAACAGGATGGTCGGTGCCACGGACGACTTCACCATCGGGGTCGCCCCGATGCGCCAGGAGGTGCACCATGTGCCCGCACCGGCCCAACTCCTCGCGCCGGACGCCGACTTCTTCGTGATCGGCGACATGGACCTGGGCACGTACATGCGCCCCGCGGCCGGCGGGAACCTGCTCATTGGCGGCACCGAGCCGGAGTGCGATCCGCTGGAGTGGATCGAGGATCCGGACGCCGCGAACCCGAACCCCACCGTGGCGCGCTTCGAGGCCCAAGTCACCCGCGCCGCCCGGCGCTTCCCCGACCTCACGGTCCCGAACCGGCCCCAGGGCGTCGCCGGCGTCTACGACGTCGCCGACGACTGGACGCCCATCTACGACAAGACATCCCTGCCGGGCTTCTACGTCGCCATCGGCACCAGCGGCAACCAGTTCAAGAACGCACCGATCATCGGCTCACTCATGGACCGGATCATCGACGCCGTCGAGAACGGCCACGACCACGACGCCGACCCGGTGCGCTACACCTGCCCGCACACGGGCCACGCCGTCGACCTCGGCACCTTCTCCCGAAAGCGCGAGGTCAACACGGAATCGTCGGGCACGGTCCTGGGGTAGTCACGCGCCGCCGGGCGCCAGGTGGGTCGTTCGCACGCCACGACAGCATCACTTCATCCGCGGCCGACAACCACGCAGCTCGGGCGCCCCTTCCCCGTTCACGATCTCGTCCGCGACGAGCCGCCCGACGGTGGGCGCCAGGGTGACACCGGAGTGCATGACGGCGACGTAGGCGGACCGGTCCCGCGTCACGTGTCCGATGAGGGGGCCATGCGCGGGCATAGGACGACTGACGGTGCGGTGGCCGAGCAATCGACACCGTTCGCTGCCGCGGAAGGCCGTCTGCACATGCCGAAACGCGTCGCGCACGGCCCGCTCGCGTTCCGCTCGCCCGGGAACGTACGACAGCGCCAGCAGAAGCTCCCCGTCACACACCTCCCGGGCCTCGAAATCGGGGCTCACCGCGATGGTCCTGACCAGTCCGGGCGGTGCGCTGATCCGCACCAGGGTGGCCGGGGAGGCGGCGACGGGCAGGTCGGCCGGCAACGGCGCGCAGATCTTCGGTACGCCGATCCCAGCCGCGACCACGACGGTGTCGGCGGCCTGCGCCCCGGCCGATGACAGCACGCCCACGACTCGTTCACCGGCCAACTGCAGGGCGCTGACGGCCGTTTCGTAACGCACGGTTGCTCCGTGGGCGGTGGCCGCGGCGAGGAGGGCGCGGGTCAACGCCGGGGCGTCGACACCGATGTCGCTGGGAACGTGGACGGCCCACTCCGGGGGACCCCGGAGGTTCGGCTCCAGGGCAGCGAGGTCACTCGCCCCGATACAGAACCGCCCTGGCCCCAGCCGCGACGCCTCATCCGGCCCGCCTCCCCAATGCACCGAGCCGGTACGCCGGACGGTGACACCCGGCAGTTCGCCCTCCAACCGTCGGTAGTCCGCCAGCACGTGCTCACGCAGCTCTCGCGCTCCACCGGGCCAGTCACCACCCGCCCCACCAGCCCAGGCGAAGGAGTCCCCGGTGACCCCGGCGGCCGGTTCCGCCCTTTGCTCGAGCACGGTGACGGGAACAGCCCGACGCGCCAAGTGGTAGGCCACCGAGGCCCCGACGATTCCCGCACCGACCACAACAACGGCTGCCATGAGGTCCTTTGCGATAGCCCGTGCGGCTGCCCGGTCTGGAGCGGCGGCCGCACAGACACAGTCCGGCAGTCGTGAATCATGCCGCAACAGGATTTACGGCGCAGTGCGCCTTTCGAGGCGGGTGCCCTTGCGGAGGGTGATCGACATCAGGTCGCTGGGTGCGTCCAGTTCGAGGCGGCGCCAGCGGCCGCGGGGCACGACCGCGGCGGTGTCCGCCCGCAACCGGACCATGCCCTCGGTGCCGGACCCGTCGGGACGGAAGTACAGGCGGACACCCCCGGTCAGGCAGCACACCGCTTCCTCGGCTTCCGGGTGCATCTCCCAGTGGTCGGCGTGGACGTCGGCGTCGGTCTCGACGTGGAACGTGGCGACCTGCCAGGCGTCGGAGTCGCCGCCGGCCATCTGCCGTTCGGCGGCTTGGACGCCGCCGTCGGCGCTGAAGCGCAACGCCGAGGCGAACAGGTCGATGCTGGTGGTTGTCATGACGGGGTTCCTTCCAACTTCTGTGCGGCGGCAGTGGGTTGTGGAGGTGGTACGACGATGTGGCGGCGTGGCAGCACACCGATGGCCACGACCGCCGCCAGCAAGAAGATGGCAGCGGACAGGGCCAGGCCCAGGGCATAGCCGTCGTTGAGCGCGGCGGGGCCGGTGGCCGCGCCGGTGTGCTGCGCGGCGACGGTGGCCAGGGCTGCCAAGCCGATGCAGCCGCCGAGTTGACGGGAGCTGTTCATGAGGCCGGAGGCCATGCCGGCCTCGCGCGGAGCGACCCCGGTGGTCGCGGCCGCGGCGACCGGGGCCAGGACGAGTCCGGCGCCGACGCTGGTGACGAGAGACGGGCCGAGCACGTCGGCGAGGAAGCCGCCGTCCGGACTGATGAAGGCGAACCAGGCCAGGCCCGCGGAAGCCAGCAGGGCGCCCGGCACCAGGGACGTACGAGGAGTGCGTGCCGCGGTGATGCGGGTCGCGACGACGGTCCCCGCGACGAGCCCCAGGGAGAAGGGGAGAAATGCGGTGCCGGTCGCCGCGGCGCCCATGCCCAGCACCTGTTGCAGGTACAGGGATACGAAGTAGAAGGCCGTGAACTGCCCGGCCGCCGCCAGGAACACGAGCACGTTCGCACCGGCCACCCAGCGGCTGCGCAGCAGCCCGAGACGCAGCAGGGGCGCGGAGACCCTGGACTCGGTGACGACGAAGGCGGCGAGGAGGACGGCCGCGACGGTGAGCATCGCCCAGGTCACAGGTGAGCCCCAGCCTTGGGTGCCGGTGCGGACGACCGTGAACACCAACAGTCCCACACCTCCCGTAGCCAGGACGGCACCGAGGACATCGAGCCTCTCGCGGCCCGGGAGACGGGCGTCGGCCGGTACGCCGACGGCGACCAGCGCAAGGGCTACCGCGACGACAGGCAAATTGATCAGCATGACCCATCGCCAACCCGCGTACTCGGCCAACACCCCACCCGCCAGCACGCCCAGCGCGCCACCCGCGGCGTTCACCGCGCTCCACACGCCGAGCGCGCGTACCCGTCCGGGGCCTTCGGTGAAGGTGGTGGTGAGCATCGCCAACGCAGCCGGCGCGGCTGCGGCGGCGCCGACGCCCTGCCCCGCGCGGGCGACGATCAGTTGCCAGGGTTCCTGAGCCAGCCCACCCGCCAGCGAGCACAGCCCGAAGACGGTCAACCCCAGCGTGAACATCCGGCGTTGGCCGTACAGATCGCAAGCGCGTCCCCCGAGCAGCAGGAATCCGCCGAACGTGAGCGCGTACACGTGCACGACCCAGGACAGGTCGAGCGGCGCGAATCCCAGCGCGGTGCGCATCGCGGGTAACGCGACGTTGACCACGGACATGTCCAGGGCGACGACGAACTGGGCGACGGCGGCTGCCGCCAGCACCACTCCAGGCCTCCCCCGTGAGTTTCTATACATGTAAGAAAAGGTAGCGCCGAGGGTCGCCCCTGTCGACTCCTGGGGGATGATGGGGGCATGCAGCAGCCGTCAACACCGCGCAAAACCCCGGGCCGACCTCCCCGTATCTCTCGCGAGGAGATCATCGGGACAGCTCGCCGGATCGTGACCGAGGAAGGCGTGCGCAAGCTGACCATGCGTCGGCTGGCCACCGAGATCGGCAGTACGCCGATGGCGCTCTACCACCACGTGCGCGACAAGGAAGAACTGCTCGTCCTGCTGCTGGACGACTACGCGGCGCGGGCACTGACCCGCCCCGAACTTCCCGCCCGCCCGCGCGAGCGGGTCGTTGTCGCCGCCGCCGCGATCCACGAGGCGCTCGCCGCATGCCCCTGGATCGTGGAGGTGCTGACCGCCGACGACCTGATGTCCACGTCGGCCCTGTGGTTCGTCGAGCAGATCGTCGACGGCCTGGTCGAGTGCGGACTCTCCCTCGACCAGGCCGTGCACGGCTACCGCGCGATCTGGTACTACACCGCGGGCGAAATCGTGATCAGGACAACCGCGGCCCGGAGGCGCGCCGACAACGACCGCACGACCTACCGGGAACAGGTCTTCGCCGAACTCGACCCGGGCGAACTGCCGCGCTTGGCACAGGCCGCGGAGCGCTGGGCACCCCTGACCGCGAAAGACACTTACAAGGACGGACTTAGAGCCCTGGTGGACGGCCTAGTCGTCAGCCCCTGACGAACGACTGACTGCCGATACGGCGAGCCCCGTCACCGGTACCCGAGCCCGAACCCCCGCTCGTACAGCGGATACGCCGTGTCATCGGGAACGTCGCCCCGCTGCGCCTCCACCTCCTTCATCGAGGACGGCAGCTCGAAGGGGAGTCGGCCGTTCGGGGTCCGGTCGCCGAAGAGCGTGTCGAGCAGGACGGTGTCGGAGACGCCGAAGTTGGCCAGGACCGCGTCGGCGGTGCGGGTGATGTTGGTCAGGATCAAGGGGCGGGTCAGTTTGGGGACGGCGACCGTCGGGGTGCCGCTGGATGCGGCCTTGCGCAGGGCCTGGTAGGCGGGGTCGGAGGTGGGGAACTCCAGGCCCGTGAGGTCGGATCCGGCCCTCGGGTCCGCGAGGCGGACCACCGCCAGGTCGGCGTCGGCCGGGTCGTCGACCACCTTCAGGCCGCGCGCCTTCGCCTCGTCGGCGGAGACGCCGTGCAGGTACACGGTGCGGACCTGGTCGCCGCGCGCGGGCAGGGTTCGGTCGCTGTTCTTGAGGAGGGTGAGGGAGTCGGACTGGGCCTTGTCGCCCACCGCCTGGAACGCGGCGTTGCCGACCAGGCGTCCGGCCGCCTCCTCGTCCACGTACGGGTTCTCGAACAGGCCGAGGCGGAATTTCTGCTCCAGCACGCGGCGGGCCGCTTCGTTCACCCGCTGCTCGCCGACCAGTTTCTGCCGTACGGCCTGGACGACGTACGAGGGTTGGTCGCTGCCGCCGATCTGGTCGACGCCCGCGTTCAGGGTGAGCGCCGTGCGCCGGAGGATGGACTGGTTCTCGACACCCCAGGGCATGCCGACGCCCCACGGTCCGATGAAGGACGCCGGGGGCCTGTTGTCGAGGCACTGTTGCGGGCAGTCGCCGGTGATGCCCCAGTCCGAGACGATGACGCCGTCGAATTTGTAGGTGCCTCGGAGGAGGTCCTTCAGGAGGTACGAGTTGAAGCCCGCGCCCACCTGGTCCAGTTTGTGGCCCTTGTACGTGAGGTCCTTGAGGATCGAGTACGTGGGCATGATGCCTGAGGTGCGCGCGGCGAACGCGCCCTTGAACGGCGTGATGTGGTCGGCGAAGTTCTTGCCGGGGAACGTGGCGTAGCGGCCGTAGTAGTAGTGGCTGTCGTAGCCGTTCGCCTGGGCGCCGTAGCCCACCCAGTGTTTCGTGACGGTGGCCGCGCTGTCCGGGCCGAGGCCGTCGGCGCCGTGCTGCATTCCCTTGACGTAGGCGTTCACTTGGCGGCCCGCGGTCTCCGGGTCCGAGCCGAAGGTGCCGTCGATGCGGGTCCAGCGGGGCTCGGTCGCGATGTCGGCCTGCGGCGACAGGCCTTCGGTGATGCCCACGGCCCGGTACTCGCGGCGGACGATGTCACCGAGCCGCTCGGTGAGGCGCGTGTTGTGGGCGGCGGCGATGCCGATGGCGTCGGGCATGGCCGTCGTGCCCGCGCCGGCGACGGTCTGGCCCTCGACCACGGAGAACCCGTTGCGCGGGTCGGTGGAGATCACGGCGGGGATGCCGAGGCGTTGCTTCTCGGCGATCGCCTGCACGCTGTTGTTGGCCGCGGCGACCTTCTCCGGCGACTTCGACAGGCGGGTGATGGCGGTGGTGACGTGGCGTTCGCCGACCAGTTGGGCCGTCGCGGCCGGGTCGTAGCCGTCGCCCGATGTGGGGAGGTTGCCGTGGACGAGGAGGCCCGCCTTCTCCTCCAGGGTCATCCGGGACAGCAGGTCGCGGGCCCGTGCGGTGGCGCTCAGGCGCCAGTCCTCGTAGGGCGTGAGGCGGCCGTCGCGGTTCAGGTCGCGGAAGCGGATGCCTTCCTTGGCCAGGATCGGTACGTCGCGTGATCCCAGGTGGGGCGCGGCGGACGGTTTCCCGTGGGCGCCGGCCGGGGCGGTGAGCATGCCCGGCTGGGCGACGAGGGCGGCGACCGTGGTGACGGCGGCCCCGAGGGCCAGTCTTCGCCGGCCACCCGTGGGGTGATTGCGTGAACGCATGCGTTCCTCTCCATCGAGGTCCACTTGAGCGTGTGCAAGGCCCCCTACAGCCGATTCGCCGCCTGACGGGCGACGGCAGCGGAGGGCCACGTCTTCATGCTGTGAAGCGATAGATCACCGGAGCGCCTTCAAAGTAGGTTGCAGGTTCAAGTAATACAAGAGCTGTGACAAGCGAAGTCCTCTGCGTCCCCTGGCTGTTGGCGGGAGGTAGTGCCCACCCGCCCCCGGCCACGCCCTCCCCGACCCACGGCCTCTACGATCAGGTGGCGCTTCGCCGTCGAACGCCCGAGCCTGCCCGGCCGAGTTCGACGCCGGGCGCCCACGTCGTCCGCCGCCCAGCGGTGACGTCGGGTATCGAGCAGTCGAGGAGAGGAACGTCATGCGTGCTCGGAACATCGGTGCGGCGGCCGCCACCGCGTTGGCGGTGGTCGCTGCCCGCGACCTCGTGCAGAAGAAGCACGCACTGCTGCGGAACTTCCCCGTGATCGGGCACGCCCGGTACCTGCTGGAGACGATCGGCCCTGAGCTGCGCCAGTACGTCGTGACGTCCAACGACGAGGAGCGCCCCTTCAGCCGCGACCAACGCAGCTGGATCTACGCGTCGGCGAAAGAAGAGAACAACTACTTCGGGTTCGGCACCGACAACGACGTCGAGCACGTGCAGGGCCACGCGTACGTCAAGCAGCGCACGTTCGCCGGTTCGCTCCCCGACCTGCACGACCCGCAGGCCCCGCTGCCCTCGGCCAAGGTGCTCGGAGGGCCGCGCGGGCGCGCCAAGGCGTTCCGGCCCGCGAGCGTCGTGAACATCTCGGCGATGAGCTTCGGTTCGCTGTCCGGCGCGGCGATCACGGCGCTCAACAAGGGTGCGGCGCTGGCCGGCACGATGCACAACACCGGCGAGGGCGGCCTCTCCTCGTACCACCGCAGCGGCGGTGACCTGATCCTCCAGATCGGCACGTCGTACTTCGGCTGCCGCAACGAGGACGGCACGTTCAACCTCGACAAGCTCAAGGCCGTCGTCGACAGCGCGCCCGTCAAGGCGCTGGAGATCAAGCTCTCGCAGGGTGCCAAGCCGGGGCTCGGCGGGTTGCTGCCGGGCGCGAAGGTGACCCCCGAGATCGCCGAGGTGCGCGGCATCCCCGCCGGCAAGGACTGCGCCTCGCCCTCGCGGCACACCGCGTTCCACGACGTGGACTCGCTGCTGGACTTCGTGGAGCTGCTCGCCACCGAGACCGGGCTCCCGGTCGGCATCAAGAGCGCCGTCGGCGAGATGAGCTTCTGGGAGGAGCTCGCCACCCTGATGGCGCGCGGTGACCGCGGCGTCGACTTCGTGACCATCGACGGCGGGGAGGGTGGCACCGGCGCCGCTCCCCTGATCTTCAGCGACTCGGTGTCGCTGCCGTTCCGGATGGGCTTCTCGCGCGTCTACAGCGCGTTCGCCGAGCGCGGCCTGACCGACCGGCTCACCTTCATCGGCTCCGGCAAGCTCGGCCTGCCCGAGAACGCCGCGGTCGCCTTCGCCCTGGGCGTCGACATGATCAACGTGGCCCGCGAGGCGATGTTGTCCATAGGGTGCATCCAGGCGCAGAAGTGCCACACCGACAAGTGCCCCACCGGCATCGCCACCCAGGACCCGTGGCTGGTGCGCGGCCTCGACGCACCCTCGAAGGCCACCCGCGCCGCCATGTATCTGCGCACCCTGCGCAAGGAGTTGCTGAAGGTGTCGGGCGCGGTCGGCGTCGCCCACCCGTCGCTCATCACGCCCGATGACATCGACATCATGAACGGCGACTACGACGCCCGTACGCTGGCGAGCGTCTACGGCTACAAGGCCGGCTGGGGTGAACTCGGCACGGACCTCGCCCAGGAGATCACCGAACTCCTCACCACGCAGCCGGAGCCGGAGCCCAAGCCGGGCGTCTGAGCCGGCTGTCGGATAGTGCCCCGCCCGACGGTGACCGGCGACGTTCACCCGTCCCTGTCACCGTCGGCGCGCCCAGCGTCAGCCCGTGTGCCGCGTGCGCAGCAGGTGCGGTCCGAGGTCGGCGATCGTCGCGGCCCCGATGAGCTGCATGGTCACCTCGATCTCCCTGGCGAGCAGTTCGACGGCTCGTGACACACCTTCGCGGCCGCCGGCCATCAGCCCGTACAGGTACGCGCGTCCGATGAGGGTGAAGTCGGCGCCGGCGCAGAGGGCGGCGACGATGTCGGCGCCGGACATGATGCCGGAGTCGAGGATGATCTCCACGTCGTCGCCGGCCTCGGCCCGCACCTCGGGCAGGGCGTGGAACGAGACGGGTGCGCGGTCGAGTTGGCGTCCGCCGTGGTTGGACACGACGAGGCCGTCGGCGCCCGCATCGAGCGAGCGGCGCGTGTCCTCGGCCGTGAGGACGCCCTTGACGAACAGCTTCCCCGGCCACTGGGACCGGATCCACTCCAGGTCCTCGATCGACAGGGTCGGGTCGAACATCGAGTTGATGAGCGTCGGCAGGTCCTGGCTCGTACCGGACAGCGAGGCGAAGCTGAGCGGGTCGGTGGTGAGGAAGTTGAACCACCACTCGGGCCGGTACGACGCGTCGAGCACGGTCTTGAGGGTGAGCCTCGGCGGGATCACCATGCCGTTGCGGGCGTCGCGCAGCCGCTGCCCCGCCACCGGGGTGTCCACGGTGACAAGCAGTGTGTCGAAGCCGCTCGCCGTGGCCCGCTGGAGGAGGTCGAGCGACTTCTGCCGGTCCTTCCAGAGGTACAGCTGGAACCAGCGGCGCCCGTCCGGCGCCGTAGCGGCGACGTGTTCGAGGGAGCGGGTGCCCATGGTCGACAGGGAGAACGGGATGCCGGCCTTGGCGGCCGCGACGGCTCCGGCGTCCTCACCCTCGGCGTGCATGAAGCGCGTGAACCCGGTGGGTGCGATCCCGAACGGCAACTCGGACGACGCGCCCGCGATCCGTGTGCTCAGATCCACCTTCTCGGTCCCGTGCAGGATGCGCGGCAGAAGCACGACGTCGTCAAACGCCCTGCGCGCCCGACGCACCGTCAACTCCCGCTGCGCGGCGCCGTCCACGTAGTCGAACGCGGGGCGGGGTGTACGTCGCCTGGCTATCGCGCGCAGGTCCCACACGTCGGCGGCCCTCCCGAGCCGGGCGGCACGCCTGTCGGGGTTGAACCCGTCGAACTTCAGCAGGGGGCGCAGCTCGGAGATCTGTGGCAGCCGGTGTTTCATGGGGTCCTCCTGCGGTGCGTGACGAATGCGGTCCTGCGGGCGGTCGTGGCGTCGGACGATGCGCCGTGGACGATGCGCCCGTGGACGGCAAATTACAGGGCCACGATCCGTGGCCCCTGCCGGACGGCACGGTGGCGGCCGTGGCGGCGGCCGTGATGCTTGACCTGGAGTCGCCCGCTGGGGTGCACACCGCCGCGGAGCCGTAGGGTTCTCACCAGTCGGCCTCGCGGCATGTGAGGACCGCGTGCCGACCCAGGACCTGGTCCGAGCGACAGGCCCTGGTTCCCTGCCCCCTCGCACTCTTCTGGAGATCCGATGTACGCAGTCACCGACCCGGCCACCGGCGAGCTCGTCGAGACCTACCCCACCGCCACCGACGCCGAGGTGGCCGCGGCCGTCGACGCCGCGCACCAGGCCACCGCGTGGGGGCGCACCAGCACCGTGGCCGAGCGTGCCGCGCTGCTGCGTCGCCTCGGCGATCTGCACGCCGAGCACCGCACCGAGCTGGCGGACAGCATCGTGCGGGAGATGGGCAAGCCGCGCGACGAGGCGGAGGGTGAGGTCGACTTCTGTGTGGACATCTACCACTACTACGCCGACCACGCCGAGGAGTACCTCGCCGACGAGGCGGTGAACGTGACCTCCGGTCCCGGTCGCGCGGTCGTCCGCCGCAGCCCGGTCGGCGTGCTTCTCGGCATCATGCCGTGGAACTTCCCCGCCTACCAGGTCGCCCGGTTCGCCGCCCCGAACCTCGCCATCGGCAACACCATCGTCCTCAAGCACGCCCCGCAGTGTCCCGCCACGGCGGCGCTCCTGGAGAAGCTGTGCGGCGAGGCGGGCTTCCCGGCCGGCGCGTACGTCAACGTCTACGCCACCAACGAGCAGATCGCCGATGTCATCGCCGACCCGCGCGTGCAGGGTGTCTCGCTCACCGGTTCGGAGCGGGCCGGCGCCGCGGTCGCCGAGATCGCCGGGCGGAACCTGAAGAAGGTCGTCCTCGAGCTGGGCGGCTCCGACCCGTTCGTCGTGCTGTCCGCCGACGACCTCGACGCGGTCGTGGAGTCCGCGGTCGCCGCCCGCCTCGACAACACCGGTCAGGCCTGCAACGCCGCCAAGCGCTTCGTCGTCGTCTCCGACCTGTACGACGCGTTCGTGGAGAAGTTCGCCGCCCAGCTCCTCGCGCGCCAGTCCGGCGCCCCGCTGTCCTCCGTGGCCGCGGCCGACAACCTGGAGCGCCAGGTCGCGGCGGCCGTCGCCGAGGGCGCCACGCTGCACACCGAGGGCAAGCGCGACGGCGCCCACTACCCGGCCGGCGTCCTCACGGGCCTGACCACCGAGCACGCGACGGCCCGCCAGGAACTGTTCGGCCCCGTCGCCATGGTCTTCAAGGCCGCCGACGAGGACGACGCCCTGCGGATCGCCAACGACACCCCGTACGGCCTCGGTTCGTACGTCTTCACCACCGACGCCGACCAGGCCCAGCGGGTCGCGGACCGTATCGAGGCCGGCATGGTCTTCATCAACGGTGTCGGTGCCGAGGGCGCGGAGCTCTCCTTCGGTGGCGTCAAGCGCTCCGGATTCGGCCGTGAGCTGGGCCGTCCGGGCATCGAGGAGTTCGTGAACAAGAAGCTCATCCGCACGGTCGCGTAAGCCTCAGCGCACAGCCAGGCAGACGACGGTGGCGTCGACGGGATCCGTCCGGTCGACGCCACCGGTGGTGGAGGGGGCGTGGGGTGAGCGAGGGGTTCAAGCGGCGTGAGCCGAGCCAGTGGGGCGAGGGGGCGGCGCTCAAGGACGAGATCCTGAGGACCGCGGCACGGATGCTGATGGAGTCGGGCAGAGAAGGGGATCTGTCGCTGCGGGCGGTGGCTCGCGCAGTCGGCATCTCCGCGCCCAGCATCTAGGAGCCGAAGTCGCCTCATCGGCAAGGGCGTTGGGCGCGCGGGTCCCCCTCGTCGAGCCCGCCCCGCTCCCCCTCGCCCACGCCGTCGGCCACGACGTGGGCGCCCACCTGGCGCAGGTGCACCGTGAGCACGCCGCCCCCGGCGTGTACGCGGCCGGGGACGTCGCCCGCCGGCACAACCCGCTGTTCGGCACGAGCACGCGTACGGCCACCTCCGGGGGCACGACGAGGCGCGCGTCGTGGAAGGGGCCCTGTCGGAGGGCCGCTTCCTCGTCGCCTACCGCAGCGGTACGACCCTGACCGGGGTCCTGGCCGTCGGCATGCCGCCCAAGGAACTGCGCCGCTGGCGCACGGCCATCGGCGCGCGGGCCGACTGGCAGACACAGGTGGCGTCCTCCGTGCCACCGGATTCCCGTTACGAAAGGGGCTGAGCGGTCCCGAGCAGCGCCGACGGACGGACCGCCCCGACGGGTTCGCCGTGTCCGAGGACGGGTGCCTCGGTCAGCGCCGCCAGTCGGGGATCGGAGTCGACGTCGACTCCGAGGTGGCGCAGCGCGGCGGTCATCACCACGGGGCGGGGCCGCTGTCCGCCGTCCGCGATCTTGAGGGCGACGGCGGAGCCGTCCGGGCGGGCGAGCGCGTAGACGCCCTCCGCCCCGTCCTTGGCGACGACGCCGGGGAGCGCCCGCATGAGGGTGGTGACGTCGCGGCCGGTGCCGCCCACGTACTCGGGGTGGGTGTTCATCGCCGTCGCCACCCGCTTCTCGTGGGTGCCGTCGGCCGCGGTGGCCATCTTCGCGAAGGCGCGCGCCAGGCCGGTGAGGGTGAGCGCGAACAGCGGGGCGCCGCAGCCGTCGACGCCGACCGCGGTCGACTTCTCCCCCGCGAGGTCCTCCAGGGCGTCGCGCAGGGCGAGTTGCAGGGGGTGCCCGGGGTCGAGGTAGTCCTCGACGGTCCACCCCGCCGCCACGCAGGTGGCGAGCATCGCCGCGTGCTTGCCCGAGCAGTTCATCGTGATCCGGCTGGGGCCGAGCCCGGCGGCGAGGTGCGCGGGCTGCGCGTCGGCGCCGATGGGCAGCGCCGCGGTGCACCGCAGGGCGTCCTCGGTCAGTCCCGCTCCCGCGAGGATCCGGCGCACCCCGTCGAGGTGGAAGGCCTCGCCCGAGTGGCTGGCGCAGGCGAGGGCGAGGAGTTCGCCGTCGAGGTCGAGACCCGCGCGGAGCATGCCGACGGCCTGGAGCGGCTTGTTGGACGACCGCGGGTACATGGGGCTGTCGACGGGGCCGGCCGCGAGTACGGCGGCGCCGTCCGCGTCGAGCACGACGACGGAGCCATGGTGCACGGACTCGAGGAAGTCACCGCGCCACACCTCGGCGAGCACGGGCCACTCCGGCCGCGAAACCGGTGACTCGGGCGTGGACGTGCTGGGGGCTGCGGCAGTCATGAGTGTCCTTCGACGGTCGGTGGTGCGGGCCCCGGACGGGGGCCTCACAGGTCTTCAAGTGTCGACAGTTATCAGTTTCAGCAGCAAGTGTCGACAGTTGTCCGCCATGAAAGACGGTTACCGAGAGGCCTTGACAGGGGGTTCGGGACGGCTGTCCACTGACGTCTGTCGACACTTCGGCAGCGTGTTTCGGCAGATCAACGCCATCCGTTGCCGGCACCGCCCGCTCTTTGTCCTTCGGAGGTTCCCGTGACCGGACTGATCCACCGTCGTCTGGCGGGACAGGTGGTCGAGATGCTGCGCGAGCAGATCCTCACCGGTGTGCTGCCGTCCGGCTCCCGCCTGAACGAGGTGGAGATCGCCCGCGATCTCGGCATCAGCCGCAGTCCGCTGCGCGAGGCCATCGGCCAGCTGGTGAGCGACGGGCTGCTGGTGCACGTGCCCAACAAGGGAGCCGCCGTCCTGACGGCGGGCCCCGAGGACGTGGCGGCCCTCTTCGAGCTGCGCTCGGCGCTCGAATGCCGGGCGGCACGCCTGGCCGCGCTCCGCAGGCAGCCCAAGGAGGTGGCCCGCCTGCGCAAGGTGTGCGTACGCTCCCGCACGGCGCGCGAGACGGGACGCAAACTCCCGTACAACCTCGACCTCGACTTCCACCGTCTGCTGATGGAGGCTGCGCACAGCCCCCGTATCGCCGAGCAGGTGTGGCTGGTTCAGCAGCAGGTGATCGTGCTGCGCAGCGGGCTCGTGTCGCGGCCCGCCCACACGGAGGCCTCGCTGTCCGACCACGAGGCGATGGCCGAGGCGGTCGCGGACGGCGACGCCGAGCTCGCCGCGAGCCTGATGGAGGCCCATCTCTCCCTGGTGGAGACCGAGTTGCTGCACTCCCTCCAGTCGGACACGCCGCACGCGGACCGCGGCGAGGGGGCCACGCCCGCGCGCCGCCGCGCGGGCCGAGCGGAGGCGACGTGACACCCCGGCCAAGCCCTCGCGCCCTGGGGATCGTCCCGGGCACGCTGCTGCCCGGCCCCTCGAACTCCCTGACCGACGTACGAGGTGTCCGCGTGGGACACCTCACCCTTCACCACGACGACGAGGCGCAGCCGGCGCGGACGGGCGTGACCGTCGTCGTCCCCGCCCCCGGCTCGGTGTTCCGCCACAAGCCGGCTGCCGGCCTGGACGTCGTCAACGGGTTCGGCAAGGCCGCCGGACTCAGTCAAGTCGTCGAACTCGGCGTCCTGGAAACACCGTTGGCGCTGACGAACACGCTCGGCGTCGGGGCCGCCTTCGAGGGCCTGACCCGGCACGCGCTGCGCGAGCACCCGGAGATCGGCGTCTCCACGGGCACCGTCAACCCTGTGGTCCTGGAGTGCAACGACGGTTGGCTCAACGACATCCGCGGGCTTCTCGTACGCCCGCGTCATGTCCTCGACGCGCTGGCCTCGGCGTCCGAAGGGCCGGTGGCGGAAGGGGCCGTGGGGGCGGGCACCGGAATGGTGTCCTTCGGGTGGAAGGCCGGCATCGGTTCGAGTTCGCGGCTCGTGGACACCGGTGACGGCGGCGATGGCGGTAATGGCAGCCGCTTCACCGTGGGCGTCCTCGTCCTCGCCAACTTCGGCCGTGCGGCGGATCTGACGGTGCTCGGCGCGCCGGTCGGCCGCCACCTCACACCTCAACAGGCCGAGGAGCAGGCCGAGTTCGCCCGCGGCGCCGGCTCCTGTGTCGTCCTCGTCGCCACGGACGCCCCGGCGGACGCCCGCCAGCTGCGGCGCATCGCCAAGCGCGCCTCGGTCGGTCTGGCCCGCACCGGAGGCATCATCCAGCACGGCAGCGGCGAGTACGCCCTGGCCTGGTCCACGACGAACCGCACACCCCACGTACCCTCCGGGCCCGTCCGCACCACCTCGGCCCTGGCGGAGGACGGCCCCCTGATGGACCTCATGTTCCGGGCCGTCGCCGAGGCGACGGAGGAAGCCGTCCTCTGCTCCCTGTTCGCCGCGCACCCGGTGACCGGCATCCGAGGACACCACGCACCCGCGCTGCCCACGGACCGCGTGGCCCAACTGCTCGGCAATCCCGAGCTGTTGGTCCACCGGGGCGCGCCGCCGGAGCCCACCCCGTAAGAGCTCCGCACCCCGAACACACCCCACAGCCCCAGACATCGGAGCAGGTCTCCGGCCGCCCGGCATGCCCGGCGGCCCGGCCCGGCCTGCCCTCAACCACTCCCGACCTGCCCTCAACCACCCCGGAAAGAGCGAACCATGCCCGAAACCGCGCCGGTCGCGGCGCCGCGCCGGACCCCCACCTTCCTCCAGGCCCTCGCGCCGATCGCCGTGATGATCGCGCTGCTGGTGGTCGGCACGGTCTGGCTCGGCCTCGATCCCGTGATCCTGCTCATCGTCGCCTCGAGCTTCGCCGGGGTGTACGCGCTGTGGTTCGGTCTGAGCTGGGAGCAGATGCTCATCGGCATCCGCCGCAAGATCGACTCGACCATGCCCGCGCTGTTGATCCTGATCTCGATCGGCATGCTCACCGGCACCTGGATGATCAGCGGAACGATCCCCATGGTCGTGGACTACGGGCTCCAGGTGATCGAACCCCACTGGATCCTCCCCGTGTCGTTCCTGGTCACCGTGGTCGTCTCCACGCTCACGGGAACGTCGTGGGGCTCGGTCGGCACGGTCGGCGTCGCGCTCATCAGCGTCGCGGGCGGCCTCGGCGCCTCGCTGCCCATGACGGCCGGGGCGATCGTCGCGGGCGCCTACTTCGGCGACAAGATGTCACCGCTGTCGGACACGACCAACCTCGCCCCGGTCGTCGCGGGCGCCAACCTCTTCGAGCACATCCGCCACCTCCTGTACACCACGGTGCCCGCTGCGGTCGTGTCGCTGATCGCCTACTTCTTCCTCGGCCTGGGCATGGACACGGGCTCCTCGCAGGGCGCGGGCAAGCAGACGGAGGAGTTGCTCGGTTTCCTGGGCAAGGCGTTCACCTTCAGCCCGCTGCTCCTGCTGCCGCCTCTCGTGGTCCTGGTGGGGGCCGTGCTGCGCAAGCCGCCGCTGCCGACGATCATTCTGTCGTCGGTGGTGGCCGCGGTCCTGGGCGGCGTGGTGCAGGGCTTCTCCCTGTCCGAACTGAGCACCGCCGCGTCCGAGGGCTTCAACTCCGACATGCTCGCCGCGCACGGTTGGGACGCACAGGCCATCCCGGAGACGGCCCGGACCCTCCTCGACCGCGGCGGACTCTCCTCCATGACGAGCGTCGTCCTCATCGGCCTCGCGGGCTTCGCGTTCGCCGGCATCATCACCGAGGCCGGCTTCATGGACGTCCTGATCACGCGCCTGCTGCACCGCGTCCGGCGTACCGGAGGCATCATCCTGGCGACGGTGGGGTCGTCGATCGGCGTCGCGCTGGCCACCGGCACCTCGTACCTGACGATCCTCATCCCCGGCGAGGGCTTCAAGCAGGTCTACGCCGACAAGGGCCTGGCCCCCAAGAACCTCTCCCGCACCCTGGAGGACTCCGGCACGGTGATGGTGCCGCTGATCCCCTGGAGCGAGGCCGCGATGTACATGTCGACGACGCTGGGCGTGGCGACGATCTCGTACGCGCCCTACGCCTTCCTCTGCTACCTGGGCGCGGTGTTCGCGGTGATCTGCGGCTACACCGGCATCGGCATCGCCCGCAGCACCACGGGTCCGGCTTCCCGGTCCACGTCCACGGAGTCGGCCGCCTCCGCGCCCGTCTCCTGACGTCCACCTCCTCGCGGCGGGTTCACCGGCTCCGGGCGCTCAAGGCGTGCGACAGCGCGCTCACGCTGATGTCGACGACCGTACGGAGCTCCTCCTGGCTCGCCCCGGCCCGGCTCGTCACGGCCAGGGACAGGTTCACCGCCGCGAGGTGCACCGCGAAGTCCTCGGCCTCCCCCTCGGTCAGCCCCGCATCGCCCAACGCGGTCCGCAGTCGCGCACGCTGAAGGCCCAGCGCCTCGGTCGCCCGTGCGGCGATGGCGGGGCTGAGCACCGGTGACGCCATCGCGGTCTGGGCGATCAGACATCCGTCGGGTACGTCGGGGTCGGCGATGCGCTCCAGGGTGACCTCGAAGAACGCCCGTACCGCCTGGAGCGGTTCCTCGGACGCACGGGACAGCGCCTGGTCGTACCTGTCTCCGTACCGCGCGGCGTAGCGGTCCAGGCAGCGCAGGTAGAGCGCGTCCTTGTCGCCGAAGGAGGAGTAGAGGGAGCTGCGGTTCAGTCCGGTCGTCCTGGAGAGGTCGTCGACCGACGTGTCGGCGTGTCCGGCCCGCCAGAACTGGACCATCGCCGCGTCGAGCACGGTGCCCACGTCGAACTGCTTCTTCCCGGCCATCACGCATGCACCTCGTTCTCGGACCTGCCGTTGTGGCACTTCAGCCGTTGTGGCGCTGCCCATCCTATCTTGAACTAATCAGTTCAAGATGACGTAGGGTCGAGGCATGACCGACGACGCCGCCATGACCATGGCCCCGAACAGCTCCCGCCGCTCCCGCGAAGAGAACCCGCTCCCCGGGCTGCCGCTGCACGACCTCGCGGGTTTCACCCACCGCTGGGTCGACGCGGCGGGCATCCGGCTGCACGCCGTGGAAGGCGGCCGGTCGGCCGGCCCCACCGTCGTGCTGCTCGCCGGATTCCCGCAGACCTGGTGGGCCTGGCGCAAGGTGATGCCAGGCCTTGCCGAGCGCTTCCACGTGATCGCGCTCGATCTGCCGGGGCAGGGTCACTCCGAGCGCCCTCAGGGGAACTACGACACCCACACCGTCGCCTCGCACGTCCAGGCCGCACTGGACGCGCTCGACGTGCCGAAGTACTGGCTCGTCGCCCACGACATCGGGGCATGGGTCGCCTTCTCGCTCGCCCTGAAGCACGAGGAGCGCCTGCACGGTGTCGCTCTGCTCGACGCCGGCATTCCCGGGATCACCCTCCCGGACTCGATCCCCACCGATCCCGAACGGGCCTGGAAGACCTGGCACTTCGCGTTCCACCTGGTGCCCGAACTGCCCGAGACCCTCCTCACCGGCCGCGAGCGCGAGTACGTCGAATGGTTCCTCAAGGCCAAGACGCTCCTGCCGGACGTCTTCGACGGCGCGGAGATCGACCACTACGCCGCCGCCATCGCGGCCGAGGGCGGACTGCGGGCGCCCCTCGCCTACTACCGCGACGCGGCGGAGTCGGCGCGCAAGAACCATGAGGCTCTTGAGCGGGGGAAGCTGACCGTCCCGGTCCTGGGGGTCTCCAGCTCCCATGGCTCGATCCCCGACATGGCCGCCTCGATCGGCCCGTGGGCGGAGAACGCGACCGGTGCCTTCATCCCGGAGGCCGGGCACTTCATCCCCGACGAGCAGCCCGGCGCGACGGTGGACGCGTTGACCGCGTTCATCGAACGCGAGCGTGTCGGATAGTTCGCCGCCACCCGGCGGCCGGGTCAGCCCCGCGGCTCCCGGCCCGCCGCGGCCAGCACCCGGGCCGCCTCACGGACCGCCGCCGTGTTCGCCTTGCCCTGCCGGGACCCCGCCAGCTTGGCCTTGATGTGGTCGCGGACGGTGATCGGCTCGTAGGCGAGTCCCGCGTCGGCGTCGAGGTGGCTGGGGAGGGTGGCGATGACCGCGTCGATGTTGCCGTCGTGGAAGTACGCCACCGAGCGGCGCCGCTTGATGGCCCCGTCGACGATCGGCGGCTTGACCCGGTGCAGGGTCGACATCCAGCGGTCGTTGGTGAGGCGGGCGGTGAGGTCGCCGAGGCTGACCAGGAGGGCGCCCTCGGCCGGGGACACGTCGTGCCAGACGCCGTCGGAACCGAGCACCTGGAGTCCGGCGACGCGGTCCGCCCACAACACGGTGACCAGGCCGAAGTCGGTGTGCTCGCCCATGCCGGTCAGGTCTCCGTCGAGGGTGACGGTGCCTTCCGGGAGCGCGTAGTTGTTCATCCGGAGGACGTCCACGGAGTGGTCGGTGAGCGCCTCGAAGTGGCCGGGCTCCAGGCCGAGGGCGTCGCCGAAGGCGCGGGTCAGGACACGGGCGACGCGGCCCGCGTGGGCGAAGTAGGCCTGCACGCGCGACTCGAAGGCGTCGAGTTCGTCGGGCCACACGTTGCGGCCGTAGTCATCCTCGGAGAGGTTCAGGCCGGGGAAGGAGCGGGCCTCGGTGCCGACGTTGAACGCCTCGAAGAAGTCGTTCATCCGGGATGCCGACTCGACGCCGAGGCTGAGGCTGAGCGACTCGCTCTTGGGCGGACTGTACCCGCGGTTGGCGCCCGTGACCCGGTAGGCGTTCTTGCGCTCGGCCGGCAGCGCGAAGAAGTCGTCGACGGCGCCCGCCAGTCCGTCGAGCACCGTGTCCGGGACACCGTGCCCGAGGATCTGCACGAAGCCCACGCGGGTGCAGGCATCGTCGAGGGCGCGGGCCACGCGGGCCAGATCCTCGGCCGAACCCCCGTCCACGTAAGGGGCGATGTCGACGACGGGGACCTCGAACGGAGTCGTCGCGGTCGGTTCGGGCACGGGCGTCTCCCTTGGTGAGGGCCTCGACGGGCGGTCGCCGACATTTTCATGCCAACTGTTACCGGGAACATTTTCCTCGTACGGTCCACGCCGTTTCGGCAGCGTAACGCGCCCAGTTGACCGCCCACCACACCGACCTCCGCACACTTGAGGTCCCCACCCTCTCCACACTTCGGGCACGTACGGCAGGATGTGCGCAGTGCGCCCCCGACCGCGATTCCGGTCGGCGCGCCGCCTCCGGCCCCGAACAAGCAGGTACCACGTGACGAAGCATCACATATCCGCCCCGACCGCAGCGTTCAGCTCTCGTGCGGGAGGTGCCCGATGAGTCGCGGCATCGAAGTCCACGACCTGATCCTCGCCGGTGTCGCCCTGCTCGGCGGCCTGCTGGCGGGGCTGCTGCTGCGCACCCTGCTGCGCTGGCTCGGCGTGCGCGCCGGGCAGACGCGGTGGTCAGGGGACGATGTGATCGTCGACGCGCTGCGCACGCTGGTGCCGTGGGCGGCGTTCGCGGCGGGCGCCGCCGTGGCCGCCGAGGTGCTGCCGCTCACCCCGCGTACGGGGCGGAATGTGAACATGGCGCTCACGGCGCTGCTCATCGTCGTGGCGACGCTGACGGCGGCGCGGGTGATCACGGGGCTTGTGCGGTCGGTCGCGCAGTCGCGTGCGGCCGTGGCCGGTTCGGCGACCATCTTCGTGAACATCACGCGGGTCGTGGTGCTCGCGATGGGGTTCCTCGTCGTGCTGCAGACCCTCGGGATTTCCATCGCGCCGCTGCTCACCGCGCTCGGTGTGGGTGGTCTGGCCGTGGCGCTCGCCCTTCAGGACACGCTCGCCAACCTGTTCGCGGGCGTGCACATCCTGGCGTCGAAGACCATCCAGCCGGGCGACTACATCCGGCTGAGCAGCGGTGAGGAGGGCTATGTCGTCGACATCAACTGGCGCAACACGGTGGTGCGCTCGCTCTCCAACAACCTCGTGATCATCCCGAACACGCAGCTGTCGGGCACGAACATGACCAACTTCAGCCGCCCGGAACAGGAGATGACCCTCACCGTGCTCGCCGGGGTCGGCTACGACGTCGACCTCGAGGTGGTGGAACGGGTGACGGTCGAGGTCGTGACCGAGGTGATGAAGGAGATCGAGGGCGCCGTGCCGGAGCACGAGCCGCTCGTACGCTTCCACACGTTCGGCGACTCCCGGATCAGCTTCAACGTGATCCTGGGCGTCGGCGAGTTCAGCGACCAGTACCGGATCAAGCACGAGTTCATCAAGCGGCTGCACGCGCGCTTCCGCGCGGAGGGCATCAGCATCCCGTCGCCGGCGCGGACGGTGGCGCTGACGGCCAACAGCCCGCAGATCGTGATCCCGCATCAGCGGGACGCGCAGGGGTCGCCGGTCGCCCCGTCCCTGTAGCGCTCGACACCCGTCAGGTGCGGGCCGCGTCCGCGAGGATCTCACCGACCACGCGCGACGCCGTCCGCACCATGAACGGGTTCAGGTCCCGGTAGTACGCCAGCTCGTGCACCGCGATGGTCAGCGCCCAGCCACGCCCGCGCACCCACGTGTCGTCGTCGACCGCCGCGGCCTCCCGGAAGATCCGCCGCTCCGGAGCGCCGAGGACGTACCAGGCCGTGATCAGGTCGACGGCCGGGTCCCCCGTGCCCATGCACCCGAAGTCGATGACCGCGCCGAGCCGCCCTCCGGAGACCAGGAGGTTGCCGGGCTGCAGGTCCCCGTGCAGCCATACGCCGCGGCCCGCGCCAGCCGTGCGCGCCGCCTCGTCCCACACGGCGCAGGCGGCCGCTGAGTCGATCGTCCTGTCCAGACGGCGGATCACCTCGCCGGTCTCGTCGGCCCGTTCGGCGAGCGGCCGTCCGCGGTACGACTCCGGCGCCCCGGCGGTGTCGATCGCGCGCATCGCCGTGACGAACCCCGCCAGGTCCTCCGCCAGCGCCTCGGGCCGGTCGAGCCGCCCCACGACCGGGTTCTCGCCGGGCAGCCAGCGGTGCACCGCCCACGGCCACGGAAAGCCGTGCCCCGGCTCCCCCTCCGCCACCTGCTCCGGTACGGGCACCGGCAGCCGCGCCGCGAGATACGGCATCCACTGCCGGGCGCCCGCCAGTTCCGGCACGACCCCGTTCTGGCGCGGCAGCCGGACCACCCACTCCTCGCCGAGCCGGTACAGAACGTTCTGTGTGCCGTGCGAGTCGACGTACTTCAGGGGCAGGCCCGCCCACTGCGGGAACTGCTCGTCGACCAGCGCGCGGACGAGGTCCTCGTCGATGTCCGGCTCGTCCTGGTGCAGCTTGCGAACGCCCATGGTCACCTTTCGTGGGAGCGGTCCCCTGGCCGGGCCGAGCGTAGCCAGGCCCGGCCGCGCCCGGCGATCGGTTTTCCGCTCACGCCCGCGGGGTCACCCGGAGACCGACGGCCGCCCGTTCTCGATGTGGCCCATGAGGCGCCGCGCGAAGTCGGGCTCGTCCTCGCAGCGCACCACCAGGTCGTACCAGCCGTGGGACTTCGCGGCGGGGTGCGTCACCGTGGTGCTGTCGCCAGGCGCGACGCGGACCTGCCGGGTCAGATGGGCGGCGTCGGCGGCGCGGACGTAGGCCTGCGGGCGGACGGTGAACACCTTGGCCTCGGTGCCGTGGTTGGCCAGCGTGATGCGCAGTTCGCGGGTCTTGGCGCGCACGGACGACGTGACCTCGGCGGTGGACGCGGCGAGGCCGGCGAACTCGCGGCGGAAGCCGTTGGGGCCCGTGACGGTGAACCGGTAGCGGTCCTTGGCCGGTGTCACGGTCAGGGCGCGGGTGCCGGAGACGTCCCGGTGCTGCGGCACATCGAACTCGCCCTCGTACGGGTAGAGCGCGAAGTGGGCGCTGGACGCGCCGGTGTTGGCGAGGGTGACCTCGACGCGCCCGTCGGCGATCCGTGCGTACGCGTCGGTCTGGTACGGCAGCGGGCGCGCGGGCCGGGTTCCGGGCTCCTGCACGGGCATCTTCTGGTCGGCCGGCGGGCTGGGCTTCCAGCGGGCGGCGGCGGGCGGCACCGGGCCCGGGTTCTGCACGGCGGGCTGCTTCTCGGCGGTGTCGAAGTCGAACGCGGAGGTCAGGTCGCCGCATATCCGGCGGCGCCACGGCGTGATGTTGGGGTCGTCGATGCCGGTCCACTTCTCCAGGAAGCGGTTGACGGAGGTGTGGTCGAACAGCTCGGAGCAGACGTGACCGCCCACCGACCAGGGTGAGATCACGAGCATCGGCACGCGGATGCCGAGCCCGGTGGGCTGTCCCTGCCACCACTCGTCGGGCTCGCCCGGCTCGGGCACGGGCGGCGGGACGTGGTCGAAGAAGCCGTCGTTCTCGTCGTAGTTGATGAGCACGACGGTCTTGCGCCACACGTCGGGGTGCGAGGCCAGCGCGTCGAGCACCTTGTACGGGACGCTGGCGCTCGCGGCGGGCACGGAGACGCTGGGGTGCTCGGAGTCGACGGCGGACGGCACCAGGTAGGAGACCGCGGGCAGCTTCCCGGTGGCGACGTCGGCGGCGAATCGCTCGGCCAGGGTGCCGGTGGGCACGCGGCGCAGGGCGCGCTCGAACAGGCTGCGCTCGGCCTTCGTGAGCGCCTTGACTCCCTCCTCCAGGAGCCCGAGCAGCCGGTCCCGCTCGGCCGTGTCGCCGGCGTCGGCGGCCTTGCGGACCAGCGCGTAGAACGACTCCATGTACGTGTGCCCGCCGGTCTTGGCCAGCGCCTTGCGGGCGACCGCCTTGAAGGAGGCGTAGAACTCGATCTGGTTGTCGGTGAAGTTCTCCCACTCGGTGTACGTCTGCCAGCTGCGGCCCTCCTTCTCGAGGAGTTCGGCGAACGTGGGCCAGTCGTAGCCCTTGTGGGTGCCCTCGTCGTACGCGTCGTTGCCGATGGCGCGACCGCCGCCCGGCTCGTCGCCGGAGTTGCCGCTCCACAGGTAGTTGCGGTTGGGGCTGGTGGAGCTGTGCATGGAGGAGTGGTAGGCGTCGCAGATGGTGAACGTGTCGGCGAGTTCGTATTGGAGCGGGATGTCGGAGCGGTCGTAATACGCCATGGTCGCCGCGGTCTTGGCGGAGACCCACTGGTTCATCCAGCCGTTGTTCCAGGCCTTGTGGCCGCCGTTCCAGTCGTGGTTGAGGGCGCCGATGTACTGCGCGTCGCGCTGCTGCGCCTCGGCGGCCGCCCGCACCGAGAACGGCAGGACTCTCTTCAGGCCGTCCGGCTGCTCGAACACGGGCTTGCCGTCGGCGAGTTGGACCGCATTGCGGTCGCCGAAGCCGCGGACGCCGCGCAGCATGCCGAAGTAGTGGTCGAAGGACCGGTTCTCCTGCATGAGGATCACCACGTGCTCGATGGCGTCGAGCCCGCCGGACGGCGGCTCGGCGGCCAGGGCGCGCTGGAGCGAGGGCGGCAGCAGGGATCCCGCCGCGGCGGCACCGACGGCGCCCGCCCCGAGGGCGAGCGCCCGACGCCGGGACACGGGGTTGGAAAGGGGATCGGTCATGTCGGCGGCTCCTGGGTTCGATGGCGGGTCGGACGCGGTACGCAGGGACGCTACGAGTGCAGACGGTACGGATGGTGAGCACCGGATGAACTCATGTCGGCACCACACAATCAAGCTCTGGACAAATGTGAGCATGGAATTGCTTGAATTTGACGAGTAGTGTGCGCCGCATGCTGGCAGAGCGACGACACCACCTGATCCTGCGTGCGCTGCGCTCCGGTGGGCCCGCGTCCGTCGCCGAGCTCGCCGAGCAGCTCACCGTGAGCCCGGCGACCATCCGCCGCGACCTGGTGAGACTGGAGGAGGACGGACTCCTCACCCGCGTGCACGGCGGCGCCGTCATGGAGGAGGGCGACCAGCCCTTCTCCGAGGTCGCGCAGGTGCGGGTCCCCGAGAAGGACACCATCGCCGAGCACGCGGCGTCCCTGATAACCGACGGCCAGTCGGTCCTCCTCGACATCGGGACGACCGCGTACCGCCTGGCCCGCCAACTCCACGGCCGCCGGCTCACCGTCATCACCAGCAACTTGGTGGTGTACGAGGAGCTGGCCGACGACACCGGCATCGACCTGGTGCTGCTCGGCGGCATGGTGCGCCGCGAGTACCGCTCCCTGGTCGGCTTCCTCACCGAGGACAACCTGCGCCAGCTGCACGCCGACTGGCTCTTCCTCGGCACCAGCGGCGTCCGCCCTGACGGGCAGGTGATGGACACCACCGTCGTGGAGGTCCCGGTGAAGCGCGCCATGATCGCGGCCGCCGACCGGACGGTGCTCCTCGCCGACTCCTCCAAGTTCCCCGGCACCGGCATGGCCAAGGTGTGCGGCCCCGACTCCCTCGACGTTCTCGTGACCAACTCCTCCGCCCCGGCGCCGACTTGTGCGGCGCTGACGGAGGCCGGCGTGAAAGTAGTGCAAGTATGAAGCTGACGATTCTCGGCGGCGGCGGATTCCGGGTGCCGCTGGTGTACGGGGCCCTGCTCACCGACCACGCGGAGGGCCGCGTCACCGAGGTCGCCCTGTACGACCTCGACGGGCAGCGGCTCGACGCGATCGCGCGGGTCCTCGCCGAGCAGGCAGAGGGGGTGCCGGACGCGCCGGCGGTCACTGTCACCACCGACCTCGACGAGGCGTTGCGCGCCGCGGACTTCGTGTTCTCGGCGATCCGGGTGGGCGGCCTCGAGGGGCGGGCGGCGGACGAGCGGATCGCGCTCGCCGAGAACGTGCTGGGCCAGGAGACGGTCGGCGCGGGCGGACTCGCGTACGGGCTGCGGACGCTCCCGGTCGTCGAGGAGATCGCGCGGCGGGTCGCCGAACTCGCCCCGGACGCCTGGTTCATCAACTTCACCAACCCGGCGGGCCTCGTGACGGAGGCGCTCGCGGATCACCTGGGCGACCGTGTCATCGGCATCTGCGACTCCCCCGTGGGCCTCGGCAAGCGTGTGGCGCGGGCGCTCGGCGCCGACCCGCGGAACGCGTGGGTCGACTACGTCGGCCTCAACCACCTTGGCTGGCTGCGCGGGTTGAAGGTGAACGGCCGCGACGAACTCCCCCGCCTTCTCGCCGACGACACCCTCCTCGGCTCCTTCGAGGAGGGCAAGCTGTTCGGCACGGAGTGGCTGCGCGAGCTGGGCTCGATCCCCAACGAGTACCTGCACTACTACTACTTCAACCGTGAGGCGGTCCGCGCCTACCAGGAGGCGGAGGCCACGCGCGGCGCGTTCCTGCACGAGCAGCAGTCCCGCTTCTACGACCGGATGCGCGACCCGGCGGCCCCGCCGCTCAAGACGTGGGACGCGACGCGGGCCGAGCGCGAGGCCACGTACATGGCGGAGAACCGGGAGGCTGCGGGCGCGGGCGAGCGCGACGAGGCCTCGCTCACCGAGTCCGGCGGCTACGAGAAGGTGGCGCTCGACCTGATGCGGGCCATCGCCCGCGACGAGCGCACCACGCTGATCCTCAACGTCCGCAACCGCACGACCCTTTCGGCGCTCGACGCGGACGCCGTGATCGAGGTGCCGTGCCTGGTCGACGCCAATGGGGCGCACCCCGTCGCCGTCGACCCGCTGCCGGGGCACGCCACGGGTCTCGTGACCTCGGTGAAGGCGGTCGAGCGGGAGATCCTCGCCGCCGCCCGCTCCGGATCGCGGGCGACGGCGGTGAAGGCGTTCGCACTGCATCCGCTGGTGGACTCGGCGAATGTCGCGCGGCGCCTGGTGGACGAGTACCGGCAGGCGCACCCGGGCCTCGCCTATCTGCGCTGACCCTCCCGGTGCTCGACCGAGTTCCGGTATCCGTACGCCGCGTAGACGCCCACCCCGATGAGCATCCACGCCGCGAACCGGACCCAGGTCACCCAGTCCAGGTTGCTGATCAGCCACACGGAGAAGGCGACGCCGGTCGCGGGAACCCACGGCACCAGCGGCGTACGGAAGGAGCGCGGCAGATCGGGCCGCGTCTTCCGCAGCACGACGACGGCGATCGCGACCACGATGAACGCCATCAGGATGCCGATGTTGGTGAGGTCGGCTGCCTCCCGGATGGGCAGGAATCCGGCGATCAGCGCGGAGCCGATGCCGACGGGCCAGATCACCCGCGTGGGCACGTGCCTGCGCGGGTGGTTGCGCGCGAAGTAGCGCGGCAGCAGCCCGTCGCGGCTCATCGAGTACCAGACCCGCGACACCGCCAGCATGTTGGCGAACGCCGAGGTGGTGATGCCGATGACGGCGCCCACGGCCACGACGAGCCCGAGCCCGCCGAGCCCAACTGCCCCCAGGGCACTGGAGAACGGACTCGCCACGTCGATGTCCCGATAGTTCTGCATCCCCAACAGCACGACGCACACCGCGAGATAGATGAACGCGGCGATGCCGAGCGAGACGAGGATGGCCTTCGGCAGCACCTTCTTCGCCTCGGCGCTCTCCTCGGCGGCCGCGCTCATGGCGTCGTACCCGTAGACGGCGAAGAAGGCGGTGGCGGCGCCCGTGAACGCGCCCCCTACTCCGTAGGGAAGAAACGGCGTGTAGTTGCCGGACTTGATGTGGAAGGCCCCGGCGACGACGACGAGCGCGACGATCCCCAGCTTCACCACAACCAGGATGGTCTCGAACCGCGCCGACTCCTTCGTCCCGCGCGACAGCACGAACGCAAGCAGCAGACACAACAACAGCGCGAACAGGTCGACACGATGCCCGGACCCGGTGCCGGGCGCGCCCAGCATCCAGGTCGGCACATCAATGCCGACGTGCTCCAGGATGTACGAGAAGTACCCAGACACCGCGATGGCGACGACGGCCACGATCGCGGTGTATTCGAGCAGCAGGTCCCAGCCGATCGCCCAGCCGACGAACTCGCCGAGCGCGGCGTAGGAGTAGGTGTAGGCGGAGCCCGCCTTCGGGATGGTGCCGGCGAACTCGGCGTAGCAGAGGGCGGCCGCGCCGCTGGCCACGATGGCGATGAGGAACGAGAGCATGACGCCGGGCCCGGCGTCCTCGTTGGCCACGACTCCGGCCAGCGAGAAGACGCCCGCGCCGACCAGGCCACCGAGGCTGAGGGCGACCAGCTGCCACAGGCCCATGGTGCGGCGCAGTCCGCCGCTGGTCTCCTCCTCCGAGTCGTCGACGGGCTTGAGGCGGAAGATGCCGGCGCGGGAGAGGAGCCCCCCGTCGGGCCCGGCCGGGTCTCGGTGCGGGTTGGTTTTCGTACGGGACACGGTGACTCCCTCAGGGGCCGTGGGGGCCCTGCTGTGTCAGAGCACGAAGCCGTGCGGGAACGGGTCGCGTGGGTCGAGGAGGTAGTTGGCCGTGCCGGTGATCCAGGCCCGACCGGAGAACTCCGGTACGACGGCGTCGAGTTGACCGACCTTCGCGTCGCCGACGAGCCGTCCGGTGAACCGCGTACCGATGAACGACTCGTTCACGAACTCGGTGTGCAGCGGGAGTTCGCCGCGCGCGTGCAGCTGCGCCATCCGGGCCGAGGTGCCGGTGCCGCACGGCGACCGGTCGAACCAGCCGGGCTGGATCGCCATGGCGTTGCGCGAGTGCCGGGCGGTCGAGTCGGGGGCGAGGAACTGCACGTGCTTGCAGCCGCCGATGACCGGGTCCAGCGGATGCTGCGGCCGGTTGTGCTCGTTGATGGCGTCGGAGATGGCGAGCCCGGCCTTCAGGATGTCGTCCTTGCGGGCCCGGTCGAAGGGCAGCCCGAGCTGGTCGAGCTCGGTGATGGCGTAAAAATTGCCGCCATACGCCATGTCGTAACGGACCTCGCCGAACCCCGGCACCTTCACGGTGGCATCCAGCTCCAACGCGAAGGCATCCACATTGCGCAGGGTGACCTGCTCGGCGACACCATCACGCACACCCACCCGCGCCTCGACGAGCCCGGCGGGTGTGTCGAGCCGCACGATGGTCTCCGGCTCGCTCACCTCCACCATCCCGGTCTCCACGAGCACGGTGGCGACACCGATGGTGCCGTGCCCGCACATCGGCAGGAAGCCGCTGACCTCGATGTACAGGACACCCCAGTCCGCGTCCGGGCGGGTCGGCGGTTGCAGGATGGCGCCGCTCATCGCGGGGTGGCCGCGCGGCTCGTCGACGAGGAACCGGCGAAGCTCGTCGAGGTGTTCGAGCGCGTAGGTGCGACGCTCGGCCATGGTGTCACCGGGGATGGGACCCACGCCGCCGGTGACGACGCGCGTGGGCATGCCCTCGGTGTGCGAGTCGACGGCGCTCAGCGTCCGGACGGACCGCATCAGACGGCCTCCCCCTTCTCCAGGGACGCGATCGCGCGGGCCATGTCGGCCTCGACCTGCTCGCGCATCTCCGGCAGCAGCGCGCCGCGCGGCGGACGGCAGGGCCCGCCGAACCGCCCGACCTGCTCCATCCCCAACTTGATGGCCTGCACGAACTCGGTCCTCGAATCCCAGCGGAAGGCGGCGACCAGCGGCTCGTACAGCGCCCGCGCCTCCTCCACCTTCCCCGCGAGAGCCAGGTCGTACAGCCGGGCGGACTCGGCAGGGAACACATTCGGGAACCCGGCGAACCACCCGGTGGCCCCTATCAGCAGACTCTCGAGCACGACATCATCGGCACCACTGATGATCTCGAGCCCCGGCGCCTTCTCCTTGATCTCAAGGACTCGCCGCACATCACCAGAGAACTCCTTCACGGCGACGATGTTGTCGATCTGCGCGATCTCGGCGAGCAGATCCGGCGTGAGATCCACCTTCGTGTCGAAGGGGTTGTTGTAGACCATCACAGGCAGCCCGACGGAAGCGACGGCCGTGAAATGGTCAATGACATCACGCGAGTTGGCCCGGTACAGGGTGGGCGGCAGACACAGCACACCGTCGGCCCCGTCCTCGGCCGCGACCTCGGCCCAGTGCTTCGCCTGGTGGGACCCGACCCCGTGCACACCGACGACGACAACACCATCGTCACCCACCGCCTCAATGGCGGTCTTGGCGACCCTCCGCCGCTCCTCGTCCGTGAGGGACGAGTACTCACCGAGAGACCCGTTCGGACCGACACCACGGCAGCCGTTGTCGACGAGCCAGCGGCAGTGCTCGGCGTAACGGTCGTAGTCGACGGCGAGCCCGGCGGGCGCGGAGGCGTCCTCGGAATAGGGCAGAGCGGTGGCGACGACAACGCCACCAAGACCGATGGAACCCTTCGCCTGCTGCTTATTGGCACTCATGAACTGCTCTCCTCTGTAAGGGAGTTGCTGGCGGACGTGGCAGTGGTTTCGGGGGTCGTGGCAGTGGTTTCGATGGTGGCGGCCAGATCGCCCAGCCGGATCGGGCGGGCGACGGGCCGCCGGTGCTCGCTGGCCTGGGGCAGGCCCGCGATGGTGCGGTCGTCGTCGCCGGGCCCGCGCAGGCGTGCACCGATCTCGGCGACGGTCGGCCCGCACATCCGGGCCTGGCACGGCCCGAGTCCGGCGCGGGTGGCGAGTTTGGCGGCGCGCGGTGCGGCGGTGGACTCGTCGGTGGCGGCGCGGCACACGGTGGCGTAGTCCGTCTCCTCGCACCGGCACACCACGGTCTCGGGCCGCAGCCAGCCGGTCCAGGCCGCCCCGATGGGGTGCGCGCGGGCGAGCCGGGCGGCGAAGGCGCGGCCCTGGTCGCGACTGGTCCGCAGCCGGCGCACGGTGGCGGTGTTCCGGTCGCCGCCCGCGGCGAGCCACCCGGCGAGCGCGCCCTCGACGCGCGCGGCGGGCGCGCCCGCGATGCCGGTGATCTCCCCGGCCGCGTACACGTCGGGACAGGTGGTGCGCTGGTCGCCGTCGACCTCGACGAACTCCCCCGCGGGGGTGGCGCGCAGCGCGCACCCGGCTGCGAGCGGCAGCTCCAGCTGCGGACTGAACCCGTGCGAGACACACACGGCGTCGACGGCGACGGTCCGCTCACTGCCCCGCACGACCGACCAGTCGGCACGCAGCCGAGCGGTGACGACCTCCTCCACACACCCGTCGCCGCGCGCTTCGATGACCGTACGTCCGGTGCGGTACGGAATCCGGTGCCGCGCCAACAGTGCGCTGTACTCGGCGAGTTCGGCGGCCTTCCCGGCCTGCGCGGCCAGCTCCCAGGGCCGCCGCCCCCACCCGCGGGCGAGAGTGGCAGGGGTACTGGCCTCCAGCACCTCACGCACCCGCGCCCCGGCCTCGATCAGCGACGCGGCCACCGGCAGCAGGAACGGCCCGCTCCCGGCCACGACCACCTGGTCGCCGACCACCACCCGCTCCCCCTTCGCCAGCGCCTGCGCCGCGCCCGCGGTGAACACACCGGGCAACTCCCAGCCGGGGAAGGGCAGTACGCGGTCGTGGGCGCCGACCGCGAGCACGAGCGCGTCGGGGTCGAGCACCTGCCGGTCCCGGCCGCCCCCGTCGGACGGTCCGCGCAGCACGTGCACGCGCGGCGGCCCCGGCTCGGCGGGGTCTGGCCGCTCCAGGGCCCACACGGCGGTCTCGGACCACCAGGCGCAGCGCGGATGGGCGAGGACCCGGCGGCGACGCGCGTCGAAGGCGCGCCAGCCGTGGTGGAGGCGCTCCGGCCGGGCGGCGGCGTAGGCCTCGGGGAGCATCCGGTGGTACTGGCCGCCGGGCTGCTCGGCCTCGTCGACCAGCGTGACCCGCGCGCCCGCGCCGAGCGCGGCATCGGCGGCGGCGAGCCCTGCGGGCCCCGCGCCTACGACCACTACGTGGCGTGTCATGTGGCCTCCGTGGGGATCGGGTTGAGCGAGTACGTAAGGGGACTGTGACGTGGGACTTCGAATCGGCCGTAGTTAGGCGCCACAGTCCCCCGCCGCGGGCAACGAAGCGGGCGAGGTGGGCGATCCGGTCGACGCGTGCTCACCGTTCCTCCCCGCGCGCCTGCGTCCGTACCTCGTCGCCGTCCCGCGCCCGCCTGCGGCACGCCCGTACATCACGCTCGGGGCCGACCGTGACCAGGCAGTCGAAGCAGGCTCCGATGCCGCAGAACACTCCGCGGGGTGCGCCGGAGCGGCCGGTGCGCCAGGCGCGGCGGCCGGAGGCGAGCAGGACGCCCGCGATGGACTGGCCCTCGATTCCGTCGACGGGCTCGCCGTCGACGGTGATCGTGAGCGGCGTCTCGCGCCGCCCGACGGCGTCCGTGGCCGCCGGTACGCGTCGTGGGCTCATGCCGCCCAACCTCCTTGAGTGGTTCCCAGGACGGCCGGGCGGTCCACCCGGAACGGTGTCGCGTCGATCTCGGTGGGCCGGCCCAGGAGCAGGTCCCGCACGAGGCGTGCGGTGCCCACGGACAGGCCGATGCCCGCGCCTTCGTGGCCGCCCGCGTGCCACAGTCCGGCGAGGCGCGGGTCGGGTCCGATGACGGGCAAGTGGTCGGGTACGTAGGGGCGGAAGCCGCCGTAGGCGCGCATGACCGGTACGTCCGTGAGGGACGGGAAGAGGCGCAGCGCCTTGGCGGCGATGGCGGAGAGGGCGTCGACGCGGAGTCGGTCGTCGAAGCCGACGCGGCGGCGCGAGGAGCCGATGAGGACGCTGCCGCCGCGCGTGGATTCGACGACGGCGGAGGTCTGGAGGTCCTCGGCGCTGCTGCCGACGGCGCCCACGTAGTCGGCGTCGTACACCTTGTGGAAGACGGTGGGCGGGAGCGGGGTCGTGACGAGGACGTCGCCGCGGCGGGGGCGGACGTCGACGGGGGCGCCGAGGCGGGTGGAGAGTTCGCCCGCCCAGGGTCCTGCCGCGTTGATGAAGATGTCCGCCTCGATGAGGTCGCCGTCGGCCGTGCGGACCGCGGTGAGGCGGTCGGAACGGGTGACCGCGCCGTGCACCTCGCAGTGCGTGCGCAGGCTCGCGCCTGCCCGCAGGGCGTCGGCGAGGAGGGCGGCGGCCGCGCCCGACGGCTGCACTTGGGCGTCCTCGGGGTAGTGGATCGCTGCTGTGTGTTCCCGGGTGACGTACGGCTCGGCGGCCGCGAGTTCCGCTGCGTCCAAGGTCTCGGCCCGTACGCCGGCCTCGCGTTGGGCCGCCGCGAACTTCGTCAGTTCGCGGGCCCCGTCGTCGGTGGTGGCGACGACGATGCCGCCCTTGGGGTCCCACTCCGTCAAGTCGGTTACGTCCGTGGCCCGTTCGGACATTTCGGCGATGATCTGCGGCCACAGGCGGCCGGACAGTTGCGCCAACTCGAGTTCGGGGCCCGGGCCTTTGTCGGATACGAGGATGTTGCCCTCGCCGTGCGCGGTGGTCGCGGCGGCCGGGCGGCCGCGGTCGACGACCGTGGTGGTGCAGCCCGCGAGGGCCAACTCCCGCGCACAGGCGGCTCCGACGATTCCGGCCCCGAGAATGACCGCCCGCGTTCCGTACATCGAACCGCCTCCGTTCGTTTCATCGAACAGCTCGGAGGCTAGGACGGCCTTTCAGGGGGTGTCAACGGGTCCGGAAGGAGTGATCGATTAATTACCTGTAACGCTCACTCGTTCTCGGGTTCGGAGGCACCCTGCTTCGGGTGCGGGATCCCCAAGTGGGCGTGCTCGTGCGGCCGGTACTGGAGCAGCAGCACCGAGTGCACGTCGCCGTCGAGCGCCGTGTAGGAGTGCGGCAGCGTGGCGTCGAAGCCCACGTAGTCGCCGGGGCCGAGCTCCACCTCGTCGCCGTCCACGCGGACCTGGAGCCGGCCGGTCTGCACGATGGTGTGCTCGGTGCCGACGTGGCCGAGCGAGTCCTGCCTGCTGTCGGCCCGCACCACCTGGTCGTACACCTCGAAGACCAGGTCACCGAACTCCATCCGGCGCAGCGGCCGCAGGTCGACGCCCTGGCCGCTGAGCACCTCGACCTCCTTGGCGCGCACGACGGTCAGGCCGCCGGGCGCCCGAGTCTCGAGGAGGTCGGAGACGGGCACTTCCAGAGCGCGCGAGAGGCTGAACACCGTCTCGATGGTGGGGTTTCCGGTGCCGGACTCGAGCTGGGAGAGCGTCGCCTTGCCGATCTTGGAGCGTCGCGAGAGCTCCGAGATCGACAGGCCGCGCTGCGTCCTCGCCCGGCGGAGATTGGCCGCCACCATGTCGCGCACCGACTCCTGAGGAACGTCCATAGCCTCTCCCTGACTCCCTTGACAGCGTTCGCTTTGACGAACACTATGCCGCACAACGCGTTTACTGACCCGAACGGTTCCTCGTTCGTTTCCATACTTTCGACGCTTTCGACGCAACAGCACCCAAGTACACGCCACTTGGAGGACTGATCGTGCGGCACCCCTCTGAACGTCTCCGACCGCTCCCCCGTGCCCGGGTGGAGCTCGTCGGCGGTCTCCTCGCCGACTGGCAGCGCCGCAACCGCGAGGCGACTCTGCCGCACACGGTGCAGCAGCTCCGCGCGGCGGGCAATGTGGACAACCTCCGCAGGCTTCTGCCCGATGAGAGCGGGGCCCCCGCGTTCCGCGGGCGGTATCCGTTTCTCGACACCGACGTCTACAAGACGTTGGAAGGGCTCGTATACGAACTGGCCCAACCTGAGGGCGTGTTGGACGGTGAGTTGGGCGACCGTCTGCGTGACTTCTACGAGGAGACCGTCACGCTCCTCGATCGGGTCCAGGCACCCGACGGGTACCTCAACTCCTATTACCAGGACCCCGATCAGGCCAAGGAACCCTGGTCCGACCTCGCCTGGGGGCACGAGCTCTACTCCTTCGGTCATCTCGCCCAGGCCGCGATCGCCGCTCACCGGCGGCTCGGCGACCGGCGGCTGCTCGATGTCACCGTGCGCTTCGCCGATCTCGTGGTGAAACGTTTCGGGCCGGGTGGCGAGGAGGCCGTCTGCGGGCACCCCGAGGTCGAGATGGCCCTGGTGGAGCTGTACCGGGAGACCGGGGACGACGCCTATCTCGCGCAGGCCCGGCTCTTCATCGACCGGCGCGGACAGGGGCGGCGCAGCGGGCTGCGGCACAGCGTCTTCCCGCCCTCGTACTTCCAGGACGAGGTGCCGCTGCGCGAACTGCCGTCGGTGACCGGGCACGCGGTGCGCATGGCGTATCTCGCGGCGGGCGCGACGGATGTGGCGCTGGAGACCGGCGACGACGCGCTGCTCGACGTATTGCGCCGGCTGTGGGCCGACATGGCCGCCACGAAGCTGTACGTCACGGGGGGCCTGGGCAGCCGGCACTCCGACGAAGCGGTGGGCGACCGCTACGAGTTGCCCTCCGAACGGTCCTACAGCGAGACCTGCGCGGCGATCGCCACCATGCAGTGGGGCTGGCGGATGTTCCTGGCGACCGGGGACGCCACGTACCTCGACACCTTCGAGACCGTCCTCTACAACGCGTTCGCGGTCGGCCCCTCCGCCGACGGTCGCGCCTTCTTCTACGACAATCCCCTTCAGCGCCGCGCCGACCACGAGCAGCGCAGCGGCGCCGAGGCCGAAGGGGAGCTGCTGCGCCGGCCCTGGTTCGGGTGCCCGTGCTGCCCGCCCAACATCGTGCGGTGGATGTCCCAGCTCGGCGAGCACCTCGCGGCCGAGCGCACGGACGAGCTCGTGGTCGCGGGGTACGCGACGGCCCGGATCGACGGCCAGGAGCTGGCGGTCGACATGGTGACCCGGTATCCGTGGGACGGCGAGGTCCGCCTGACGGTCCGTGCGGCGCCGGAGCGGCCCTACGCCCTCACCCTGCGCGTGCCCGGCTGGGCCGACCCGGGCGATGTGCGGCTCACCGTGTGCGGGGAGGCCTCGGACCCCGATGTCACGGACGGCTGGGTGAGCGTCCGGCGTACCTGGCGGGACGGCGACGAGCTCGTGCTGCGGCTGCCGATGGCCGTGCGCGCCCACGGTTCCCACCCCCACCTGGACGCGACCCGCGGCGCCGTCGCCGTCGCCCGCGGCCCCCTCGTCTACTGCGTCGAGCAGCAGGACTGCGGCGTCGACATCGACGACGTGACGCTCGACGTGGGCCAGGTCGCGGCCGCCCGTCCCCGTACGGACACGCACTTCGAGGACGCGGTCGTCCTCGACGCGGAAGCGGGCGTCGCGCCCCCGGCGTCGCCCGAGCTGTACCCCGTACTGGCCGGCACCGCCACGTCCGCCGCGTCCGGGACGGCCACCGCCGCCGGGACCACCGGCCTCACCCTCGTCCCGTACTTCCTGTGGGGCAATCGCGAGGCAGCACCCATGCGGGTCTGGATCCGGCGCGCCTGAGTGCCGGTCCTCCGCCTCCCCCTCGCCGCACTCACACTTCGGGCCCGCACGCCCCTCGCCCCACTCGCACCTCGGCCCCGCACGCCGCTCTCCCCTCTCATCCTTCCCCCTCTCCAGAAGGCGTCATGAGAAAAGCAATAGCCCTGCCCGCCGCCGCCCTGTGTACCGCGCTCGCCCTCACGCTCTCCGCCTGCAAGGGCGGCGGCGCGTCCGCTGCCAAGGAGGCCGGCCCCGGCGCGGCCGCCGCGACCGGTGGCACGGTGCACGTCCTGGCCAACGCCGACTTCTCCCACCTCGACCCGGCCCGCGGGTTCGACGGCGGGGTCAACAACTTCTATCGCCTCATCTATCGCACCCTCACCACACAGGCGGCCGCCCCCGGCGCCAAGGGGACGAAGATCGTCGGTGACCTGGCCACCGACGCCGGCAAGCCGTCCGACGACAACAAGACGTGGACGTTCAAGCTGAAGTCCGGCACCGCCTTCCAGGACGGCACCGACATCACCAGCGAGGACGTCAAGTTCGGGGTCGAGCGCGCCTGGGACCCGGACGCCGGCATCGGCTCGCCGTACGCCAAGCAGTACATCGAGGCGCCGGCCGACTACCAGGGCCCGTACAAGTCGGGTGGCCTGTCGAGCATCGAGACGCCGGACGAGCACACCATCGTCTTCCATCTCAAGAAGGCGACGGCGCAGTTCGGTTACATCGCCGCGCAGCCCACGTTCACGCCGTTCCCGAAGGGCACCGGCACCAAGGCGGCCTTCGACCGCGAGCCGATCGCCTCCGGCCCGTACAAGCTCAAGAGCTATCAGCACGGCTCGAAGCTCGTCCTCGTACGCAACAAGGCGTGGAAGCGGTCGACGGACGAGGTGAGGGACGCGAAGCCGGACAGTTTCGTGTGGACCTTCGGTCTGGACGCGGCGACCATCGACGAACGTCTGATCGCCGGGCAGGGCGCGGACGCGAACGCCATCACCGGGGCCGCCCAGCTCCAGCCGGCGAGCGTCTCCCGCATCCAGACCCCTCAACTCAAGCAGCGCACCCTGTCGGGCATGACGGGCTGCACCTCGTACATGAGCATCAACACGAGCAAGGGTCCGCTCAAGGATGTACGGGTCCGTCAAGCCATCGAGTACGCGGTCAACAAGCAGACAACTGTTGACGCGCACGGCGGTTCCTCGCTCGCGACCGTCGCGACGTCCATCGAGCCGCCGGGCATTCCGGGCCGTGACACGACCGACGTGTACCCGAGCAAGGGCGGCACCGGTGATGTGAAGAAGGCCCGCAAGCTCCTTGCCGAGGCGGGGCGTTCCAAGGGCTTCACGTTCACGCTGGACACCCGGGCGGCCGGTGTGGAGCAGGCCACGGCCGTCGCGGTGCAGCAGGCCCTGAAGCGGGTCGGCATCAAGGTCAGGGTCAACACCATTGACACGTCAACGTTCTACGAGGTCATCGGTACACCCTCGCAACAGCACGACGGCGCGCTGACCGGCTGGTGCCCCGACTGGCCGGGCGGCAGCACCTTCCTGCCGCCGCTGTTCGACGGCCGCAACATCTCCGACAGCGGCAACCCGAACATCGCCATGCTCGACGACAAGAAGATCAACGATCGGATGGACGCGATCGAGGCGATGAGCGATCCGGACGCGCAGAACGCGGCGTACGGCAAGCTCGACGGGCAGATCATGAAGCTGGCGCCGATCGTGCCGCTGCACTACACCAAGGTCGTCTCCGTCACCGGCGACAACATCGCGGGCGCGTACCTGAGTCAGTCGTTCTCCGGCGGCATCGACCTCGTCTCCGTCGGTCTCGCGGACCCGAAGAAGTAGCCCGCCATGTCCACTTCCGTCCTCCAAGAGGCGCAGCCGGGCACGGCCGGCGCGCCGCCGGGCACCGAGCTGCCCGGCTCCACCGGGCGCCGGGTCCTGCACGCCCTGTCCCGCGATGTCGGGGCGGTGCTCAGCACCGCCTTCCTGCTCCTGATCGTCCTGATGGCGCTGTTCGCCCCGCTGCTCACCATGATCACGGGGCACGGCCCGGACGCCTTCGACCGCGCGGCCGTCGACACCGACATCGGCGGCCTGCCGCGCGGCTCGTTCGGCGGGATCAGCGCCGAGCACTGGTTCGGCGTCGAGCCGCAGAACGGCCGCGACGTGCTGGCGCGGATCGCATACGGGGCCCGTACCTCGCTTCTGATCGCCGTCGCGGCCACCCTGATCACCACCGCGATCGGCACGGTGCTCGGGGTGCTCGCCGGGTTCCTGCGCGGCTGGGTGGACACGGTGATCTCCCGGCTCATGGACTTCCTGATGGCGTTCCCCGCGCTCATCTTCATGATCGCGATCCTGTCCGCGCTGCCGGGCAGTGGCCGGGCGCCGCTCCTTGTCGTCGTGCTCAGCGTGTTCGGCTGGCCTTATCTGGCGCGCGTGGTGCGCGGGCAGACGCTGGCGCTGGCCGAGCGGGAGTTCGTCGAGGCGGCCAGGGCTTCGGGCGCGGCCAAGTGGCCACTGGTGTTCAAGGAGATCCTGCCGAATCTGCGCAACTCGGTCCTGGTGATGGCGACGTTGTCGGTGCCCGGCTACATCGGCACCGAGGCGGGTCTGTCCTTCCTCGGTGTCGGTGTCACCCCGCCGACGGCGTCGTGGGGGCAGATGATCGCGAGTTCGGTCTCCTGGTACCAGGTCGACCCCCTGTACTTCGCGATCCCCGGCGCCTTCCTCTTCGGCACGGTGCTCTCGCTGACCGTGCTCGGCGACCGGATCCGGCACGCCCTCGACGCGGGGGAGGCCGTCTGATGGCCCGTTATCTCGCCGGACGCCTCGCCTGGGTGGCGCTCATCCTCGTGGCCGTCTGCGTCTTCACGTATCTGATCTTCTTCCAGCTCTCCCCCGACCCGGCCGTGATGATCTGCGGCAAAACCTGCACGGCGGAGCGGATCGAGACCATCAGGTCGTCCCTCGGTCTCGATCTGCCGTTCTTCACCCAGCTGTGGGACTTCCTCAGCGGCATCGTCGTCGGCCGCGACTACGGCAGCGGCGCGAACCTCGTCCACTGCCACGCACCCTGCCTCGGCTACAGCTTCCAGAGCGGCCAGTCCGTCTGGGACATGGTGCTCCAGCGGCTGCCGGTGAGCGCGACCGTCGCGATCGGCGCGGCCGTGCTGTGGCTGCTGGCCGGGGTGGCCTGCGGGCTGCTCAGCGGCGTCAAGGAGGGCACCTGGTGGGACCGCGGCGCGATGAGCCTCGCGCTCGGCGGCTCCAGCATCCCCAACTACGTACTGGCGCTTGCCCTGCAGTACGTGCTCGTGGTCAAGCTCCAGATCCTGCCCTTCCCCGCGGCGGTCTCCTTCGGCGACGACCCGCAGATGTGGCTCGAGTCGTATCTGATGCCGTGGATCGTGCTCGCCACCGGATACGCCTGTCTGTACGCGCGGTTGACCCGCTCCAACGTCATCGACACCCTCTCCGAGAACTTCGTGCGCACGGCGCGGGCGAAGGGTCTGCGGCCGACGCTGCTGATGCGCCGGCACGCGCTGCGCCCCGCGCTCACCCCCATCACCACACTCTTCGGCATGGACTTCGCGGGGCTGCTCGGCGGGGCGATCATCACCGAGACCGTCTTCGGGCTCAACGGCGTGGGCAAGATGGCCTCCGACGCGATCTCCAAGAACGACCAGCCGGTCATCATGGCGGTCACACTCCTCGCGGCCTTCTTCGTGGTGCTCGGCAACCTCGTCGTCGACGTCCTCTACACCTTCCTGGACCCGCGCGTGAGGATCACCGCGTCATGACTGATTTCCCCAACCAACGCGCTTCTACGGACGGTCTGTTGACGGTCGAAGGGCTGACGGTCACGTTCCCCACCGGGCGCGGGCCCGTCGACGTCGTCCGCGATCTGTCGTTCACCGTCGAGCGGGGCGAGACCCTCGGCATCGTCGGCGAGTCCGGCAGCGGGAAGTCCATGACCTCGCTCGCGGTCATGGGCCTGCTCCCGCGCGGCGCGCGCACCAGCGGCAGCGTCCGCTTCCAGGGCCGCGAGCTGCTCGGCCGCCCCGACCGGGAGTTGCGCCGGCTGCGCGGTGACGCGATGTCGATGGTGTTCCAGGACCCGCTGTCCTCGCTCAACCCGTACTACACGGTGGGCCTGCAGATCGCCGAGGCCTACCGCAGCCACCGCGGCGGATCGCGGCGGGCGGCACGCAGGCAGGCCGTCGAGGCGCTCGGCCAGGTCGGCATCCCGAGGCCCGCCGAGCGTGTGGACCACTTCCCGCACCAGTTCTCCGGCGGCCAGCGCCAACGCGTCATGATCGCCATGGCGTTGGTGTGCGAGCCGGCGCTGCTGATCGCGGACGAGCCGACCACCGCCCTCGATGTCACCGTGCAGGACCAGATCCTCACGCTCCTGACCGAACTCCAGCAACAGACCAGCACCGGCATGCTGTTCATCACCCACGACCTGGCGGTCATCGCCAACCTGGCGGGCCGCGTGCTGGTGATGCGGGGCGGCGAGCAACTGGAGTACGCGACGACGGAGGACGTCTTCTGCGCACCCCAACACGCCTATACGAGAAAGCTGTTGGAGGCGATCCCCCGCATCGACGACGAACTGGCCGGGCCCGGCGGGACGCTCGCCGATCTGACACCGCTCGGCGCGGCACAGGAGGACTCCCGGTGACCCCCGACCACTCCGGCTCCGGGCCCGCACCACTGCTGCGCGCCCGCGGGCTGACCAAGACGTTCACCACGCGCGGCTCCCTCGGCCGCACGTCCGTGACCACCGCGGTCGACGACGTGAGCCTCGACATCCACCCCGGCGAGACACTCGCCGTGGTCGGCGAGTCCGGCAGCGGCAAGTCGACCACCGCACGCCTGGTCGCCAAGCTGATGGAACCCACCGCCGGCACCCTGGAGTTCGCGGGCGAGGACGTGACACGCGCGGGCGGCGCCGCGCTCGCCCGCTTCCGCAGCAACGTACAAGTGGTGTTCCAGGACCCGTACTCCTCGCTCAACCCCCGGCACACCGTCGAACGCATCCTGACCGCCCCGCTCGACTACCAGCACCTGCCCATCCCGGGAGGCCGCCGCGCCTTCACCCGCGAGCTGATGGAGCGCGTCGGCCTCAACCCGGACCACGCGCTGCGCTATCCCGCACAGTTCTCCGGCGGGCAGGCGCAGCGGATCGGCATCGCCCGCGCGCTCACGGTCGGCCCGCAGCTGGTGATCTGCGACGAGGCGGTGTCCGCACTCGACGTGTCGGTGCAGGCCCAGGTGATGAACCTGCTGCTGCGCCTGCAACGGGAGAACGGCTTCTCCTACCTGTTCATCGCCCACGATCTCGCCGTGGTCCGCCGGATCGCCCACCGCGTGGCGGTGATGCACCAGGGACGTATCGTCGAGTCCGGCCGCGCCGCGGACGTCTTCGACCAGCCGCAAGACGCGTACACCCGCACCCTGCTCGGGGCGATCCCGCGCATCAACCCGGAGTGGGACCGCCGCAGGCGTGCCGCTCCCCGGACCTCTCAAGGAGTGGAGTCGGCATGACCGAAACGACCCCCGCCACCTCCGTGCCCAGGTCGAGCACCCCGGACCCCCGGATGCCGCGCCTGGCCGAACTGCCGGACTTCGCCGCGTACATGGGCCAGGGGTGGGACGAGGCCGACCGTACGCCGCCCACCGTGCCGGGCGTCGCCGATGCGGCCGCCGCGCACCGGGCGCGGCTCAGTGCTCAGTTCGCCGGTCGGCCGCTCGTGGTCGCCGCCGGACGGGCCCCGGTGCGCAGCAATGACACCGCGTACGACTTCCGGCCCGACAGCGACTTCTACTGGCTGACCGGGTGCGCGGTCGAGGACGCCGTTCTGGTGCTGCGTCCCGCGCCCGGCGGGCACGACGCGGTGCTGTATCTGCCGCCGCCGGCCCGCCCCGGCGAGACCGCGTTCTTCGCGGACGCGGCGCACGGCGAACTGTGGGTGGGCCCGGCCCCCGGCCTGGACGACTGGCGCGAGGCGCTGCGCGTGGACACGGCGCCGCTCGGTGCCCTGGACGAGGCGCTGGCCGCGTGCGCGTCGCAGGGCCCACTGCTCACCGGCCCGCTGGATCCGGACACGGCCCGCCGCCACGGCATCGCGTTCTCCGCCGACCTCGGCCGCACACTCTCCGAGCTGCGCATGGTCAAGGACGCGTGGGAGATCGGCCAGCTGCGCGAGGCCGTGAACCGTACGGTCGAGGGCTTCGCCGCGGTGGTCCGCGAGTTCCCCGCGGCCGTGCGCGGCGGTGGCGAGCGCTGGCTTCAGGGCACCTTCGACCGCTACGCCCGCACGTACGGGAACGGCCCCGGCTACGCCACGATCGTGGGCAGCGGTCGCAACGCCGCGACCCTGCACTGGGTGCGTTGCGACGGGCCCGTGGCCGAGGACGCGGCGGTGCTCCTGGACATGGGCGTCGAGACGAACAGCTACTACACGGCCGACGTCACCCGCACCTTCCCGGCGTCCGGCCGCTTCACCGACGCCCAGCGTTCCGTGCACGACCTGGTGGAGCGCGCGCACCGGGCCGGGCTCGACGCGGTGGGCCCGGGGCGGGAGTGGGCCGACTTCCACACGGCGTCGATGGAGGTGGTCGCGCGCGGCCTGGACGACTGGGGGCTGCTTCCGGTCTCCGTGGACGAGGCCCTCTCCCCCAAGGGCCAGCACCACCGCCGCTATCTGGTGTGCGGCATCGGCCACCACCTCGGCCTCGACGTGCACGACTGCGCCCGCGCCGACTACTCCGCGTACCAGGGCGCCCGCATGGCCCCCGGCATGGTGCTCACGGTCGAGCCGGGCCTGTACTTCCACGCCCATGACACGACGGTGCCGCCGGAGCTGCGCGGCATCGGGGCACGCATCGAGGACGACATTCTGGTGACCGGGTCCGGTTCGGAGGTGCTGTCGGCCGAACTGCCGCTGGACGCGGCCGGGTTGGAGCGGTGGATGGCGGCGTAGCCGGACCGCCACATCCTTACGTGTCTCATATATCGAACACTCATTACCGGTCAGTGAGACACATGAAAGGGTTGTGATCCTCGTACCGTCCGACCGGTACGAGGGTCGCCGGCGTCGAGTGCCGGTGGACGCACACCGCAACACCCCTGGGATTGACCCGAAGATGTCCGCTTCTGCCACCGGCCCGGCCCCTGCCACGTCTGCCGCGCCGTCACCCGCCTCCGGCCCGAACCCGGCCGCGCCGCTCAACCCGCGCTCGCGGGTCCTGATCGCCAGCCTCATCGGGACGACGATCGAGTTCTACGACTTCTACGTCTACGCGACGGCCGCCGTACTCGTCTTCCCCGCGCTCTTCTTCCCCAGCAGCGACCCGACCACCGCGCTCCTGTCGTCGTTCGCCGTGTTCGGCGCCGCGATGGTGGCCCGGCCCATCGGCGCGGCCTTCTTCGGGCACCTCGGTGACCGGCTCGGCCGCAAGAAGACGCTGGTCGTCTCGCTGCTCACGATGGGCATCGCCACCTTCCTGATCGGCGTGCTGCCCACGTACGGGTCGATCGGCTGGGTCGCCACCGCGTTCCTCGTGCTGATGCGGCTCGCGCAGGGCTTCGCGCTCGGCGGCGAGTGGAGCGGCGCGGCGCTGGTCGCCACGGAGAACGCGCCTCCGGGCAAGCGGGCGCTGTGGGGCACGTTCCCGCAGCTGGGCGCGCCGCTCGGGTTCATCATCGGCAACGGCCTCTTCCTGGTCATCGCCGCCCTGCTGCCGTCCGCGGCGGGCGCCGACCCCTCGCAGCCTTCGCAGGCGTTCCTGTCGTGGGGCTGGCGGATCCCGTTCCTGTTCTCGGCCGTGATGGTCGCGATCGGCCTGTGGGTGCGCACGCGCCTGGTCGAGGCGGAGGTCTTCACCAAGACGCAGGAGACCAAGAAGGTCCGCAAGCTGCCGCTGGCGACCGTGTTCCGGCACCACTGGAAGCAGCTGATCCTCGGCACCTTCGCGATGCTGGCGACGTACGTGCTCTTCTACCTGATGACGACGTTCTCGCTGAGCTACGGCCGCACCGCGAAGGACGCCGCCGTCCCCGGGCTCGGCTACAGCTACACCACGTTCGTGCTGATGCTGATCTTCGGCGTGGTCTTCTTCGCCGCGTTCACGCTCATCTCCGGGCCGCTGGCCGACAAGTACGGCCGCCGCAAGACGCTGGCGTGGATCACCGCGGGCATCTTCGTGTTCGGCCTGGTGTGGGTGCCGCTGATCGGGCTCGGCACGCTCGGTGTGGTGCTGTGGCTGGTCCTCGGCTTCACGCTGATGGGCCTGACCTTCGGCCCGATGGGCGCGCTGCTCCCGGAGATGTTCCCGACGTCCGTGCGCTACACCGGCTCCGGCATCTCCTACAACGTCAGCTCCGTCCTCGGCGCGGCCGTCGCCCCCTTCATCGCGGTGGCGCTGTGGGAGGCCGGCGACGGCTCTCCGTGGCTGGTCGGCGTCTACCTGTCGGCGATGGCCGTCCTCACCCTCGTCGCGCTGCTGTGCAGCAAGGAGACGAAGGATGTGGAACTGGAGGCGGGCGAGAGCCCGGCGTAACCGCCCTCTACGTAAGTGCCCGGGTCGCCCCTTCGCGGGCGGCCCGGGCTCTTGCGTGTCACACCCTGCCCGGGTCGAACGACTTCAACACGACGCGCAGCGCCTGCCGGTTCGTGCTGGCAGTGAAGGCGTCGGCGGGAGTCGTCCAGCGCAGGGAGAAGCCGCGCTCGCCGCCGAGGCGGAAGCCGCGCCCGAAGGTCCGCACCCGCTCGTCCCCGCTGCCGGCGAGCCACTCCATGTCGGCGGCCCGGTACCCCTGGTAGGTCGTGCCGCGGATGTCCCCGACGCGCCGGTAGCCGGTCCGCTGCCGCAGTCCGGGTTCCACATTGTCGCGCCAGACGGCGACCGGGTCCCGGTCGACGCGTTCGGTGTACGTGACGGCCAAGCCGCGGGCGTCCCCGCTCGCCCCGAAGTCGACGCGGTAGGCGCCGTCCGGCGCGCGCGTGATGCCCTGGCGCCGCCAGCCCTCCGGCAGGGCGAGGGAGAAGCCCTCGGGCGCGTCGTAGCGGCGGAAACCGGGCGGCAGGGCAGGCGCCGTGCCGGACGGGGTGGAGGAGGCGGTGGGCCGCGGGGAAGTGGCGCGTCCCGAGGCACCGCCGGGCGAGGCGGAGCCCGACGAGCCGGTTCCGGACGACTGGTGGGTGACGGCCAGGACCGCGACCGTCACCGTGACGACGGCCAGTGTGGTTCCCACCGCCATGGCCCGCCCGCCCCAGGCCCGGCCCGCCCTCCGGGCCGCCGCGTACGCGCAGCCGCGCAGCCGGGGCGGTGGCGGTGGCGCCGCGACCGCGTCCGGATCCTCGTCCAGTACGCGGCTGAGGACCTCACGCACCACGCCTCGGGGAAGCCGCTCCCGGGAGTCCTTGCGCAGCAGCCCCTCCACGGCCCGGGTCAGCGAGCCGGCCCGCTGCGGGGCGCGCAGCGGCTGCCGGTCCACGCTCCGCAGCGTGAGTTCGGACGGGCCCCGGTCGCGGTAGGGCGGCCGTCCCTCGACCATGCGGTACAGCAGCGCGCCGAGTGCCCACAGGTCGGATGCGGGCCCGATGCGTTCGTCGCGGGCCTGTTCCGGGGAGGCGTACGCGGGCGCGGTGATCCTCGGGGCCAGGGTGGCGCCGGCGAGGCCGAAGCCGGTGAGCACGATGCCGCCCCGGTCGCGCACGAACACCTGGCCGGGGCCGAGTTCGCCGTGGGTGATGCCCTGCGCGTGGGCGGCGTCCAGCACGTCGAGCAGCTCGAGGCCGATCCGGGCCGCCCGCATGTAGGTGAACGGCCCCTCCACGTCGAGGAGTTCCCCCAGGGGTAGTCCTTCGATCCCCTCGGTGACGGTCCACAGCACCCCGGCTTCCGCGACCGCGTCGACCACCGTCGCGACCCGGCCCGGCCTCAGCAGCCGGACGGCCTCGGCGGTTCGCAGGACGCGCGCGGTGATGCGGCGGGCGGCCTTCCGGTCCGTGTCGTCCGGGAGCAGGATCCGTGTGAGCAGTCGGGGGCGCCCGGCCTCCAGGTCCTCACCGCGCCAGCAGACGTGGTTCGTCTCCCGGTGGACGACCTCCAGGAGCCGGTACCGCCCGGCGACCGTGCCTGCGGCGGACCCGTACCCCTCGACCATGGTCATCCCTCCGTTGAGCCCGCGGCCGGTATCTCGTCCAGGGATACGAGGGACGGGGCCGGGTGTGTTCACCCGGCCCCGCGGAAGGTGCCCGCCACGCTCAACTGCGCCCGAGCATCCCGGCGTTGAGGACGGTGCCGCCCAGGCTCCAGCCGCCGTCGGCGACCTCTTCGAGGATGACGAGAGTGGTGGCGCGGGCGCGCTCTCCGTAGACGTCCACGAACGCGTCGGTGACGGCGTCCTGCAACTTCTTCTTGGAGGCCGCCGTGAGCGTGTCGGAGGGAACCTTGAGGTTGGCGAAGGGCATGGGGTGCGTTCCTTTCACAATCATTCGTTGCTTACACGAGGTGGGGTGGTGGGCGGCGCCTTGCTCAGCGTCGCGACCTGGTCGTCCGCCTTGGCCACGATGCGGCGCCCGCGGCCTGCGTGCCAGGGGATGACATCCCCTGGGTCGGCGGCCCACCGGCGGGCCCCATGCGCGCAGACTGGGTGCGTGGCTTCTCTCAAGTACACCGAGCTCGGCGCCTTCCTGCGCTCGCGCCGCGAACGCATCCGCCCCGAGGACGTCGGCCTGATCACCGGTCCGCGCCGCCGGGTGCCGGGGCTGCGCCGCGAGGAGGTGGCGCAGCTCGCGGGCGCCTCGGTCGACTACTACAACGAGCTGGAGCGGGGCGCGGGCTCCCAACCCTCGGAGCAGATGCTCGCGGCGCTGGCCCGCGCGCTGCGCCTGACGTCGGACGAGCGCGACTATCTGTACCGCCTCGCCGACCGCCCGCTGCCCGCCGTCGGAGGGCCGCGGGCGCATGTTCATCCCGGCATGCTGGATCTGCTTACACGGCTGACCTCGACGCCGGCGCAGGTCATCACCGATCTGCACGTCACGCTCGTGCAGAACCCGCTCGCGGTCGCGCTGCTCGGCGACCATGCGCGCTTCCGCGGCAAGAACGTGAGCTTCGTGCACCGCTGGTTCACGGACCCCGACGCGCGACGCCTGTACCCCGAGGCGGATCACGAGGCGCAGTCCAGCGCGTTCGTCGCCGATCTGCGGTCCGCGGCGGCGCGCCGCGACGCGAAGGACCCCGAGGCCCGCACCCTCATCGCGGAACTGACCGCGCGCTCCGCCGAGTTCGCCGCCCTGTGGGCCCGGCACGAGGTCAAGGTCCGGGCGAACGACCGCAAGCGCATCAACCACCCCAGCCTCGGCACGCTGGAGGTCAACTGCCTCAACCTGTTCAGCGAGGACGGCCGACAGCGGCTGCTGTGGTTCACGCCCGCGCTGGGCACCGACAGCGCGGACAAGCTGGAGCTGCTCGCCGTCATCGGGACACAACTCACCGACACCCCGCAATGACCGGTCGCGGACTCCAGTGACGCACCGTCAGGCGCCCGTTTCCCTGTGACGCCCCGTCAGGCACCTGCTTCCGGCGGCGGCGACGCGAGCCGCGGCGGCCACACCCCTGCAACCAGCACGCCCTCCGCGTACGCCCGCGCCACCAGTTCCGTACGGTTCGACGCGCCCCAGCGGCGCGACAGTTGGCGCAGGTGGTAGGTGACGCCGTCGGTCGTCAGGCCGGTCTCGCGTGCCGCGCGGGCCGTCGTCGCGCCCGCCGCGAGCAGCTCCAGTATCCGCGCCTCCTGCGGGTGCGCGGGCGCGGACGCGGACGGCTTCGGGTCGGACACGACGGCCGTGTCGAGCACCCGTACCGTCACCAGCAGATCGGGCACGCGGCTCGCGGTCTCGCTCACCGTGTCGACGATCAACTCGCCCCGGCGCCGCGCCCCGTCGCCGCCGCGCCAGGCCACCGCCACCGTGTAGCGCGAGCGGCGGCGCGCCTTCAGCGCCTGTGCGATCCGGTCGACCTGCGCCGCGTCGACCGGCACGAACAGGTCGAGGATCGCGCGCCCCTTGAGGCGGCCCGCGGTGGTGCCCCACTCCAGGGCGAACGCGGCGTTCACCAGCCGTACGTCACCGTAGGGATCGCACACCGCGACCGGCATCGGGATCCGGTCGAACAGCACCATCGCGCGATTGCGCCACACCACGGCGTCCCCGGTGTCCACCGACGCCTCGCCTCCCGCCTCCGTACGTACCGCCGTGCCACGGACGGCGCCCGCGCACAAGTCCGATACACCGTCAGCCACTACACAATCATGTAGTGGACCTGGACTGGCCGGCAGGGGGAGCGGATCAAGCTGGAAGACGCAGCTCCCCCACGCTGCGCCAGCAGGTTCCCCCTCGCGAAAGGCACCGCCCCACCATGCCGGACTCCGCGCCCGCCCCCTCCCCCACGCCCGACGACAGCGCCTACGCCGCCGCCGGTGTCCCCGTCGTCGACGTCACCGCCACCGGCCTCGGCCCCGGACCGCTGCAGCAGATCATGGGCCTGATGCGGGAGCACGGTCCGCAGCTGGTGCGGCGGGTGCACGGCCGGGACGCCCTGTTCGTCTCCGACCTCGACCTCGTCACCGAGCTCGCCGACGAGACCCGATTCACCAAGAGCATCGGGCCCGCGCTGCGCAACGTCCGCGAGTTCGCCGCCGACGGCCTGTTCACCGCCTACAACGACGAGCCGAACTGGGTGCGCGCCCACGACATCCTGATGCCGGCCTTCGCGCTCGGCTCCATGCGGACGTACCACCCGGTGATGTACGAGGTCGCGCGCCGCCTCGTCGACTCCTGGGACCTGGCCGCGGCCGACGGCAGCCCGGTCGACGTGCCCGGTGACATGACGCGGATGACGCTCGACACCATCGGACTCGCCGGATTCGGCTACGACTTCGCCTCCTTCGCGAGCAGCGAGCCGCACCCGTTCGTCGAGGCGATGGTGCGCTGCCTGGAGTGGAGCATGAAGCGCCTGGCGCGGGTGCCGGGCGGCGACTACGAGGCCGTCGACGCGGCGTTCCGCGCCGACGCCGACTATCTCGCCCAGGTCGTCGACGACGTGATCAGCGCGCGCGTCGAGAGCGGCGAGCGGCACACCGACGACCTGCTCGGCCTGATGCTGACGGCGCAGCACCCGCAGGACGGCTCCACGTTGGACACCGCCAACATCCGCAACCAGGTCATCACGTTCCTGATCGCCGGGCACGAGACGACGTCGGGCGCCATGTCCTTCGCCCTGTACTACCTCGCCAAGAACCCGGCCGCCCTCGATCTCGTACGCCGCGAGGTGGACGCCCTGTGGGGTGACACCACGGACCCGGCGCCGGACTTCGACGAGGTCGGCCGGCTCACGTACACCCGGCAGGTCCTCAACGAGGCGCTGCGGCTGTGGCCCACGGCCGCCGCGTTCAGTCGGGAGGCCCGCGAGGACACCTTGCTCGGCGGCCGCATTCCGCTGCGCGCGGGGCAGGCCGTGACCGTCATGTCGCCGATGCTGCACCGGCAGCCGGTGTGGGGCGACAACCCGGAGCGCTTCGACCCGAACCGGTTCACGCCCGAAGCCGAGGCGGCGCGTTCCCCGCACGCCTTCAAGCCCTTCGGCACCGGTGAACGGGCCTGCATCGGGCGGCAGTTCGCGCTGCACGAGGCGACGATGCTGCTCGCGATGCTCGTGCACCGCTACCGTCTGGTCGATCACGCCGACTACGAGCTCTCCGTGAAGGAGACCCTCACCCTGAAGCCCGACGGCTTCACCCTCACCCTCGCGCCGCGCACCCCGGCCGACCGCCGACACACTCCCCTGCCCGGCGCCACCGGCAAGGCCGAGGCGGACCTGGTGGCCGACACACTGCCGACGCGGGTACTGCCCGGCACTCGCGCCCTGTTCCTGCACGGCAGCAACTACGGCACCTGCACGGGGCTCGCCGCCCAGCTAGCCGACGAGGCCGCCGCGCTCGGCTGCGAGACGGAGGTCGCACCGCTGGACGCGTACGCGGAGGGTCTGCCGACCGACCGGCCCGTGGTGATCGTCGCCGCGTCCTACAACGGCCGACCCACAGACGACGCCGGGCAGTTCGCCGCCCGGCTCGACGCCGAGGCACCTTCGAACGGCGTGGGGTACGCCGTGCTCGGTGTCGGCGACCGCAACTGGGCCGCCACCTACCAGCACTTCCCCACCCGCATCGACGAGCGCCTGGCCGCGCAGGGCGCCGAGCGGCTGTGCGAGCGGGCCGCCGCCGACGCCTCCGGCGACCTGGGCGGCACCGTCCGCACCTTCACCGCCGACCTGCGCACCGCGCTCCTGGAGCAATACGGGGACCCGGAGGCCACTGCCGCGAACACCCCCGTCGAGCCCACCACCCCGTACGAGATCCGGGAGATCACCGGTGGGCCGCTGGACGCCGCGGTGGCCCGGCACGGGCTCGCTCCGCTGACCGTCACCGAGGCGCGGGACCTGACGGCGCCCGGCCACCCCCGCGTCAAGCGGTTCGTGCGGCTCGCGCTGCCCGATGGTGTGTCGTACCGGACCGGCGACCACCTCGCGGTGCTGCCCGCGCACGAGGACGGGCTCGTCGACCGCGCGCTCAAGGTCCTCGACCTCGACCCGGACGCGGTGCTCGACATCCGTGACTCCCGCCCGCGGCGCGACGCCCCGCCCCTCGACCGGCCCGTGACCGTACGCGAACTGCTCACGTACCACGTGGAGTTGCAGCACCGTCCGGGCCCGGACGAGGTGGCCGCGCTCGCCGCCGCGAACCCCTGCCCGCCGGAGGCCGCCGCGCTGCGGGAGCTGTCCGCCGACGACCCGCGCACTTTCCTTGACCTGGTCGAGGACCACCCGGCGCTGCGCGAAGCCCTCGACTGGAACCGCCTCCTGGGCCTCCTTCCGCCGCTGCGCCCGCGCCACTACTCGATCTCGTCCAGCCCGGCCGAACTCCCGGGCCACGTCGACCTGATGGTGTCCGTACTCGACGCGCCCGCCGCCTCCGGCAACGGCCGCTACCGGGGCACGGGCTCGCACCACCTGGCCGCCCTGCGCCCCGGCGACACCGTCCTCGGCCGCGTCCAGCCGTGCCGCGACGCCTTCCGCATCGCCCCGGACACTCCGGAACCCGTCATCATGATCGCCGCAGGGACGGGACTCGCCCCGTTCCGCGGAGTGGTCGCCGACCGAGCGGCGCAGGGCACCCAGCTGCCGCCCGCGCTCCTCTACTTCGGCTGCGACCACCCCGAGCGGGACTTCATGCATGCCGACGAACTCCGCGCCGCCGACGCCGCGGGCGCGATCTCGCTCCGCCCCGTCTTCAGCGACGCGCCGGTCGAGGGCCACGCCTTCGTCCAGCACCGCATCGCCGCCGAGGGCGCGGAGATCGGCCGCCTCCTCGACGCGGGGGCGCGGGTGTACGTGTGCGGGGACGGCGCCCGGATGGCCCCCGGCGTCCGCGCCGCGTTCCGGGCACTCCACCGCGAGCGCACCCCGGGAGCCGACGAGTCCGCGGCCGAACAGTGGCTCACGGAGCTGATGGCCGAGGGCCGCTACGTGGAGGACGTGTACGGGGGCTGACCGCGCATGCCCCACCCCAGCGGGCCGGCTCCGGCTGTCACTGCGCTACGCCGGTGCGGGGCAGCCGACCGACCCGCTGACGGCTTGCCGTAACGCGGTAAGGCGTCAGTCCGCCGCCGGCACCAGCGCCGCCGCCGCCGAGCGCGCCGCGGTCAGGGCCTGGCGGCGTTCGGCGCCCGGCTGGCCCAGGACGACGCGGGTGCTCAAACCGTCGAGCAGCGCGAGGAGTTGGGCCGCGCGGCCGGGGACGTCGTCGACGGCGAAGGCGCCGCGGTCCACTCCCTTGGTGAGGATCGCCTCCAGGTCGCGCTGCCAGCCCTGGTCCAACTCCTGCTGCGCGGCGCGCAGTTCGTCGTCGGCGCCGGATCGTGCCCACAGCTCGATCCAGAGCATCCAGCGCGGGTCGCGGGGGCCGGCCGGCAGATACAGGTCCAGGAAGAGGTCGAGCCGGCGGGCCGGAGTCACCCGGCGGGCCAGCAGCCCCGCCCGCTCCTCGGTGAGCGCGGCCTCGCTGTACCGCAGGGCCTCGACGAGCAGCAGGTTCTTCGAGCCGAAGTAGTAGAGCAGGTGGCCGCCGCTGGTGCCGAGCCGCTTGGCGAGCGAGGCCATGGTCAGGGACGCGAGGCCCTGCTCGGCGACGACGGCCGTCGCCTCCTGGAGCGTACGGGTCCGCAGATCGCCGCCCGGCCGCCCCGGCCGTGCCGCTGTCGACCCTGCCATCCGTGCCGCCCCTCACCTCTGTTCGTACTGATCGCAGCCTACCTCTTGACGCGGGGCGGCACTCCGCCGCATCTTGAATGCCATTCAAGTTTCTTGAACGGCATTCAAGCCGTTCCCCTGCGACGAGAGGCGGCGGCATGACGGCACACCCGACCGCACGGAACGCCCCCACGCCGGACGCGCCCCCGCAGCCGGCCCGGGACGAGGTGTTCCAGGTCGAGGAGCACGGCATCGACCCGATCCCCGAGTCCGAACGGCACGGCGGGGCACGGGACCTGTTCTGGCTCTGGTTCGGTTCGAACCTGACGTTCACCTACGTCATCAACGGCGCGCTCGCCGTCTCGTTCGGACTGTCCTTCTGGGAGGCCGTGCTCGCGGTCGTCCTCGGCGGCCTGACGTTCTTCGCCATCAGCGCGGCAGGCATGAGCGGCGTACGGACGGGCACGGCGACGCTGGTGATCTCCCGCGCCGCGTTCGGCGTGCGCGGCAACTGGCCTGCGGGCCTGCTGAACTGGATCGTCAGCATCGGCTACACCATCGTGAACACCGTCGTCGGTGTCCTCGCGCTCCAGGCGATCTGCGCCGAACTCGGCTGGCACGGCACCGCCGCCCGCGCCGCGAGCCTCGCCGCCACCCTGGCCCTCACCTTCGCCGTCGCCCTGTGGGGCCACGCCACCGTGCAGTGGGCCGAGCGCTGGATGGCGTACGCGCTGACCATCGGGTTCGCGGCGATGCTGCTGTTCCTGCTGCCGGGCACGGACACCGGCGCCGCGCCCGCGCCGGGCGGCGCGGCCGCCTGGTCCCTCGCGTTCGTCGTGGTCCTCGCCGGGCCGATCAGCTATGTGCCGATGCCCGCCGACTACACCCGCTACCTGCCGGCGACCACCACGATGCGCGCGCTCACCTGGAACGGGGCGCTCGGCGGACTCATCTCCTCGGTGGCCCTCGGCGTCGCCGGCGCGGCGGCCGCGACGCAGGCCGACCTCACGGACGCGGTGGCCGGGACGCAGGGGCTGCTGCCGACCTGGTTCCAGCCGCTGTTCCTCTCCCTGGTACTCGGCGGCTCGGTCACCAACTCGATCATCACGCTGTACTCGTCGAGCCTCAACCTCCAGGTCCTCGGCATCCCTTGGAGCCGCGCGAAGGCGATCCTGATCAGCGCGGCGGTGACGGCCGCCGGTTCGCTCGCGGCGCTGTTCCTGGTCGACTTCACGGAGTCGCTGCTGTCGTTCCTCTCGCTGCTCGTCATCGTGTTCGCGCCGTGGGGCGGTGTCTTCCTCACCGACATGGTGCTGCGCCGCTGCCGCTACGACGCCGAGTCCCTGCACACCGGACGCGCGGGCCGCTACTGGTACCGCGCCGGCTTCAGCCCCGCCGGCCTCACCGCCCTGGTCGTCGGCATGGTCTTCGCGGCGCTCACCTGCGACAGCGCCCTGTGGCGCGGCCCGCTCGTGGTCCCGCTCGGCGGCATGGACCTCAGCGCCCTCGGCGCCGTCGTCGCGGCCGTCGTGTACGCGGCGCTCGCCCGCTCCAGCGCGCGCCCGCACACCGCGTGACACCCCTTCCCTCACCCCACCCCTCGTACGAGAAAGAACCGCACCCCCATGGCACGCGCACAGCACCGCTCCCCCGAGCCCGCCCCCGTCGCCGCCGACCTCGTCCTGCGCGGCGCCCGCATCCACACCGTCGATCCGGAGCTGCCCGCTGCCGAGGCGCTCGCCGTGCACGACGGGCGGATCGTGTGGCTCGGCGACGACGCGGACGCCGGGGCCTGGACCGGCCCGGACACCCGGGTCGTCGACGCGGACGGGCGGCTCGTGCTGCCCGGGTTCATCGACGCCCACAACCACGTCCGGCTCGGCTCGGACGACGCCTGCGTCCAACTCGCCAGTGCGGCAAGCCTTTCGGAGATCCACGACCGCATCTCCGCGTGGCGCGAGCGGAACCCGGACGCCGCCTGGATCGAGGCCGAGGCGTTCGACTACTCGGCGCTGCCGGACGGCCGGATGCCCACGGCCGCGGACCTCGACCCGGTCACCGGTGACACCCCCGCCATGGTCCTGAGCTACGACGTGCACACGGCCTGGCTCAACACGGCGGCCCTTGACCGGCTCGGTGTCCGCGCCGACCGCACGGAACTCCCCTTCGGTATCGCCCAGACCGACCCGACGACCGGTGAACCCACCGGATTCATAAGGGACTTCGCGGTGCGCGGGCTGTCCCGCGACGGCCACCGGGCGCTACGCGAGCTCGGAGTGCCGTGGGCGTCGCCCGAGCGGCAGTACGGGCGGCTCGTGAAGTCGCTCGACGACGCGATCCGGTTCGGCATCACCACGGTGGTGGAGCCGCAGAACTCCCTGGACGACCTGGCCCTGTTCGAGCGGGCCAGGGCGGAGGGGCGGCTGCGCTCGCGGCTCGTCGCCGCCCTGTTCCACCCGCGCGGCACCTCCGACGCGGACCTCGACGACTTCGAGGCCGCCACGCGCGCGTACCGCGACGAGCGGATGCGGCTCGGCCCGCTCAAGCTCTACATCGACGACGTCGTGGAGCCGCGCACGGCCGCGCTCCTCGAACCGTACTCGACCGGCTGCGGGGGTCACCGGGGCGAGACCTTCTATCCGGCCGAGGAGTTCGCCGACCTGCTCACGAAGCTGGACGCCCGTGGTTTCCAGTGCTTCGTGCACGCCACCGGCGACCGGGGCATCCGCACCGTCCTGGACGCCGTCGAGCAGGCTCGCGCCGTCAACGGGCCGCGCGACGCCCGCCACCAGGTCGTGCACGTGGAGTGCCTCGACCCGGCGGACGCGCCGCGCTTCGCCGGGCTCGGGGTCGTGGCGTGCATGCAGCCGCGGCACTGCGCACCGGAGATCGCGGGCCCCGGCCAGGACTGGGCGGCGAACGTCGGCGCGGATCGCTGGCACAAGGCGTGGCCGATGCGCACCCTCGACGCGGCCGGCGCGACCCTCGCGTTCTCCAGCGACTGGAACGTCGCGGAGATGGACCCGATGATCGGCATCTACACGGCCGCCACCCGCAAGCCGCTGGCAGGCGGCCCGGCGTGGATGCCCGAGGAGACGGTCGACGTGGCGACGGCCGTGCACGCCTACACGATGGGTTCGGCGTACGCCAACTTCCTTGAGGACGAACGGGGTTCACTTTCCGTGGGCAAGGTCGCGGACTTCGCCGTGCTCTCCCGCGACATCCTCCGGGCCGCCCCCGAGGACATCCCCGGCACCGTCGCCGAACTCGTCGTGGTGGCGGGGGACGTGGTCCACGAGGCCTGAAAGCCGGGCATATGCAAGAAAGGGCATCCCGTGAAGAATTGATGGGATCCTTGTTCCCTTTCGCCATTTCCCTCTGTACGGCAATGCGTGCATTCCACCGGTGACGACCTTTCTCACAGCGGACCGGGTCGCAGAAATGAGGCAATGAAACCGCGCATTAACTGACGCGTATCCACCGGGACTCCTGACGTCGATGCACTCCTTGGCATTGCAGGTCCGCCGTCAGGAGGAAATTCATGTCCTTCTTCGCCAGGGCTTCCTGGCCAGGAGACCACCGTGACGAGCTCGTGGCCGGCGCACTCGCCGCCACCGTGATCATCGTCCTCGGCTACGCGTCCGGCATCGGCGCCACGGCCGGCCAGACCACAACCGGCTCCGCCCCACCGACCGTCGAGGCGCCCGCCGCCCCGTCCGCCCCCGGCAGCCCCGAACCGACACCGACCCAGTCCCCCACCTCGGATTCCGAGGGTGCAGGAACCGGGGACCCCGGCGTGCTGCCCGTGGGTGGAATTCCCGGCGGCGGTACGGAAGGAGCGGGGGAAGCGGCGGGCAACCATGAGGGGCACGACAATTCCAGCGGCTTCCCCGACGACTCCGGCCATTCCGGCCACACGTCGCCGACCTCGCCGACTCCTTCATCACCGCCGTCCGCCACCCCCTCGCCATCTCCCTCCTCCCCCTCGACGTCGCCGTCGTGCGCGGACGGAGAAGTCCGCCTCGTGCAGCCGCTCCTGAAGGGGGCGCTCACCCCTGTGACCGGGCTTCTGGATGGCCTGACCAACGGTGGCGACGAGACCACATCCGCTGAAGAGGCACCCCCCTGTGTCGGCCTCGCCTCCGACCCCGCCCTGCTCACGGAGTTGACGCCGTGAGAACTCGCTCGCTCTACGTCGTCGTTCTCGCCCTCGTGGCACTTCTGTTCACGACCCCCGCCGCCTCCGCACACACCGAGCTGGAGTCCTCGTCCCCCAAGAGCGGGGCCCGTCTCGACGAGCCCCCGAAGGAAGTCACACTCACCTTCACCGAGCCCGTCGACCTCGCCGACCTCCATGTCGCCTTGGGGGGCGACGAGTTGGCGCTCACGCAGGAGAAGGGCCGTGACACCGTTTCCGCCGCCATCCCCCAGCGCAAGGCCAAGGAAGCCGGCCGTCGCCTCGCTCTTGATTGGCATGTACGCAGCAAGGAGGACGGGCATCCGACCTCCGGGTCACTGTCCTTCACCCTCCCCGCGCACGCCGGTTCCGCCGCTCCGGACCACACATCCACGGACGACGCCGCCGCGCCCGCGGTCGGGCCGTCCGGCACGGTCCGCACCGCCTGGGCCGTCGCCCGCTGGGTCGGATATCTCGCGCTGGCGCTGTACGTCGGCGGGCTGGCCTTCGTGGCAATGCTGTGGCCCGCGGGCACACGGGAGCGCAGGACCCGGCGCATCCTCGCCTCGTCCTGGGCGGCCGGGCTCGCCGCCACCGTGGCGACGGCCGGGCTGCAGGGCGCGTACGGCGCGATGGGCCCGATCGGCGACGCGTTCAAGGCCTCCACATACGTCGACCTACTGGGCAGCGAGGTCGGTGTCGCCCTGGCGTGCCGGGCCCTGATGTGGGTGCTCGCGGCGGTGGTGCTCGCCGCGCTGCTGCAGAACGGCGAGCGCGCCGCACGGTCGCCCGGCTGGCGGGTCGGCGCGGCCGTCGTCTGCCTGGGGCTGCTGCGCACCACGGGCATGGCGGGCCACAACACCGAGGGCAGTCACCCGGGTTGGGGCGCGGTCGCCGACCTCGTCCATCTGCTGGGCATCTCGCTGTGGCTGGGCGGGCTCACCCTGCTATTGGCCGGCGTGCTGCCGCGTCGGCGTCCGGACGAGATGTCGACGGCCGTTTCCGGCTACTCGATGCTCGCCGGGGTGTCCGTCGCGGCGATCGCGGCAGCCGGAGCCGTACTCACCTGGCAGGTCGTCGGCTCGTTCGGCGCCCTCTTCGCCACCGGCTACGGGCAACTGCTGCTCGTCAAACTCGCTCTGCTCGCCGGGGTGTTGCTCATCGCCCAGCGCAGTCGCGGCTGGGTCCGCACCCGGCTCGACATCGCCGTTCTGCTGCGCGGGGACCGCGCGACCGTACGGCCCTTCGTCTACTCGGTCGCGGCCGAGACGGGGCTCGTCCTCGTCGTGCTCGCCGCGACGAGTTTGCTGGTCACCGCCGCTCCCGGCCGTTGACCCGCGTACCACCATCACCCAACCCAAAAGCCGATCCGCAGGGATCCGTGAGGAGAAGTACGTTCATGACCACTGACGTTTCCGATCGCGACACACAGGTGCAGCAGCGGCCACCGTCCCGGCGCGGCAATCGTGTGCTGCTCGCGGCCGGGCTCGGCGCCGCCCTGGCGTCCGTGGGCTGCCTCGGCCTCCTCCAGGCGGCCGACGGAGCAGCGGCTCCCGCCACCACCGCGGCCCAACCGGCCGCCGAGGCCCACTCGATGGCCCAGACGCAGGAGCAGCGGCCCGCCGCCGCGGCAGATGAAGCCGACCACACCATGAAGATCGCGGACATGAAGTTCGCGCAGACCAAGATGACCGTCAAGGTCGGCGAGACCGTGAAGTGGGTCAACGAGGACACCGCTCCGCACACGGTCACCGCGACCAGCGGCCCCGCGAAGTTCGACTCCGGCACGATGGAGAAGGGCGACAGCTGGTCGTACACCTTCACCAAGCCCGGAACCTACGAGTACTACTGTGCCGTGCACCCCGACATGGTCGCCTCGATCACGGTGGTGGCTGACGACTCCGGGGGCGGGGCGGGCGGTTCGGACACAGGTGGTTCGGGCAGCACAGGTGGTTCCGGAAGCACGGGCGGCTCCGGCTCCGGTGGCTCGACCGGCGGCAGCGGATCCGGCGGCTCGACGGGCGGTTCCACCGGCGGCTCCTCCGGGGGTTCGTCCGGGGGCCACGAGTCCGGCGGCTCCATGGGCGGCGCCACCGGAGGGTCGAGCGGCGGCTCCGGCGGTGGCGACGACGGTGACGACGCCGGGCAGTGCCAGAGCGTCCAGCAGGTCCTCCTGCCCATCCTCCAGCACCTCAACAAGGCCCACCTGGAGGAGTCCCCCGGCCAGCAGGTCCAGGACGCGCTGAAGCTCGACAGCTACATCAAGATGCACACCGTCTGGGTCGAGTCGATCCTCGAGCCCACCGTGGAGGGCGGCGGTTCCGTCCTCGACGACACACTCGGCGTCCTGCTCCAGCACGTCAACAAGGCCCACCTGGAGGAGTCCCCGGGCCAGCAGGTGGCGGACATCCTCAACCCCGACGCGTACGTCAAGATGCACACGGTCTGGGCGGAGCACCTCCTCGCGCCGTCGATCAACTACGTCTCGACCTCCTGCTGAACCGAGGTCGCGGACGAAGCGTGTGACGGCGGGCCGGCCGAGTCGCAGTCGGCCGGCCCGCCACCGCCGCCATTGTCCCCAAACGACCTGCCCAATGCCATGCCCCTCCCTCGTGAACCGAGGTACCTGTCATGAGCGCACACATGACCACTCAGACACTGCCCGCCCCGCCCACCGCACCACCCGGCCCCGGCCCTTCCTGGCTGCCACGCCCCGGCGCGTACGCCGCCGCCGGAGACCGCTGCATCGTCGAAGTCACCGCCCGGCTCGGCCCGTTGACCACCTTGCGTCGCCGTGTCACCGCCGACGAGGCGACGCTCACCGTCGCGCCGTCGCCCGACGACTGCGTGCTGGCCCTCAGGCTCACCGGTGACGCGCTCGGCGGCGACGAGCTCTCCTTCGTCAGCAGCGCCCTCGAATCACGGGCGGACGGCGCCAAGTTGCTCGTCCACGGCGAGCTGGCCACGGCCGACCCGACCGTTCCCGGCGTCCCCGCGACGCTGCCCCTGCGTGTCGTGTCCCGCACCGACGACACACTCCTCGTCCTCGGAACCGCCCGCGTCCCCTACGGCCACCTGCGCCGCACCACGGGCTTCGCCCTGTCCCGCATCCGCCCCGCAGACCAGCTGCGTCTGCTCGTCGCCGCGGAGTTCACATGCCCCGCCTGACCCACCGCGCCGCCCACCTCGCGCTCGCCACCGTGATGGGCTCCGGCACCGTCGTGTTCCTCCCCGTGCCCGCCGCCCACGCGGCGGGTCACCAAGTCCTCATGTCGGACTACAAGTTCGGGCCCCGTACGCTCACGATCCCGGTCGGCGACAGTGTCACCTGGGTCAACCAGGACACCGCGCCGCACGACGTCAAGACCACGTCGGGCCCGGCCTCGATCCACTCACCGATGCTCGACAAGGGCGGCACCTGGAGCCATACGTTCACCAAGTCGGGCTCGTACGGCTACGTCTGCACCGTGCATCCCGGGATGACCGGCGGAATCGTCGTCAAGGCCGCAGCGACGACCCGCGCCCCGGCTCCCAGCACCCCTCCCCCGGAGGCCGCACACACCCACGAGCACGCCGGCCCGACACCCACCAAGACGTCGAGCGCGAGCCCCACGACCAGCTCGACACCCTCGACACCCTCGCCGTCCGAACACCACAGCAGTGCGGCCGCCGCGCCACCGGCCCCCGCATCCCCCACACCGCAAGCGGAGCAGACCCCGGCGCCCCAGGCCGTCGGCGCCGCCCGCCCGCTCGACCCGCTGCTCGTCCTGGCCGGGATCGTCGCCGGGTGCGCCGTGCTCTGCCTGCTCCTGGTCGGCTCCCGCGCGGCGACGGCCTCCGCGCACACCACCGAAGGGAAGTGATCACACCGCCCGGAACCGCCACCCATGGCCGACGGGCCCGATCCCGGCCCCCAGCGCGAACCCCGCCGCGATCGCCCCGGTGACGTACTCCTTCGCCCGGCGCACCGCCTCCGGCACCTCATGCCCTTGCGCCAGGCCGACCGCGACGGCCGAGGCGAGGGTGCAACCCGTGCCGTGGGTATGGGCGTTGTCGTGGCGCGGCGAACGCAGCCAGTGCTCGTCCGTGCCGTCGGTGAGCAGGTCGACGGCCTCGCCGGGCAGGTGACCGCCCTTGATGAGCACCCAGCGGGGGCCATAGGCGAGCAGCCGCTCGGCGGCCCGCCGCATGTCACGTTCCGCGGTGTCGGCCTCGACGGCGACGCCGGTGAGTTCGGCTACCTCGTCGAGGTTCGGCGTGACCACCGTCGCCACCGGCAGCAAGCGGTCCCGTACGGCGTCGATCGCGTCGTCGGCGAGCAGCCGGTCGCCGTGCTTGGAGACGCTGACGGGGTCGACGACGACGGGGGCCGGCGCCTCGGACAGCAGCTCGGCGACCGTGACGACCATGTCGGGGTCGGCGAGCATGCCGGTCTTGAGCGCCTGCACGCCGATGTCGTCAACGACGCTGCGGTACTGGGTGCGCACGGCGTCGAGCGGGAGGCTCCAAGCACCTTGTACGCCAAGGGAGTTCTGGGCCGTCACGGCGGTGAGCACGCTCATGCCGTGCGCGCCGAGGGCCAGCATGGTCTTGAGGTCGGCCTGGATCCCGGCGCCTCCGCCGGAGTCGGACCCGGCGATGGTGAGCACGCGGGGCGGCGCGACCGCGGGCGGTGTCTCGGTCATGCGGAGACGTCCTTTCGGATACGGGGACGTGGGTCGGCGCTGTCGGACCACGCGTCGGCGTAGGTCCGGGCGGCGGCCCGGGGGTCGTCGGCGGCGCAGATGCCCGAGACGATCGCGGCACCTGCCGCTCCCGCGGCCCGCAGGCGCGGCAGGTCGGCGGGGGTGACGCCGCCGATGGCCACGGCGGGCAGCTCGCTCAGCCGGGCCAGTGCGGCGAAGCCGTCGAGGCCTAGCGGCTCGGGGGCGTCGGCCTTGGTACGGGTGGCGTGCAGGGCGCCGATGCCGACGTGGTCGACGCGGGCGGCGGATGTCGCGGCGGCGCGCAGCTCCTCGGCGGTGGCCGCGCTCAGACCCAACACCGAACCCTCGCCGATGAGTTGACGTACGGAGCTGGCGGGCAGGTCGGACTGGCCCACGTGCACGCCCGTGACGCGTGCGCCGTTCGCCCGCGCGGCCAGGAACACGTCGACCCGGTCGTTGACGATCAGGGCGACCTGCTCGGGCAGGACCTCGGCGACGTCCAGGACGGTGCGCAGGAACTCCCGCCCGCTCGCGTGCTTCTCCCGGATCTGTACGGCGGTGACACCTCCGGCCACGGCCTGCTCGACGGTCTCGGCCACGGTCCGGCCGCGGGCCACGCACTGCGCGGTGTCGGTGACCAGATACACCGACAGGTCGACACCGGCAGCCACTAGGTGCGGACGCGCCGTCATGACACCTCCGCCCGCTTCGCGAGGTCCTCCGGGGTGAGCGCGGCGAGCGCGTCCAGGAATGCGACGGCGAAGCTGCCGGGACCGGCCGCGGTCCGGGCAGCTGACTCGGCGGCGACGGTGTACGCGGTGGCGGCGGCGACGGTCGTCGCGAAGCGGTCCTCGTCCACCGCGGCGAACGCGGCCATCACCGCGCCCAGCGCGCATCCGCCACCGGTCACGCGGATCAGCAGCGCGTCCCCGTTGGCGATCCGGGCACTGCGGGTGCCGTCGGTGACGTAGTCCACGGGGCCCGACACGGCGACCACGCTGCCCGCCGTCCGCGCGAGCTGCGCTGCCGCGTCCTCGGCGTCGTCGACACCATGCGAGGCGTCCACGCCCCGGCCGCCGCCACCCGCGCCCGCGAGCGCGATGATCTCGGAGGCGTTGCCCCTGATCACCGTCGGCCGCAGCGCGAGCAGGTCGGCGGCGAGCGCCGTGCGTACGGGCAGCGCGCCGATGGCCACCGGGTCGAGCACCCACGGCGTGCCCGCCTCGGCCGCGGCCCGCGCCGCCTCGGGCATCGCGGCGCGCTGCTCGGCGCGCGGGGTGCCGAGGTTGACCAGCACGCCCGAGGCCACGCGGGCGAAGGGCCCGGCCTCGTCGGGGATGTCGACCATGGCGGGCGCGGCGCCGACCGCGAGCAGCACGTTGGCGGTGAACCCGGTGACCACCGCGTTGGTCAGGCACTGCACCAGCGGTGCGTCCTGCTGTACGCGCCCGAGCGCCTGCGCCGCGAAGGCGACGAGGTCGTCGGGGCGGCCGGGGGACGTCTGAGGCATGGGGTGACTCCAGGTACAGGAGGTGAGACAAGTACAGGTGGTGCGAGAAGTACAGGTGGTGCGAGGTGCGGGGCTCGTACGGCAGGTCAGCCGCGTCGCCGCAGCCGCAGCGGCGCGTACACGGCGGCGGCCACGAGGAACGCCACGTAGTACGACACGTCCGCGCCGTGCAGTGCTTCGGCCACCGGGCCCACGTACAGGCTGGTGTCCATGAACGGGACCGCCGCGGCGAAGGCCACCACAAAGGCCAGCAGCGCCGGCCAGGTAGGCTCTCGCCGCTCGCGCTCGGCGGCGAGGTCGATCGGCGCTCCGGCCCGCGCCCTGGCCCGCGCGCGCCAGTCGACGAGGACGATCGCCACGAAGCCGGGGATCCAGTACCCGACGAACAGCAGCACATTCTGGAACCGCGCGGTGGTGTCGGCGGCGTGCATCCACAGCACGAGCGGGAAGCCCAGTGCGGCGGCGAGGGCGGCGGCCACCGGGCGCGGGATGCGCACGCCGATGGTCTGCAGGGCGAGCGAGCCGCTGTAGTCGTTCATGGCGTTGCTGCACAGCGCGGCCAGCGCCACGGCGAGCAGCCCGAACGCGCCGACCGCTCCCCCGCCGAGGATCTCGTCGACCCCGGCGGCCGTCTGGTCGGTCAGCACGGAGGCGCCCCACAGCCCGAGCGCCTGGACGGCCACGAACGACACCAGCAGGCCGAGCAGCGTGTACCAGAACATGCGGGTACGGGAGGTGGCGGCGGGCAAGTAGCGGCTGAAGTCGCTGGCGTACGGCGCCCAGGACAGGCTGAGGCTCAGCGCGATGGTGCTGGTCAGGACGAACGCGCCGACACGGTCGGCCCCGTGCACGGAGGCGTGGGCGGCGGGGTGCACGCCGTCGAGCAGCCGCCAGGCGATCAGCGCGAACGCGGCGCCGAGCACGAAGGTCATGACGATCTGCAGCCGGTGGATGGCCTCGTAGCCGAAGACACCGAGCAGGCCCTGGGCGAGCAGCATGACGAGGACGCCGGCCCAGAACGGCCAGCCGAACAGCCGGGCCAGCGCGTCACCGCCGAACAGGCCGATCAGCGCGTCCCACGCGATGGACGACAGCCACTGCAGCACGCCCGGCAGCACGACGCCCCGCCCGAACGCGAGCCCGGCCAGCGGCAATTGCCCCGCCCCGGTCCGACTTCCCCACGTCCCCAGGTAGGCGGTCGGCACCGCGCCGACCAGGGTGCCGAGCACGACGGCGGCGAGCGCGGTGGTGAAGTCGAGTCCGAGCGCGATGCCGACGGTGCCGGTGAAGACGCCGGTCATGGTCAGGTTCGGGGCGAACCACACGGTGAACAGGCGCCCGGCCCCGCCGTAGCGGTTGCCTTCGGGCACCGGTTCGATGCCGTGCCCCTCGATGCCGAGGTCGCCGGGTGCCGCGGGCATCCGCCCGTCGAAGGCGCCGCTCTCGCGGTCGGCAGGCAGGCCACTGGAAACATGCGCGACAGGCATGAGACATCCCTCCGCCAGTACGAACTGGTTCAGGTTCGACGGGTGTGTTCTCAGCCCTCTGGTGGGGCACCCCGTGTCCGGTTACGGCGGCCAGGGTAACGCGATGGCCCGCTGCGGCGCGCGGGTGGGTTCCTGCCCGGCCGTGCCGCCATTACCTTGCCCCGTGCAAAGTCCGCAATGAGGACCTCTGGGGCTGCTGGCCGACTTCCATCGGGTTTGCGATGCCGCGACACCCTGCTGCCGCGTGAGCACGGGCCGGCATCCGCGGGGACACACCACGGAAACGGGCCGAGATCCATCGGTGGCCGGGCAAACACCGCGCGGCCTTGATCATCGCATCGAGTTAATGTCACCGGCTTCCCTTGGCCGGGCGGGCGAGGCGGCCCTTACGGTGATCCAGGTTCTGGACGCATTGCCTCAGACATATCCCTCTTTCCTTCTTCTGTCCCGTTGTTACGGGCATGCGCGCTTTCGCCCGACCAAGGAGAGCTCACCCGATGACCGTTGACTCGACCACGCCGGAAACCGCGTCGGTACCGCCGCAGCAGACCAGCCTCGGCACGGCGGCCGCCCGCAACCTCGCCACCACGACCAAGTCCGCACCGCAGATGCAGGAGATCACCTCGCGGTGGCTGCTGCGGATGCTCCCCTGGGTGGAGACCAAGGGCGGCGTCTACCGGGTGAACCGCCGCCTGACCTACACCGTCGGCGACGGGACCATCGAGTTCATCCAGGACGGCGGCGACGTCCGGGTGATCCCCCGCGAACTCGGTGAACTGTCGCTGCTGCGCGGCTTCGACGACGTCGAGGTGCTCACCACCCTCGCCGACCGGTGCGTGCAGCGCGACTTCCGGGCCGGCGACACACTGGTCGAGCGCGGGGCACCGGCGGACAAGCTCCACCTGATCGCCCACGGCCGCATCAGCCAGCTCTCCGAGGGCGAGTACGGCGACGAGGTCGCGCTCGACGTCCTCGCCGACGGCGACCGCTTCGGCGACAACGCACTGCTGGACGAGGACGCCCGGTGGGAGCAGACCGCGGTCGCCGAGACCTCGGGCACCCTGCTCACGCTGTCGCGCGCCGACTTCGCGGCCGTGCTGTCCGCGGCGCCGCACCTTCAGGAGCACATCGACGAGTTCAAGTCGCTCGCGACCCGGGGCCAGAACCACCGCGGTGAGGCCGAGATCCCCATGTCGGCCGGACACGTCGGCGAGCACGAACTCCCCGGCGCCTTCGTCGACTACGAGGCGAAGCCGCGCGAGTACGAGCTCTCGGCCGCCCAGACGATCCTGCGGGTGCACACCAGGGTCGCCGATCTCTACAACGAGCCGATGAACCAGACGAAGGAGCAACTCCGGCTCACCATCGAGGCGTTGCGCGAGCGCCAGGAGCACGAGCTCGTCAACAACCGGGAGTTCGGCCTGCTCCACAACGCCGACTTCAAGCAGCGCCTCCAGCCGCACTCGGGTCCGCCCACCCCGGACGACCTGGACGAGCTGCTCTGCCGCCGCCGCGGCTCGAAGTTCTTCCTGGCACACCCCCGCACGATCGCGGCGATGGGCCGCGAGTTCAACGCGCGCGGGCTCTACCCCGACCACGTGGACCTCGGCGGCCAGCAGGTGCCGGCCTGGCGCGGGGTGCCGATCCTGCCCTGCAACAAGATCCCGGTCACCAAGGAGCGCACCAGCTCGATCCTGTGCATGCGTACCGGCGAGGACAACCAGGGTGTCGTCGGCCTGCACCAGACCGGGCTGCCGGACGAGTACGAACCGGGGTTGTCGGTCCGGTTCATGGGCGTCGACGACCAGGCCATCACCAAGTACCTCGTCAGCACCTACTACTCCGCCGCGATCCTCGTGCCGGACGCGGTCGGTGTGCTGGAGAACGTGCAGATCGGCCGCTGGCCCAGCAGGTAGCGGAGCAGGACCTTCGGCCGACCGCCCCACCAAGGAGCCCTCAAGGAGACATGGATGCCCCCGCCTGAGCCGACACCTCCGCAGTCGAGCCTGCCGGAAGCGGCCTCCCGCTTCGGGGCGCAGGTACTGGCCGACGCCGCGGCCCGCGCCCGTGACATCAGTGCCGTCACGGGCGGCACGCCCCGAGTGGCCCCGCCCGTCGCCGAGGCACCCCCGGTCGAGGTGCCGACGGCCCCGGTGCCGGTGGTCGAGGCGCCGGTGGTAGAGACACCGGCGGCCGAAGTCCCGCCCGCGGGCCTCGACTTGGAGCGGTTGCTGCGCGGGCCCAGCGGCCTCGGCACGGCGGGCCTGCGGCTGACTCCGCGGGCGGAGCCGAGTCCGTCGGACCCGGCTCCGGCGCCGAGTACCGCGAAGGGCCGGCCCGTTCCCGGCCTGTACCACCATCCGGTGCCCGATCCCGATCCCGTACGCGTCGCGGAGGTCGGCCGCCGGATCAAGACCTGGGCGCTGGACGAGGTCGATCTGTACCCCGACGACTGGGAGGAGGAGTTCGACGGGTTCTCCGTGGGCAGCTACATGGTCGGCTGCCACCCCGACGCACCCACCGTCGACCACGTCATGATCGCCACCCGGCTGATGATGGCCGAGAACGCGCTGGACGACTGCTACTGCGAGGACCACGGTGGCTCGCCCGTCGGCCTCGGCTCCCGGCTCCTGCTCGCGCACACCACGCTCGACCCGCTGTTCACGACGCGGGAGTACCAGCCGCAGTGGACGGAATCGCTCTACGCGGACGCGCCCCGGCGCGCCTACCGCTCCGCCATGGAGTACTTCGTCCAGGCGAGCAGCGCCTCGCAGGCCGACCGCTACCGGCACGACATGGCCCGGCTGCACATGGGCTACCTCGCCGAAGCGGCCTGGTCCGAGCACGACCACGTACCGGAGGTGTGGGAGTACCTGGCGATGCGCCAGTTCAACAACTTCCGTCCCTGCCCGACCATCACCGACACCGTCGGCGGCTACGAACTGCCTGCGGATCTGCACGCCCTGCCGGACATGCAGAAGGTCATCGCGCTCGCGGGGAACGCGACGACCATCGTCAACGACCTGTACTCGTACACGAAGGAACTCGACGCTCCCGGGCGGCACTTGAACCTGCCGGTCGTGATCGCGGAACGCGAGGACCTGTCCGACAAGGAGGCCTACCTCAAGTCGGTCGAGGTCCACAACGAACTCATGCACGCCTTCGAGACAGAGGCCGCGGCCCTGGCCGCCGCCTGCCCGCTCCCGACCGTCCAGCGCTTCCTGCGGGGCGTCGCGGCGTGGGTCGACGGCAACCACCAATGGCACCAGAACAACACCTACCGCTACAGCCTGCCCGACTTCTGGTAAGAGATAGGACACATCAGTGACCAGCACCGAACTCACCGCCACGGCCCAGACCACCTCCCCGTACATCCCCGGGCCCGCCACCCCCTACCAGGGGGACATCGCCCGCTACTGGGACGGCGAGGCCCGGCCGGTCAACCTGCGGCTCGGCGATGTCGACGGTCTGTACCACCACCACTACGGCATCGGCGCCGTCGACCACACCGCGCTCGGCGACGGGACGGGTGACGCGAACGAGCAGAAGCTGATCGCCGAGCTGCACCGCCTCGAGTCGGCTCAGGCCGAGTTCCTGCTCGGGCACCTCGGTGACATCGGACGCGACGACACCCTGGTGGACGCCGGCTGCGGCCGCGGCGGCTCGATGGTGATGGCGCACCAGCGCTTCGGGAGCAAGGTCGAGGGAGTCACGCTCTCGGCCAAGCAGGCCGACTTCGCCAACGGCCGGGCCGAGGAACTCGGCATCCAGGACCACGTCAGGGCGCAGGTCTGCAACATGCTGTCCACCCCGTTCGAGACCGGGCAGATCTCGGCGTCGTGGAACAACGAGTCGACCATGTACGTCGATCTGCACGACCTGTTCGCCGAGCACTCCCGCATCCTGGAGGTCGGTGGCCGCTACGTGACCATCACCGGCTGCTGGAACCCGCGGTACGGCCAGCCCTCGAAGTGGGTGTCCCAGATCAACGCGCACTTCGAGTGCAACATCCACTCGCGCCGGGAGTACCTGCGCGCGATGGCCGACAACCGCCTGGTGCCGCAGACCGTCATCGACCTGACACCCGACACACTCCCGTACTGGGAGCTGCGGGCCACGTCATCGCTGGTGACAGGCATCGAGGACGCGTTCATCAACTCGTACAGGGACGGCTCGTTCCAGTACCTGCTGATCGCGGCGGACCGCGTCTGACCGTTCCCTGGCCGAAGGGGGTGGGGCCGTTCGAGGACGGCTCCACCCCCCTTCGGTGTCACCCGGCGTTCGCGCCTGTGCCATGATCCGTCGACGGCGGCCGGCCCTGGGGAGGGACCGGCCGCCACTGACACGGCACGACAGAAGGGGAGTTCACAAGTGAATCCGGGTGGGGATCAGGGCGGTTCGTCGCTGTCCGACGAGGATTGGGAGCGCTTCCTCCAAGAGTCCGAGGACGGTGTGCGGGACGCACCGAAGGAGCCGTCGGCGCGCGCCCGCATGGTGACACGTCGCTTGCAGGAGGAGGACGCCCGGCCCGAGCCGTGGCGATCGCACCAGCCGGCCCGGCCGCGCCGCCGCACGGGTTGGTACGTACTCGGCCTGGTGGCGGCCCTGGCCGTGGTGGTCGTGGCACTCGCCCCGGGGCGGGTGACGGACTGGTTCGAGTCCAACTATTCCTCCGACGAGACGACACCGCTCGCAGCGGCGCCGCCTTCGGCCGGGTCGGCCGAACGCCCCACGCCGGCCGACCCGTTCAGGGGCTCCCCCGCCGCACGCTGGGCCTCCGGAACGGCCGGGATCACCGTGCCAGCGGCCCGGGCCACCGGCTGGATGAGCAAGGCCCAGGTCGCCCGGGCCCTCGAACGCTCCCGGGACTTCCTCGCCGCGTCCAGCCTGGACCCGGCAGTGCTGCGCGGCGCACACCCCGCCGAGGCCATCGCCCTCATCAACCCCCACCAGCCGAAGGAACGCGCCTTCCTGGACCGGTCGTTGAGCGCGCCGAGCGAGAAGTACAACCCGCTCGTGCTGTTCAGCCGCTTCGACGCGACGAAGGTCGAGCCGGCCGGCGACGTGGTCAAGACCCGGGGCCGCATCACGTACCGCGCGGGCGACAAGGGTGCGCTGGAGGTCACCACCGACGTCACGTACGTGTACCCGGTGATGAGCGCGGAGACCGGCGACGACCGTGTCACGCGCGTCATCGTCCGCCGCGAAGTGGTGATGAACTGGCACGACCCGGCGAAGGTGGTCACGGAGCCGGGCACCTTCTCGGTCGTCTCGAACCGCGTGGACACCACCAACGCCGGCTGCGAGACCTACACCGGCTACCTCACCCCGTCCTTCACCGACGAGCACGACCCCGGTGACGGCCCCGTGGTCGACCCCTACGACCGGAGCGTCGCGATGGACGAGCGGGTGGGCGGCGCCGGGGACGACAAGTGCGGGACCGCTGTGCGGTCGTGAATCGGGGGCGGCGCGTCCACCGGGCGCCCGCCCCGCCCCTCGCCGACCCGATGCATCATGGGCGCAGTGACTCGGCGAGCCGCTCCAGGTGCCGCCCGATGTCGGCGAGCAGGTCGATGCGCCCGCCGGACAGGACCCACTGCAACTGAAGGCCGTCGGAGACAGCGACGCACTCCCGCGCGATGGCCTCGTAGTCGACGTCCTCACGGAAGAAACCCTTCCGGGCACACGCCTCGAAGCGCGCCGCGAGTTCACTGATCGTGCGTTGGTACCTGGCCGCGAAGAGCTCGTGTGCGGCGCTTGAGGGGTCCGCCGCCTCGGCGCTCAGCGTGACGAACAGTTCGATGAGTCCCGGCTCGGAGACGAATCGCCGGGTGACCGCGAGCAGGGCGTCGATCAGTGCGTCCCCGTCGGCGTCGGCCGAGGAGTCCACGAGCGCGGCCGCGACATCGAAGCGGTGCTCGGCGACCGCGAGCAGCAGGTGCTGCTTCGACGGGAAGTGGTGCAGCAGGCCGGTCGCCGTGATGCCCACTTCCTTGGCGATGCCCGTCATCGAGGTGTTCGCATACCCCGCCGTCGCGAACCGCTCGGCGGCCGTCGCGACGATGCGGTCCCTTCTCTCCCGCCCCACGGCGTAGCTGCCACGGCGTCTCGACTCGCTCATGCATCGCAGACTACCTCCGAAAACCGAACCCATTGGCTTTTCGTTGAAACCCGAGTACTTTCGGTTTTCGTTCTCGCCACCCGACGAGGCATGTCACGAAGGAGCCGCCGGTGGTCGCAGCACCCGTCACCCGCCTGACCGTCGAGTACCAGCCCGCCGCCCTCGCGGTCGCCGTGCCGTACCCGCGCCTTTCCTGGGTGCCAGGCCGGGAGCAGTCCGCGTACGAGATCGAGGTCCGCGCGGCCGGTGAACTCGTCGCCCACACAGGGCGTGTGCCCAGCCGGGAGTGTCACCTCGTGGAGGTGCCGGGTCTGCGCCTGCGGTCCGACACCGACTACGAGTGGCGCGTGCGCGTCTGGGACACGGACGGGGCGGTGAGCGGCTGGGCCTGCGCCCGGTTCGGAAGCGCGCTGCTGTCCGAAGGCGACTGGACGGCCAGGTGGGTACTGCCGAAGGCGCGCCCCACGGACATCGAGCGGTGGACGCTGCTCGACTGGGTCACCGGCCGCCGCCCGCAACGGGAGGCGAGCGAACGCCTCGTACCGGTACGCCTGTTGCGGCAGCGCTTCGATCTGGACACTCCCGTGGCCCGAGCCCGCCTGTACATGACGGCCCGCGGCATCTACACCGCGGAGCTGAACGGCCGACGCGTCGGCAACGAGGTCCTGGCTCCCGGCTTCGACAGCTACACCTCCCGCCTCTCCGTGCAGTGCTACGACGTGACCGACCTGCTCGGCCGCGGCGACAACATCCTGGGTGTGGCCCTTGCGGACGGCTGGTGGGCCGGGCGGATCGGGCTGACGGGGTCGAGCGCCCAGTTCGGTGCCACCACCGGCGCGCTCTGGCAGCTGCACGTCGAGACCACGGACGGGCAGCGCCACCGTGTCACCTCCGACGGTGATGTGGTCTCCGCCGAAGGACCGTGGACGTACGCGGATCTCTTCATCGGCGAGTGCTTCGACGCCCGTCTGCACGACCCGGGTTGGAGCACGCCGGGTTTCGACGACACCACCTGGAACCCGGTCGAGACCGAGCCGGCCGACCCGGGCGTGCTCGTTCCCTTCGCCGGGGAACCGGTCCGCCGCGTCGACGAACTGCCGGCGCTGTCCGTCGTTCCGGACCCCGACGGCGGCTGGATCGCCGACTTCGGGCAGGTGATCGCGGGCCGCGTCAGGATCACACTGCGCGCGCCGGGCGAGGGTGACACCGTCACGCTCGAACACACCGAGACACTGGACGCGGACGGCCGCTGGTTCGAGAACATCGAGGGCATCAACAAGGAGCAGCGAGACACCTACGCCGCCGCCGGCCGCCCCACCGAGACCTACGAACCGTCCTTCACCTTCCACGGCTTCCGCTACGTACGGGTGCGCGGAGTCCAGGACCCGCCCCACCTGGACGACCTGCGCGCGGTGGTGCTCTCCAGCGATCTGCCGCAGACCGGATCCCTGCACCTGTCCGACGAGCGCCTCGACCGGCTGCACCGCAACGTGGTGTGGAGTCAGCGCGCCAACTTCCTGTCCGTACCCACGGATTGCCCGCAGCGCGAGCGGGCCGGATGGGCCGGGGACATCCAGGTCTTCGCCCCCGCGGCGGCCAACAACGCGCTCGTCGCCCCGTTTCTGACCCGATGGCTGGACAACCTGCGCGCGGACCAGGACGGTGAAGGACGCATCCCGATCCTCTCGCCCCGCTCGGCCTACGACGACCAACTGGCGGACGCCGCAGAGGGGTTCGGCTCCATCAAGGCCTGCGCCGGGTGGAGCGACGCCATCGCCCTGGTGCCCTGGGTGCTCTACGAACGCTACGGCGACCGGCGGGTGCTGGCCGACACACTCGATGCCGCGCTGCGCTGGATCGACCACCAGCGCAGCCGCGCCGCCGAGTTGCCCGAGCGGCTGCGCGACACCGCCCTCACACCTGAACGACACACCCGCCAGGCACTGCTCTACAACGCGGGTGAGCACTTCGGCGACTGGCTCACACCGAGCACCCTGGAGGGGCGCCCCCTCCACGAGGCCATCGGCATCGCGCCGAAGCTGACGGCCGAGCTGATCGCGCCGATGTTCCAGGCGCAGACGCTCACAGTCACCGCCCGGTCCGCCGCCGCGCTCGGCCGCCCCGACCTCGCCGCGCGGCTGCGCGACGAAGCCGCACGGGTTCGCGCGGCCTTCGCGGCCGAATACGTCGACGCCGAGGGACACCTCCCCGTCGCCCTGCAAGGCCCGTACGTCCTGGCCCTCGCCTTCGACATGGTCCCGGCCGCGCAACGCCCGCTGCTCGTCGACCACCTCGTCCACCTCATCGCCGAGCGCGGCGATCGCCTGGACACCGGCTTCCTCTCGGTCCCGTATCTGCTCGATGTGCTCTGGGACGCGGGCCACGCGGACCTCGCGCGGCGCCTGCTGTGGCAGGACAAGTGCCCGTCCTGGCTGTACGAGGTCGACCGCGGCGCCACCACCGTCTGGGAGGCGTGGGACGCCATCACACCCGACGGCACGGTCCGCGCGGTCTCCTTCAACCACTACGCCTTCGGCTGCGTCGACGACTTCCTCTACCGCCGCATCGCCGGCATCCGGGCCACCGCCCCGGGCTTCCGGTCGACGTCGATCGAACCCGACCTCACCGGCCCGTTGAACCACGCCGACGCCGAGGTGTGGACACCGTACGGCCCGCTCCACGTCGGCTGGACCGTCACCGCCGGTGTCGCCGCGATCCACACCGAGATACCGCACGGCGTGGACGCCACCCTCGTCGCAGCCGGACGTTCCGTCCAACTCGCCCCCGGCACCCACTACTTGCACGTCTCCCTGCCCGCGCAGGAGCACGGCAGGAAGTAGCACCACACCCCACGGTCATGCTTCGGACAAAGGAGTTCCCGATGACCGCCAACGCACTTCCACTCACCCCGACGAACGCCCGCGACACGAACGGCACGGGCCCACGCCGCGGTTTCATCCCCGTTCTCGGCCTCGCGGTCGGCTCCCTCAACGGAGTCCTGCTCGCCGCATCGATCCTCACGCTGTCCATAGCGGCCGGTGGCATCGACAGCGCCCGCGCCACGACCGTGCTCTCCGCCGCCGTCACGGCCGGTGGGATCGCCCAACTCGTGGGCTACCCCTTGGTCGGCCGGCTCAGCGACCGCACCGCGTCGCGATTCGGCCGCCGCAGGCCCTACCTGTTCATCGGGGCGGTCGTCATGGCCATCGGTGGCGCGCTGGAGGTCGTCGCCCGCTCGACCACGACTCTCGCGCTGGCCTACGTGACCTTGTCCATCGGCGCGGTCTGCGCCCTCGTCGCGTGCAACGCGATCGTCCCGGACCAACTGCCCGCCGAGCGGCGCGGTCCCGCGTCCGCGGCCATCGGACTCGGCGCCCCCATCGGCGCCGTGGTCGGCATCTTCCTGGCCCAACTCGGCCAGCCGGACCTCGGGCTCATGGTCCTCTACCCCACCGCCCTGGGCATCGTCTCGGCGCTCGTCCTCGCGGCGTTCATCACCGACCGGCCGATCGGCCGCGCCGAACGCCCGCGGGTCACGCTCCGGATGACGTTGACGACGTTCTGGGTCAACCCGGTCCGGCACCCCGCCTTCGGGCTCGCCTGGCTCAGCCGCTTCTGCATCTTCTTCGGCGTCTCCAGCGTCAACGGCTACCAGGCCTTCTACCTGATCACGGTCCACCACATCGATCCGGCGACCGTCGGCACGAGCGTCCTCATGGCGTCCCTGGTCGGCACGGGCACGGCCGTCCTCTTCTCACCGCTCGCCGGAAAACTCTCCGACAAGGTCGGCCGGCGCAAACCCTTCGTCATCACTTCCGCGGTGCTGTTCGCCGCCGGACTCGTCCTCACCGCACTCGCCGGCGACTTCCCCGCGTTCCTCGTCGCCGTGGCCGTCACCGGCCTGGGACAGGGCATCTACTTCGCGGTCGACTTCGCCCTGATCACCGAGGTCCTGCCCGACCCGGACAACACCGCGAAGGACCTCGGCATCATGAACCTCGCCATGTCCCTGCCGTCCTCGGTCGTCCCCGCCATCGCCCCGACCCTCCTCGCGATCGGCGCTTCGGCCGCGGCCCCGCAGAACTACACGGCCCTGTTCGGCGCGGGTGCGGTCGCCGCCGTCATCGGGGCCCTGGCCGTCATCCCCATCCGCGGGGTCCGATAGCCACCCGCACCGGCGGCGACCGGGCCTCGTATCCGCGGCGGGCCGACCGCGCCCTACCCCATCACGGCGACCGCCAGCACCACGACGAGCACACCACTGACCAGACCGGCCGCGATGAGGCGCAGCGTCGCGTAGAGGTGCGGCGGCGCCGGAGTGCGGACGCAGGAGCAGGAGCCGAGGCCGTGCTGGAGGAGGGGTGAGTCGATCCAGTACGGGGCGGACAGCTCGGCGAGGGGCTCATCGTGCAGTGCGTGGCTCATACCCGGGAAACGACTGTGCCCCGTACGCGGGCGCGTGCCCCGGCGAAACCGTTATCTCGTCGGCCCCGCACGAGTGAATCCGGATGCACTCCGTGAGCGAACGTGCCGATGTGAAGCCGTCATGGTGGACGAGTGGTGCTCGCGGAGCGGAATCGGGGTGCATGCCGTCAACCCGCCGTCGCAGGGCATCGCGCCGCCAACGGTGCCCTTCCCCGCCGCGCGTACGGCTGCTCATTCCGTCTTCTCAGGGGATCATGGTGGGGTGGAAGAGGACGCCGCTCTCAGCCCGGGTCCCGTCTTTGACTTGGAGAGTCTCCAGGCGGCGACCGTGGGGGCAGGGCTGGCCACAGGGCCCTTTCACCGGCTGAGGGAGCGCAATCAGCCGTTCGAGAAGCTGTTCGGCTTCTGGCGGGTGGGGCAGGAAGCGGGCGTCGCCCTTGCGGGGCCCGCCCTGCGGCCCGTGCTGCGTGCCCTGGATCTTGCCGGGACGGAGCAATCGACCGTCCTGGTCGATGTCCCCGGCACTGGCGCCGAAGGCGCGGCCAACCATGCGTGTGTGGTGACGTGCATCCCGGTGCGGATCTGGTGCGGGCCTGCCACGTTGATGCTGGTCGCGCGCATCACGACGCGCGCGCTCGGTGCCGGTGGTGGGGTGCGGGAAGAGGGGCACGAGTCTCCCGCGAATGCGGTCAGGCGCTACGAGGCCCTGCTGTCGGCCATCCCGCACGTGGTCTGGCTGATGGACAGGGACGGGAGCGTGTCGGCGCTGGTCGGCCGGTTCGGGCAGGGCAGCGGCGGCCTGTGGAACCCGGACGGCAACGGCTCATGGATGGACGCCGTGCATCCCAAGGACCGCGCGTGGTTCGAGTCGCAGTGGCAGGCCACCGCGAGCGGCCAGTCGCTCCTCGACGCGGAGATTCGCGTACGCGCAGCGGATGACACCGGCGGCTACCGCCACGTGAAGATCATTGCGGTGCCGGTGCTGAGGCACGGCGAGCTCTTCGAGTGGATCGGCACGGTGAGTGACGCCGAGGAGCAGTGGCACAGGCAGATGCGGGAACGGCTGCTCGCAAGGGTGGCGGCCGAGCCCGTGGCGGGTGACCTCGCGGAACTGTTCGCCGGCACGGCATCGGCCGTGGTGCCCGACCTCGTCGATGCCTTCGCCGTCTTCCAGCTCCAGAGCGGCGGCCCCACCGGGCGCGATGCCGGCTCCGGCCTCCACCTCACCAGCCGGGTACGCATCGCCCGCTCCCCGAACCTTCCGCCGATCGCTCCGCTCGCGGGCGACTTCGTTCTCGGCCCGCTGGCCGAGCAGGCGATCGAGCAGCGCCGGGCCCAGGTCATCAGGTTCCCGGCCGGCGGACCGCCCGACGGCCTGCTCTCCGGGCCGACACGGGAATGGCTGGCCCGCGCCGAGGGCACGAGCCTGACGCTGCTGCCGATCGTCGTGGACGAGCGGACGGTGGCCCTCGCTGCGGCGGCGACCTGCCAGGGCAATCCGCCACCGAGCGATGCGGACATCGAGCTCCTCCAAGAGATCCTCCACCGGGCTCAGGGCCCCGTGTCACGCACGCTCGAACTCCAGAATGTGCGTGACACCGCCCTGGCCCTCCAGCGCTCGTTCCTGACCGCTCCTCCCCAGGTCGACGGTGCGGAGCTGGCGGCGGTGTACCAGCCCGCCAGCTCCAGGGCCGAGATCGGCGGTGACTGGTACGACGCCACGGCCTGCCGCGACGGATCCCTGACCCTGACGATCGGCGACGTCGCCGGGCACGACCTGAACGCCGCCACAGCCATGGGCAAGGTCAGCAACATGCTGCGCGGCTTCGCCTACGACGACCCCACGAGCCCCGCCCGGACACTGAGCCGCCTGGACCAGGTGACACAGGGCCTCGGCACCAGTCCGTACGTCACCATCCTCCACGCGGTGCTCACGCCGACCGAGGGCGGCGGCCGGGATGCGGTCCTGTCCAACGCCGGGCATCTCCCGCCCCTGCTCATTCCGGCCGGCCACGGGGCCCCGCGCTATCTCACCGGCGTTGACGGCCCGGACCTGCCCCTGTGCGTGGCACCTGGCGCGCAGCGCGGTGAGTGGCACGAACGGCTCGGGACGGGAGACACCCTGCTGCTCTACACCGACGGCCTGGTGGAGACACCCGGGCAGGACATCGGCGACGGGCTCGACCGGCTGGCGGCCCGAGCCGCCGACCTCACCTCCCAGGAGCTGCCGCTCGCGACCCTCATCAAGGAGCTGCTCACCCTGCCGTGCGAGCGCCGCGACGACATCGCCATCATCGGCCTCCGCGTCACGGCCGACTCGCCGCCATGCACGCAGGAGCGCGAGCGCTGAGCCACAGGCACAGGTGACTTCGGACTTCAGAACCCGCTCCGACGATGACGACGTCGGTGTCGACGGCGATATCGGTGTCCGTGCTAGCCATCTTCGACCCCTGAGTGTGAAGGGACCGGTGGAGGGTTGAGTGCAGGCGCTGTGGGTGTCCGGTCGGCCGCCACGGCCCGGTCGACCAGCGCCGCGGCCACGCCCGTGTAGCCGGCCGGATCGATCAGCGCGCCGACTTCCCCGGGCGTCAACACGCCTCTCAGCTGCGGCAGTTCGGCCAGTACGTCGGCCAGCGGTCGCGCCTCGGCGGCCGCCCGCGCCGACGCACGGGTGAGCAGTTCCCTTGCCGTTTCCCTACCGAGGCGCGGCGCGAGGACGGCGCTGAAGCGCTCGGAGACGATCTGCCCGCCGGTCACCGTGAGATTGGCCCGCATCCGTTCCGGGTGGACCGTCAGCCCGCGGGCCAGCTCCACGGCGGTGTGGGCGGCGCCCCCGGCAAGCCGCAGGCACTCGCGCAGCGGCTGCCACTCGCTGTGCCACAGACCCGCGGACCGCTCGTCCTCGGTGGCCAGGCACTGGGTCAGCACCGACGCGAGAGCGGGCACTTGGAGCACGGTGGAGCGGATCAGCGTCGCGAGGACGGGGTTGCGCTTGTGCGGCATCGCCGACGACACACCACGCCCGGTGCCGCCGGGCTCGCTCACCTCACCGATCTCGGTGCGGGACAGGACCAGCACATCGGCGGCGATCTTGCCGAGCGCACCGACGGTGTGGGCGAGCGCGGCCCCGAGGTCGGCCACCGGGGTACGCAGCGCGTGCCAGGGCAGCCGGGGCACGGCGAGTCCCGTCTCACCGGCGAAGGCGACGGTCAGATCGTCGAGCACGGCCGGCACACCGCCTCCCTGTCCGGTCCCCTCGCCTCTCCCCTCCCCCGCGTACTGGAGATAGCCCGCCAGCGTCCCCGCGGCCCCGCCCAACGACACCGGCAGCGTGTCCGCGACCCGCTCCAGCCGCTCCGTCGACTCCAGGACCAGCTGTCTCCAGCCCGCTGCCTTCAGCCCGAACGTGGTCGGTACGGCGTGCAGCGCCAACGTGCGGCCCGCCATCACCGTGTCGCGGTGCGTGACCGCCAGCGCGGCCAGGGACCGGGCGGTGGTCCGCAGATCGGCGACGATCAGGCGCAACGCACGGCGTGCCACCAGCATCGCGCCCGTGTCGAACACGTCCTGGCTGGTGGAGCCGCGGTGCACGTACTCGGCCGCCTCGGGCGCCTGCTCGGCCACCACCCTGGTGAGCGCCTTGACGAGTCCCACGACGGGGTTGGCCGTCTCCCGCGCGGCGAGGGCGAGTTCGCGTACGTCTAGAAGGTCCGCCCGCGCGAGCGTCGTGATCGCCTCGGCGGCAGCTGCGGGCACGGTGCCGCAGCGGGCCTGCGCACGCACGAGGGCGGCCTCGGCGTCGAGCATGGCCTGCAGCCAGGCGCTGTCGCCGACGGCCGCCTCGACGGGGGTGCCCGCGCGGACCGGGCTGAGCAGCCCGGCGTCCAGATGCGCGCGCGAAGTCATGTCCTGCGTGGTCATGCCGTTGCCCCCGCGCTGGTGTCGGCGGCGGGCCGCGCCGTGGCCAACAGCCGCGCCTCGGTGGTGAATTGGTCCCGCTCGCCGGACTCGGAGCCGGGTTCTGGCAGCGCGAGGGCGGCCGCCGCGATGGCGTCGGAGTCCTCCAGAGTGACGGAGCCGACGCCGGGTCTGATGCCGGCCGCGGTCACCCAGTGCACGGACTCGGTGGGCACGCCGTAGGCGAACCGCCGTGGGTGCGGCAGGCCCTGGGCGTCGCGCAGTCGGTAGGGACGCTCGGTGACATCGAGCCCGCCGGTCTCGTAGCCGCTGTCCACACAGTCCTCGCCGGGGCCGCCGGGTACGCGGTACGGGCGACACTGGCCGGTGCGCAGCAACTGCCGCATCAGCGGGTCGGCGGTGCGGCGCACGTCGATGTCGGGGAGCCGACTCTCGATCATGGCCGTGGCGCGCGCCCGGACGCCGGGGACGCGAGAGGAGGTGGCGACGAAGCAGGGGCCGTCCGGGTCGGTGCTCACCTGCAGCCCGGGCCCCACGACGTCGAGGATGCCCGCCTCGATGAGCGCGGCCATCTCCTCGACGCGAGACGCGGGCGGGCCGATCGACAGATGAGCGTTGAACCGCGTGTACCAGCCGTCGAGTTCGTCGCGATGCGAGGCGGCGTCGAGGCCGCCGTGGTCGACGCCGAGACGTATCTCGTTGCGCAGGTCCCGCAGGACGTCCAGGGCGGCCTTGAGGGCGCTGCCCACGTTGCCCGCGCGGGCCTGGCGCAGGTCCTCGCCGAGGTGGTCGAGGAGCCACGCCCGGAAGTCGGCCGGGTCGGCGAAGTCCCGGGTACCGAGCGGGGCCGCGACGCGATCCCAGTCCCAGCGCTCACCGGGCGCGACACAGGCCGCGTCGAGAAGGGCATCCTCTGCGGGGCCCGGTTCGGCCCGCAGGTAACGGTCGGCGAACGCGGCCGCGGCGTCCGGGCCGTCACGGCCGGCGAGCAGGGCCTCGTAGTAGACGCTGCGCACTTCCTTGTCGATCAGTGGCCACAGGTCACGGCGGAAGTGGAGCCTGCGCTTTCCCGGGGCCCCACGCAGCGCCGTGATGTGGTCGACTGTCAGCAGCCTGGGCAGATACCGTCCGTGGGCGCCCTTCTGGTTCTCGCCGCGCGCCTGGTGGGGCACGCCGCGCCGGGACCCTGCGTACAGGCGCGGCTCGCGCCCCGAGGGGTGGTAGACGAGCCGCCCGTTCTCGCGCCGGAAGACGCCGCCGCGGGCGTGTGTGAACAGCGCCATGTAGTCGAAGAAGTTCAGGCCGAGGCCTCGCAGCAGCACGCTCTCGCCGGGTGCGACGGCTGACAGGTCGACGTCGGCGGGGTTGGCCGGGGGGATGTACGTCAGGGAGTGGTCCGCGGCGAAGGCGGTCAACTGCCGTACGGTCGTGGTCGGATGGGCGGGCACATGCCCTTGTGCGAGGACCACGGCAGACAGTCCGTTCAGCCGGGTGCCGTCCTGGAGCGTCACGGCCTGCGCTTGTGTCGCGGTGCCGTCCAGGGCGACGGCCCGCTGGGGGTGTACGCGGACCGTGACGTGGACGGGCGCGTTCGCGACAACCTGCCGGAACACCCAATTGAGGTACTGGCCGTACAGGGCTCGGGTCGAGTACGTATCGGGCCCGAGGTCGCGGGCCTCGGCGAGCGTCTCGTCGTCGTAGGGCTGCCCCGACTGCGCGGTCAGGGCGCTGGGTCCGAGGGCCTTGGCCCACTGGTGGAGACTCGGCCCCTCCTCCAGGGGCCCGGCGATCCTGACACTGGCGTCGGTGTACACCGTGACCTGGGAGGCGACGGTATTCATCAGCAGGTGGCGGGGCTGATCGGCGCGCCATACCTGGCCCGAGCCAGGCGGCCCCGGATCGACCACGTGGACGACGATCCGCTGCCGGCCCGGCGCCCTGCGTTCCTGCGCACAGATCCGTTCCAGCACGGACAGCCCGCGTGGTCCGGCGCCGACCAGGCACACTTCCATGCGTCCGCTGCTCACAAGGGCACTCCGCTCGGCAGTCGGGGACGGGTGGCTTCCCCAGCAACCATCGAACGGTACGCTCGATCAGGGCTCGGATCCCACTAGGGCCTGACTGAGTGTTTGATCCGTTGGTTGGTGTTTGGTCCCGGGCTGGGTTCCGCGCGGCGGCGCCGGGTCTGCCAGGCGATCTGGCCGGGCCATCAAGCCGCAATCTATTGCCGTGAAAGAGCGCCAATCACTCAGTCAGGCTTCAGGCGTCAGGCGTTCACCAGAAGGATTTTGCCGATGTGCTTACCCGTGTCGATGAGCCGGTGCGCCTCGGCGGCCTCGGCCATCGGCACGGTCTGGTCGACGACCAGTTGCACGGCACCGCTCTCGATCATCGGCCAGACCTCGCTCTGGACCTCGGCCACGATGGCCGCCTTCTGCTCGGCGGAGCGGGTGCGCAGGGTCGTGCCGTGCACGGCAAGCCGCTTGAACACCATGTCGGCCAGGTTGAGTTGGCCTTCCAGGCCGTCCTGCAAACCGATGACTACGAGGCGTCCGTCCGGAGCCAGGGACCGGACGTTCCGCTCGAGGTACTGGCCGCCGACCACGTCCAGGATGACGTCGTAGGGGCCGTGCTCGGTGAAGTCCTGGGTGCGGTAGTCGACCGCCACGTCGGCGCCCAACTCCTTTGCCCTGGCCGCCTTTTCCGGGCCGCCGACGGTGGTGACGACCCGGGCACCGACCGCCTTGGCGATCTGGATGGCCGCGGTGCCGACGCCACCCGCGCCGCCGTGAACGAGCAGGGTCTCCCCCTCCTTGAGGCTCGCGGTCATGACCAGGTTGGACCACACGGTGGCCACCGCCTCGGGCAGCCCGGCCGCCTCGACCAGACCGATCCCCTTGGGCACGGTGAGCAACTGCCCTGCCGGAACAGCGACCTTCTGCGCGTAGCCGCCCCCGGTCAGCAGCGCGCAGACCTCGTCCCCCACCTTCCAGCCGGTCACTCCCTCACCGACGGCGCCGATGCGGCCCGACACCTCGAGCCCCGGGTACGGGGACGCACCCGCCGGGACCGGGTACAGACCCATCCGCTGCATGACATCGGCCCGGTTCACCGCACTGGCCACCACGTCGACGACCACTTCCCCGGCAGCGGGTACGGGGTCTTCGGCATCGACCCATTGCAGGACTTCGGGCCCACCGGGCTCCTTGATCGACACTGCCTTCATGACATTCCGTTCACGTGATTGAGGGGAGGGTTCCGCGGGCGGTCGGGCGATTCGGCCCCGGCCCGCGCGACACGCACTCCAATGTTTACACCGCACACACTACGTCGCGAAGTAAGCAACGTCAACATTGGAGCCCGGGAGGCGGTCTGCGCGCAGGGCCACGGGGCCACTGCTCGCGCTCTGCGCTAGTCGCACAGTGCGCTCTTCAGCGCGTCCACGGCGAGGGTCCGCGCGACGTTGGCCGCCCGCGTGTCACGCAGGCTGTCGAGGAGCAGGAAGTCGTGGACCATGCCCGCAACCCGCACTGAGGTGACATCCACCCCGGCCTCACGGAGCTTGTTCGCGTACTGCTCGCCCTCGTCGCGCAGCACATCGGCCTCATCGGTGATGACCAGCGTCGTCGGCAGGCCCTTGAGTTCCTCCAGCGATGCCTGCAACGGCGCGGCATGCACCTCGGCGCGCTGCGCCGGGTCGGTGGTGTACGCGTCCCAGAACCACTTCATCCCGTCACGCGTGAGGTAGTAGCCCTCGGCGAACTGCAGATACGAGGGGGTGTCGAAGTCCGCGTTCGTCACCGGATACAGCAGGACCTGCGCCTTGAGGTCGATCCCACCGCGCTCCTTGTTCATCAGCGCGAACACCGCCGACATGCAGCCACCGACCGATTCACCGGTCACTGCGATCCGCGAGGTGTCCAGACCGTGCTCGGCACCGTGCTTCAGCACCCACTGGCCCACCGCGTAGTTCTGCTCGACCTGTGTCGGGTACTTGGCCTCGGGCGCCCGGTCGTACACCGGGAAGACACCTGCCGCGCCTGCGCCGACGGCGAGTTCACGGAACAGCCGGTCGTGCGTCTTGTCGTCGCCGAACACCCAGCCCGCGCCGTGGATGTAGAACACCACCGGCAACGGACCGCTCGACCCCTTCGGCCGGATGATGCGGGTACGGACCGTGCCCCATTCGCCCGCGTCCACGTCGACCCACTCCTCGTCGACGTCGGGCCTCGGCACACTCGGGTCGTTCTGCAGCCCGAGCAGGATCTCGCGCCCCTTCTCGGGTGGCACTTCGTAGATCCGCGGGTGTGGATCGGTCGCCTCGGCCAGCTCCCTCGCGGCCGGCTCCAGGTAGGGCGTGATGGGCGGCGGCAGATCAACCATGTCCACTCCTCGTGACGAGCCCCCTTAGGCATGACTCCGTCGGTCGGACCAGACGGTCGAACCCACGTGCATCGCCCCCGCATCCCATCTTCAAGCCCCGCCCACAGTCCGCAACACGGCACGAAACCGTCCGCCGGAATTGCGGTGACCGTGGGCGAAGGCCCCCTCCGCCCTAGGCCGGCGCCGTCTCGCCCTGCCCGGCCGCCTGCAACGCCGGGGCGGCAGTGAACAGCGCGGACACGGCAGCGCGGACCTGCCCGGTGACCGCCTCGGGGGTGGAGGCGTCGAGCTTGCCGTCGAGGTGCAGGAAGGCCAGTCCGTGCACGAGGGCCCACACCGTGGTCGCCAGGACACTCGCGTCCGAGCCGGGGAAGGCGTTGCGGACGATGCCCTGGACGTACTCCGAGATGACAGCCGTCGCGGCGACACGTTCCTCGCTGGTGGGGTCGCAGGGCTCGGCGAACATCGCCCGGAACAGCGCCGGGTGGTCGAGGGCGAACCGCACGTAGACGACGGCGACCGCCGCGAGGTCGTCCGGCGTCGAGGGTGCGGGGTGCGCGGCGGCCAGCTGCTCGGCGAGTTCGCGGTAGCCCTCCGCCGCCACCGCGGAGACGAGCGCGTCGCGGTCCGCGTAGTGGCGGTACGGAGCCGTCGCCGACACCCCCGCGCGGCGCGCCACCGCACGCAGCGACAGGCCGGCACTGCCGTCCTCTTCCAGCAGCTCACGCGCCGCCCGCAGGCAGGCCGCCCGGAGATCCCCGTGGTGGTACGCAGCGCCTTGCGGCATGGTCACGCTCCTCTGTGTTCGCACCGTCGACATTGTCCCTAATGTGAACGGTGCATACACCGTAAGCGATCGAACCGAAAGAGGGGAAACGAAAGAGGGGATCCCGGATGTGCGGCGAACTGTTCCCGCAGGCGGGCCGCCCCGCGACGAACCTCAGGTGACGGCGCCGCCCTTGATGACATGCCGGAGGTTGTCCTGCGGGCGGGTGAGGACGCCGATGTCGTCCAGCGGGTTTCCGTCGACGACGAGGAGATCCGCGTCGGCGCCGACGGCCAGGGTGCCGATCCGGGATTCCAGGTTGAGCAGGCGGGCTGCGGTGCTGGTGGCCGCTCGTACGATGTCGGCGGCCGGCTGGACCTCGGCGCGCAGGGTGAACTCTTCGAGTTGGGCGGTCTGCATGGGGCCGAGCAGATCGCTTCCGTAGACGAGGTTGACGCCTGCGTTGTGGGCGCGTTCGAGGGCCGCGAGGCCGCCCTCGTGGACGTCCGCGATCTTTCGGCGGGACGCCTCCGCCATGCCCAACTTCTCGCCGAACTTGGCCATTTGGTCGTAGGTGATCAGGGTGGGGACGAGGTAGGCGTCGTTCTCCAGCAGGAGGCGGATGGTCTCGTCGTCGATGAGGTTGCCGTGTTCGACGCAGCGCACACCGGCTCGTAGGGCGCGGTTGACGCCGCGGGGGTGGTAGGCGTGCACGGTCACGTACCGGTTGTGGTTCTTGGCCTCGGTGACAGCGGCGCGCATCTCTTCGTCGGTGTACTGGACTTCGGAGACCTCGTCGTGAGGTGAGGCGACACCTCCGCTGAGGAGCATCTTCAAGTGTGCCGCGCCCTTGCGGAACTCGTCGCGTGCGGCGGCCTTGACGGCGTCAACACCGTCGGCGATGCGGGAGAAGGCGGGGCGGGCCTGGCAGCAGGGCATGGTGTCGTCGCCGAGCGGGCGGAGGTCTCCGTGGCCGCCGGTCTGCGACAGCGCCTTGCCGCCGAAGATCAAGCGGGGGCCCGGGGCCAGTCCCTCCTCGATGGCTCGGGCCATTCCGTAATCGGCGCCACCGACGTCGCGGACGGTGGTGAAGCCGCGGCGCAGCATGCGGCCGGCTTCGGCGAGGGCGCGGACGGTGGCGTACCCGGGGGTCCAGGAGGCGGACTCCTGGCGGTCGAGGGTGCTCAGCAGGAGGTGGACGTGCGCGTCGACGAGTCCGGGCATGACGGTGGCGCCCGCTGCGTCGATGTGTCGGACGTCGTCGGTCGGCTCGGGCGCCCGGCCGGTGCCGGTGGCGGCGATCCGGCCGTCCGCGACCTCGACCCAGGAGGTGTCGGTGATCTCGGCGGTCTCCGGGTGCAGCAGGTGTGCGTCGGTGATGAGCAGGCGGTTCATGCGGTCCTACTTTCGATGTGCTCAAGGCTGTGTCCGGCCGTCCTCTCGCCGAACACGGTGACGACGAGGACGGCGATGGCGAGCAGGCCGACGAGGCCGAGGAACACCTTGCTGAAGCCGACCGCGCCGTACAGGTAGCCGATGGCGATGGGCGAGAGAATGGCACCGCACCGTCCGACCGCGGAGGCGGCGCCCATGCCGGTGGTGCGGATGGCGGTGGGATACAACTCCGATGTGTAGACGTAGTAGGCCGCTGCGGAGCCGTTGATGAACGCGGCGAGAAAGGCGGCGCCGACCAGGAGCAGCACCTCGCTGTCGGTGAGCGCGACCAGGAGGGCGGAGAGGGTGGCGCCGGTGGCGTAGAGGGCGATGACCCACTTGCGTTCGATGCGGTCGATCAGGGCGGCGGCCATGTAGTAGCCGGGCACTTGGGCGAGGGCGGTCACCAGTCCGTAGAGGAAGGACTTGGTGATGGCGAAGCCCTTCGCGGTGACCAGCAAGGTGGGGAGCCAGCTGGCGAAGCCGTAGTTGACACCGGTCAGGGTGAACCAGATGACCCACAGGACGAGTGTCCGGCGGGCCAGGCCGGGGCCGAAGAGGGCGGTCAGTTGGGCGAGAGTCGGCCTCTTTGGCGTGGCCGGGGTGTTTGGTGCGCTCGGTGCCGGTGGGGCGGGAGCGGTGTGAGGGCTCTGCGGTGTGGAAGCGGCACTGGGGGCGGCGCTTTCGAACCGACGGACCACCTCTTCGGCCTCGGCGAGCCGCCCACGAGCGATGAGGAAGCGCGGGGATTCCGGAAGGCTCTTGCGCCACCACAGGAGGAGCACCACGGGCAGAGCCGTGATCAGCGCGGCGATCCGCCACCCGGTCTCCGCGTGCGGGCCGATCACGACGGCCGCGACGACACCGGCCAGGATGTAGCCGAAGGAGAGGAAGCCGACCGTGCGGGCGACGAACCGGCCGCGGTAGCGGGCGGGCAGGAACTCCGAGATGTAGGGCGCGACGAGCACGCTCTCGGCGCCCACTCCGATGCCCGACAGGGCTCGCCAGACGAAGAGTTGGGTCGGGTCGGTCGAGGTGGCCATCAACAGGCTGAAGACAGAGAAGATGAGCAGCGCGAACATCATCAGGCGCCGTCGACCGAACCGGTCGGCGAGCACGCCGGCCCCGAGGGCGCCGATCAGGTAGCCGAAGTAGAGCGAGGACAGCAGCCAGCCGGCCGGTCCGGCGTCGATGCTCCACAAGGCGATGACCGCGGACAGGGCGTAGCCCATCAGCGCGCCGTCGAAGGAGTCGAAGGTGTAGCCGAGGCCGCCCTGGAACATCAGGCGGCGGTGTGCGGATGAGGGCTCAAGACGGTCGAGCCTGTGCAACAGGTCCTCGCCGTTCAGTGCCTGTGACGTCTGTGATGCCTGTGATGTCTGTGGTGCTTGTGACGGTTGGGAAGGGTTCACTGCGCCTCCACGAACGGGGTCCCGCACTCGATGCGGCGCAACGTTAGATGCACAGAGTCAATCCATGCAATGGTTGATGCATGAAGATTTCGGTACTCACCCTGCGCCCCACGCCCGGCACGGCCGGCGAACTCCTCGCCTTCTACCGCCGCCGACAGATCCTCGAAGCCTCGGGAGCTCTTGAGTCCCGCATCCTGACCAGCGAAGATGCGCAGGAGCTGGTCGTCACCGCCGTGTGGCCCGACATGGCCGCGTACGCCGCGTGGCAGCAGTCACCCCGCCGGGCCGAGCTGGCGGAGGGCATGGCACGCTTCTTCAGCTCGCCGGACGCCGTGCACAGCCAGTTGTTCGACGTCGCCCATACCGTGTCGGGCCGCCCGTGAACGGGCGTGTCCCGTGGCCGAGGAGTCGCCCGTGTCCGTGATCGAGACCTGGCTGCGCAACCAGGAGGGGTACGCGGCCCTGGGCCCGCAGGCGGAACGCGTGGTCCGGGTCCTGGTCCGCGAGCCGCACTTCGCGAGCTACGCCTCGGCCCGTGAGGTCGCCGAGCGCGCCGGGGCCAACACCTCCACCGTCGTACGCACCTGTCAGCAGCTCGGCTTCGAGGGATGGCCGGCGCTACGCGAAGGGCTGCGCGGCCTCTACCTCGACCGGCTGACCGGGACCGAAGGAGCACCGAGCCACGCGCAGGACGCCGCCGCCCGGGCACTGCACCAGGACGCCGCCAACCTGCAATCGCTGAACACCACGGAATCCGTCGAGGCGATCCGCGAGATCGCCGGGGCCATCCGCACCGCGCGTCGCACCCTGATCGTCGGCTCGGGCAGCGCCGCGGGCCCGGCCCACATCCTGGCGCACCTGGGCGCCATCATGGGCTACGACATCCAACTCGCCCTCGGCGCCCCCACCGTGCAGGCCGTGCGACTGAGCCACCTCCAGGCGGGCGACTGCGTCATCGCCATCAACATCTGGCGCCTCACCCGGGCCCTGCGCGGGCTGACCCGGCTCGCCCGCGAACAGGGTTCGACCGTCTGCGTGTTGACCGACCTGCGCTCCTCTCCCCTGGCGGAGGACGCCGACCACGTTCTCGTGACGCCGATCGAGGGGTTGCACTCCACCCCGTCGCTGACCGCGATGGTCTCGGCCGTGCAGGCCGTCGTCGCGGAACTGGGCACCTCCCCCGACCGGCTGCGGTCGGTGGGTCGCGTGGAACACGCCTGGAACGACCTGGACTTGATGGACGATCAGCCCTGACGGGCCGTGGTGTGCGGCCGGCGCCAGACGGCGCATCGGGGCGTCGATGCTGCCCCAGGCGGCGGCGAACGCCTCGTTGACGTTGACGGTCCCGGCATGGACGCGGGCGGCCACCGCACGGCCGCGGGCCCCGTTGCCGGACCAGACGCTCGCATTGAGGCCGTACGGCGAGGAGTTGGCGAGGCACCGCGGCGCGGTTGGCACATGAGGAGCGAGCGCCAGTCGAGGAAGTCGTCGCGAGCACCAGTGCCTTCGTAGTAGCTGTGCGCCCACTCCACGCCGACGCATCCATAGGTCAGCCCGCGATCCGCGCCGTATGACACATTCAGGGCGGCTGCCACCTGTTCCATCAACCGATCACAGCTGGGAGCGGCTACGTAGATCTGGCACTCATAGTCCCGATCTGCGCCGACCGGCCCGGGCGCCCTCTCCTCCATGAGTACCTCCTCCCACACCGGCGTCCGGCGCGGAAACCCGCTGCAGCCTCGCCGTTCACCACGCGGCAGCGCGAAGTCGAAAGGTCTTACGGCTCGAAAGTCACGATGGAGACGACGATGACAATGACCAGGATGGCCACTCCGGACAGAAACCCGATGACCGCACTGCGGTCGGACCGTTCCCTGTGATCCCGGTCCTGTTCCAGGTTCTCTCTGTCCTGAATTCGCTCGCGGATTTCCGCCGCGGTCGGATCGTCGGCGAGTTCATCCGTGCCGCGCTTCATCAGGCGCGCAAGATCTCGGTCTGTGAGGTTCCTCGACAGGTCAGGAACCGAATCGTCTGCCATGACACCCCCCCCGTGTCTGTTCACCTTGCGGCATCTTCGCACGAGGGGTGGGCTTTCAACCTCGTTACGGGGTAAGGGATGTTGAGGTCACAGCACCCATCCGAGGACGCGCCGAACAGCGTCCCCGCACCGGCACCAGCACCGCACTGCCCCCCCTCCCCGCGACCGTTCCCCGAACCCCCGCACCATGAAAGGATCTTGACCATGGCGGAGCAGCGCGAGCACACCTGGGACCACGAGGTCGACCTGCTGGTCCTGGGCTCCGGGGCGGGCGGGCTCGGCGCGGCGGCCGTCGGCGCCGAGGAGGGGCTTGACGTTCTCGTCCTGGAGAAGACGGAGTGGCTGGGCGGAACCACTGCCTATTCGGCCGGCACCGCCTGGATTCCCGGCCACCGTCACCAGCAGGATCCGGCCGCCGACACGGAGGCGGCGCACGAGTACCTCGACGCGCTCGTCGGTGATCGGGCGCCCCGTGCGCTGCGGGAGAGTTACCTCGCCCACGGTCCCGCCATGGTCGACTACCTGGAGAAGCGGCTCGGCGTCGGCTTCTGGCACTCCAGGACCGTCGTCGATTATCACCCCGAGATCGCCGGGTTCGGCATCGGCCGCGCCCTGGAACCCCGTACGTTCGACGGCCGCAGGCTCGGCAAGGCACGCTTCGGCCGGGTCCGCCGCCCGGTCCCGGAGTTCGCGCTGTTCCGGGGCACGCTCATGGTCCGCCGCCCCGAGGTGAACCAGCTCCTGAGCATCTTCGACGGCTCACCGCGCGGCGTCGCCACCGCCCTGCGCCTCGGGGTGCGCTGGGCGTGGGACATGCTGGGCCACCCGCGCGGCACCCGCCTCGCCATGGGCAACGCCCTGGTCGCCAACCTGTACCACCAGCTGCTGCGCCGCCGCGGCGACGTCTGGTTCACGGCCCTTACCAGTGAACTCGTCGCCGATGGCGAGGGTCGTGTCGTCGGCGCCGTCGTCTCGCACCGGGGGCGCACCGTCAGGGTCGGTGCGCGTGGGGGCGTGGTGCTGGCGGCGGGTGGCTTCTCTGCGAGTCATGAGCTGAGAGCGCGTCATTTGCCGTCTCCCACACCCCAGTTCACGCGGGCCGGCGAGGGGGCCACCGGCGACACCATCTCCCTGGCCGCCGGGGTCGGCGGGGTGCTCGGCGAGTCCCGCGACGACAACGCGCTGTGGTTCCCCAGTTCCATCGGCCGCCGCCGCGACGGCTCCACCGCCGTCTTCCCGCACATCTGGGACCGCGCCAAGCCCGGCATCGTCGCCGTGAACGCCGCCGGCCGCCGCTTCGTCGACGAGTCCGTCTCGTACCACCGCTTCACCCGCGCCATGTACGACGCGCACAAGTCCGTGCCCTCGATCCCGGCCTGGCTGGTCACGGACGCCCGCACCCTCGCCAAGTACGGACTGGGCATGGTCCATCCGCACCTGCCGAAGTCCCTGCTGCGGCGCCACATCGCGTCCGGGTATCTGCGTACGGGCCGCACCCTGCGCGAGCTCGCCGCGTCGATCGGCGTGGACCCCGAGGGCCTGGCCCGTACCGTCGACGACAGCAACCGGTACGCGGCCACCGGCGTCGACGAGGAGTTCGGCAAGGGCTCTCACCCCTTCGGCCGCCAGTACGGCGACCCGGCCCACACCCCGAACGTCAACCTCGGCCCGATCGAGAAGGGTCCCTTCTACGCCATCGCCGTCGTCCCTACGCCGCTGGCCACCGCGCTCGGCCTGCGCACCGACCCCGAGGCCCGTGTCCTCGACGCGAAGGGCGCCCCCGTCCCCGGCCTCTACGCCTGCGGCAACGACGCCCACTCGGTCATGGCCTCGGAGTACCCGGGCGCGGGCTGCCAGGTCGGTGCCGGACTCACCTTCGGCTACGTGGCGGCCCGCCACGTAGCCCGACACACCACGGGCGCCGCCGACCCGTCCGTCACAGCCCCAGATAGATCTGCCGGACCCGCGGGTCCTCGCTGAGCTCCTCCGAGGTGCCGGTCATGGCGACGGCGCCGTTCTCCATGACCAGGCAGTGGCTCGTCGCGCCGAACGTGAGCTTGGCGTTCTGTTCCACGAGGAGCATGCTCAGGCCGTCCTCACGGAGGCGGGTCAGGACGCGCAGGATGTCGCCGACGAGCTTGGGTGACAGGCCCATCGAGGGTTCGTCGAGGAGCAGGATGCGGGGTTGTGCCATGAGGGCCCGGCCGATGGCGAGCATCTGCTGTTGGCCGCCGGACAGGGCTCCGGCCAGTCGTTGGCCCATCTCCCCCAGGACCGGGAAGAGTTCGTGGACTTCGGCGAGTGTGGACCGGGTGTCGTCGTCCCAGGCGCGGGCGTACGCGCCGAGCAGCAGGTTCTTCTCCACCGTCAGGCCGGGGAACACATGGCGGCCCTCCGGTACGTAGCCGATGCCGTGCCGGACCATGTCGCGGGCCCGTACGCGGGTCAGGTCGAGGTCGCCCAGTGTGATGCGTCCACCGCCGCGCGGGACCAGGCCCATCACCGCCTTGAGCGTGGACGTCTTGCCCGCGCCGTTGGCCCCGATGATGCCGACCGACGCGCCCGGCTCGACGCTGAAGCCGATGGAGCTGACCGCGCGGACGCCTCCGTAGTGGACGGACAGGTCGTCCACGGTGAGTGTCGCGGCGGACGGGGCGGCGGGCGTGCGGGGGCGTGGAGCGGGGATCAGCTTCACCGGGTCGGCTCCTTCGGCAGCGGCAGCGGTGGTGTGGGCGCCGGAAGCGGGACGTCGTGGGCCATCGCCGAGTCACCGAGGTACGCCTCGATCACCTCGGGCGACGCGACCACCTCGGCCGGTGTGCCCTCGGCGATGACACCGCCGCTGGACAGGACGGTGACGCGCTCGCACAGCGACATGACCAGGCCCATGTTGTGCTCGATGAGGACGACCGTGGTGCCGCTGTCGCGGATGGAGCGCACGATGTCCGCGAGTTGGCGGACTTCGTCCCCGTTGAGGCCCGCGGCCGGTTCGTCCAGCAGGAGGAGGCGCGGGCGGGCGCCCATGGCGCGGGCGATCTCGATGCGGCGCTGGATGCCGTACGGGAGGGAGCCCGGCGCGGAGCGTGCGAAGTCGGTGAGGCCGAAGCGGTCCAGGAGTTCGGCGGCCTCCTGGCGCAGCCGACGTTCCCGCCGGGCCACTCCCGGCTGCCACAGCGCGTACTGCCAGATCGTGCGGGTGCGGGACCTGTCGAGAGCGACGAGGATGTTCTCACGGACCGTCAACTGGCCGAACAGGCGCAGGTTCTGGAAGGTGCGCGCCACACCGAGGAGCGACAACGCGTAGGGGCGGGTGGTCGTGGTGTCGCGGCCCGCGAAGGCGACCGTTCCCGAACTCGCCCGGTAGAAGCCGGTGATGACGTTGAAGAGGGTGGTCTTTCCGGAGCCGTTCGGGCCGACGATGCCGCGGATCTCACCGGGGCGCACCGTGAGGGAGACGTCGTCCAACGCCCGTAGACCGCGGAAGTCCTTGGTGACCGAGCGGATGTCCAGGAGGGCCCCCTCGGCGGCATCGTCGGGCGTGGGCACCACTTCGTACGGCTGGAAGGGGCGCAGTACCGCGCGGTCCTCGCTCCTCCCCCGCCGCCTGTTCGTGAACTCCCTTATACGGGAGGGGATTCCGGCCAGGCCCGTCGGTGCGAAGACGACCATCAGGACGACCACGACGCCGTAGCCGAGCTGCGCGTACGTCGAGAAGTCGGAGAGCCACTCGCGGATGAGAGTGAGGCCGACCGCCCCGACCACGCAGCCGACGAGGGAGCGGCGGCCGCCGATGATGACCATGGCGAGCAGGATGAACATGTTGGCGATGGAGAACGTCTCCGGGGCCACGTAACGGATGAGCCCCGCGTACAGCACCCCTGCCAGGCCTCCGTAGAAGCTGGCGAGGAGGAAGGCCGTCATGCGCAGCAGCGGGATCTCCGCGCCCATCGCGCCCGCGGCCAACGGGTCGTCGCGCATCGCGCGCAGCCGACGGCCCAGCGACGTACGGACGACCAAGAGTCCGAAGCCGAGTCCGAGGGCGCAGATCACCAACTCCAGGTAGTAATAGAGGTATTCGCTGGAGAGGTCGATGCCGGGCAGGGTCGGCTGCGGGATGCCGGAGATGCCGTCGGCGCCGCCGGTGATGGACGCGTTGGTGATCCAGTTGATGAAGCCGAGGGCCAGGCCGAGCGTGACGATGCCCAGGTAGTGGGACTGCATGCGCAGCGCGGGGATGCCGACGAGCAGGCCCGCGGCGACCGTGGCAAGCAGGGCGAGCACCGCCGCAAGCCAGAAGCCGTACCCGGAGTGGGTGGTGAGGATCGCCACCGCGTACGCGCCGACGCCGAAGAAGGCGACCTGGGCGAGGTTGATCTGCCCGGAGATGCCCATGGCCAGGCCCATGCCGATGGCCAACAGGGCATAGATGAGGGCGATGTTGACGATGTGGATGGCGTAGCCGCCGAGGCCGTACGGCAGCAGCCAGCCGGCCACCGCGAGTACGCCGAGGCCCCCGAGTCGATAGCGGCGGGTCATGCGCGGCTCACCGTCCTCTCCCCGAAGACACCCATCGGGCGGATCATGATGGCGACGGTGAAGACCAGGAAGGTCACGAGCACCGAGTAGCCCTGAAAGTGTCCGGCGGCGTAGGAGTCGAGGACGCCGATGGCGAGGCCGCCGACGACGGCGCCGGGGATGGAGCCGAAGCCGCCGAGCATGGCCGCGGCGAAGCCCTTGATGCCGAGCGCGCCGCCGAGCGAGGCGTCGACGTAGAGCATGGGTCCGACGAGCCCGCCGGCGAGCGCGGCGAGCCCCGCGCCGATGCTGAAGGCGAGGGCGTTGCTGCGGCCGACGTTGATGCCGACGGCGGTGGCCGCCTCGTGGTCCATGGCGACGGCCTGCATGGCGGCGCCGCGCTTGGTGCGGGCGAGGAACCAGGCGAGGCCGGTCACGGCGAGCGCGGCGACGGCCATGACCACCAGGTCGTAGGTGCGTACCCGGACGCCGAAGAGTTCCAGCGGGGCGGACGGCACGGGCGAGGGGACTGCCCGTCCCGTGGTGCCCCAGATCAGGATGGCGACGGCCTGGAGGACGATGCCGAAGCCGATCGTGCCGATCAGCATCAGGTCGAAGTCCTTGTTCTCCAGCGGGCGCAGCACGCGCTCGATGACGAGACCGATGGCTCCGGTGACGACGATCGCCACGATCATGGCGACGGCAAACGGCAGTTTGGAGGTGAGGTAGAAGGTCGACGCGGCGTAGGCGCCGATCATCGCGATGTCGGCGTGGGCGAAGTTGACGAGCCCCATGGTCCGGTAGACGAGCGAGAAGCCCATGGCCACCAGGGCGTAGACGGCGCCGAGGCTGAGTCCGCCGACGAGTGTCTGCAGTGTCTCTTGCATGTCTGCTCAGCTCCCCCGGGTCACTGCTGCGGGACGAGCTTGCCGGCGCGGATGACACCGATGGTGGTCTTGGTGATGCCGACCCCGTCCTCGCCGAACTCGAAGTCGCCGAGCAGCCCGTCGTAGCGGGTGTCACGGATGGCGTCGGCGAGCTTCTGGCCGGTGGCGGCCTTGCTGGTCTTCAGCGCGGTCAGCAGGATGTTCGTCCCGTCGTAGGCCTTCGCGCCGTGCAGCTCGGCGGCCTTGTTGTACTTGGCCTGGTAGGCGGCGGCGAACTTCTTCGACGCGGCGCTGACGTCGTTGCTCAGGTACGGCGAGCTGACGATGGTGTCCTCGACGGCGGCCTTGCCCGCGGTGTCGATGAAGACCGGCGTGCCCTGCGGCGCGGCGCCCGCGAAGGGCGCGGTGATGCCCAGGTCCCGCGCCTGCTTGACGATCAGGCCGGCCTCGACCTCCTCCGAGCCGATGAACACGACGTCGGGCTTCTTCGCGCGGATCTTGGTGAGGGCGCTGCTGAAGTCCTTCTGGTCGGTGGTGACCACCTGGTCGGTGACCGGGGTGACACCGAGGTCCTTGGCCGCCTTGAGGAACGCGTCGTGCTCGCCCTTGCCGAAGGAGCCATTGTTGGAGATCATCGCGATCTTCTTGTGGCCCTTGTCCTTGACGAGGTACTCGGCGAGCGTCGCGTCGTACGTCGTCGAGGTGGGCCCGTTGAGGAAGAGGTACGGGCTTCCGACGTCGACCAGGGCGTCGGCCTGCCCCGAGGTGATGTTGGGGATCTTGGCCTGCTGGAGGATGGGCGCCATGGCCACGGTCACCGCGCTCTCCGCCGTGCCGATCATCGCGACGTAGCCCTGACTGTCCAGCTTCCGGGCGATGTTGGTGCCGGTGGTCGGGTCGCCCTGGTCGTCGAAGAGCTTCACCTGGATCTTCCGGCCGTCGACGCCACCCTTCTTGTTCCACTCGTCGATGGCGAGCTTGGCCCCTTTGTACTCCCAGTCGCCGAGCGAACTGAGCTGTCCGCTCTGCGCGTTGACGACGGCGATCTTGATCGGGCCCGACGAGTCCTTGTCGGAGTCGCCGGATTCGCCGGGCGCACTGCACGCGGTGAGGGCGGCGGCCAGCGCGGCGGCCGTGCAGACGGCTGTGCGGGTGGTGCGGATCATGAGGTCACCTCGTTGTGGCGGGGACGGGGGCAGGTGGCGGGGGTAGGGGGGCGGCGGTCAGTCGGTGAAGGATCCGCGGTAGATGTCCTTGATGTTCCAGTGGCCGGGGGTCGGCACCGGTTCGTTGACCATGGGTACGTCGATGACGGCGGGCCTGCGCCGGGTGACGGCGTCGGCGAGCGCCTTCGCGAGGTCGGCGGGGGCGGTGACGTGGTAGCCGTCCGCGCCGCAGGAGGTGCCGAGGTCGGCGAAGTCCGGGCTGTACGGGCGCCCTTCGGCGTCGGTGAACTCGCAGCCGTAGGACCGGCCGAACGAGGCGGACTGGAGGTCGGCGATGGTGCCGTGGGCCCGGTTGTTCATCACGACGAAGATGACCGGGAGGCCCTGTTCCACCGCCATGGGCAGCGCGGGGAGTTGGGCGCTCATGCCGCCGTCGCCGATGAGGGCGACCACCACGCGCTCGGGCTCGGCCAGTTGGACGCCGACGGCGGCAGCCGGCCCGAAGCCCATCGTCGAGGCGCCACCAGGGGTGATGAACCGACCGCCCATGGGGAGTTCGTAGCACTGGGCGACGCCGTTCTTGTTCCAGCCGACGTCGGTGACGAGGACCGCGTCGTCGGGAAGCGCATCGCGCAGGTCGGCGAGGATGCGCTGCGGGCGCAGCGGGAAGGCGTCGCTGCGGCCGTCCTCGCGGGCGGTGTCGAATACGGCGCGGCGGGCGGTGGCGATGGAGGCGCGCAGTCCTTCGCGTCGCCGCGGCTCGGGCTGCCGGGCGCGGACGGCGGCGTCGATGGCGCGGATCGCGTCGGCGACGTCCGCGACGGCGCCGATCTCCACCGGGTAGTTGCGGCCGATCTCGGCCGGGTCGATGTCGATCTGGATGAGCTTGCTGGGCGGGAAGTTCCAGGTGTAAGTGGGGTCCCACGAACTGGCGTCGGTCTCGGCGAACCGGGTGGCGAGCGCGAGGACGACGTCGGCACCCTTGGTGTACGCGTGCGTGGAGTCCAGGCCCCAGAAACCGGGCATGCCGAGCAGCAGCGGGTGCGTGTCCGGCAGGACGCCCTTGCCCATCAGGGAGTGGGCGAGGGGGATGTCGAGGTGTTCGGCGAGCGCGGCGAGGGCTTCCCTGGCTCGGGGGTCGCGCAGGCCGCCGCCGAAGTAGATCAACGGCCTCTCGGCGGCGAGGAGTTGGTCGGCGATGCGTTCCGCGGTCGCGGCGTCGAGGCCGGGTGCGCCGGTGACGGCCGGCAGCGGGTACTGATTCTCGTACGGTTCCACGGGCCGGTTGAACAGGTCCATGGGGATGTTGACGAGGACGGCGCCGGGTCGGCCCGACTGCGCGGTCCAGAAGGCGCGTTCGGTGGTGCGGGCGAGGTCCTGGACGCGGTGCACGTCCCAGGTGCGCTTGGTGAACGGCCGGTAGATGGCGCTCTGGTCGGCGTCCGTGTGGAGGTTGACCTCCTGGTGGGGGTGGCGGCCCGCGTAGTACGAGGGGATGTCGCCGGAGAGGACGACGAGGGGCACGGAGTCGAGGGCGGCGGTGGCGACGCCGGTGACCGCGTTCATCATGCCGGGGCCGACGTGCGTGAGGAGCACGCCGGGGCGGCCGGTGGCGCGGGCGTAACCGTCGGCGGCGTGGGCGGCGGCCTGTTCGTGGCGGGCGATGACGAACTCGATGGAGCTGGGGGCGAGGGCGTCGAGCAGGGCGATGTTGGTGTGTCCGCAGGTGCCGAAGATATGCCGGACGCCGTAGGACTCCAGTTGGCGGACCAGGGCGTGGGCGGCGGTGACGGTCGGCGCCTGAGCGGGGTCCTGGGTGGCGGTCTCGTGCGTCATGCGTCCATCTCCCCGTCGAGGGTGGTCGTGTCGCCCCACACGGACAGGCCGCGGAGCATCAGCGTCTTGACGACGGTGTAGTCGTCGATCATCGAGCGGGGTGTCTCGCGGCCGAAGCCGGAGTCCTTCACGCCGCCGAACGGCACATGGTCCAGGCGGTAGTTGGAGGTGCCGCCCGCGATCAGCGCGCCGGTCTCCAGCTCGCGCCACGCCTTGACGATGCGGCCGATGTCGTTGGTGAACAGGCCGGCCTGCAGCCCGTAGCGGCTCGCGTTGCAGGTCTCGATGACCGCGTCGAAGTCGTCGTACGGGAGCACGGTGACGAGCGCGCCGAAGACCTCGTGCACGACGACGGAGGCGTGCGCGGGCGGTCCCGCGACGACAGTGGGGGCCACGGTGGCGCCGTCCCGGCTGCCGCCGCGCAGCACCCGGGCCCCGCCGTCGGCGGCCTCGGCCGACCAGCGCACCACGCGCTCCGCGGCCTCCTCGTCGACCATGGCGCCGACGTCGGTGTCCGGGTCGAGCGGGTCGCCGACCTTGAGGCCGTCCACGGCGGTGGTGAGCCGGTCGAGGAAGTCGTCGTAGCGGGAGCTGTGGACGTAGACGCGCTGGACGGAGATGCAGCTCTGGCCCGAGTTGCTGTATCCGGCGCGGGCGCACTCCTTGGCCGCCTTCGCGAGGTCGGCGTCCTCGCAGACGATCGTGGCGGCGTTGCCGCCGAGTTCGAGGACGAGGCGCTTGGCGCCGGCCGCGCGGGCCACGGCCTGGCCGGTGGCCGCGCTGCCGGTGAAGCTGATGACGGCGACCTCGTCGGCCGCGCACAGCAGGGCGCCGATCTCGCCACCGCCGTGCAGGAGTTGGACGGCCTGCGGCGGCATGCCGGATTCGAGGAGCAGCGCGACCACGGCGGCGGTGGCGGCCGGGGCCTGCGGCGGGGCCTTGACGAGGGTGGTGTTGCCCGCGGCGAAGGAGGCGCCGAGCTTGTGGGCGAGCAGGTTGGCGGGGGCGTTGAACGGGGTGATGGCCAGGGCCACCCCGGCGGGCGCACGATAGGTGAAGGCGGTGTTGCCGACGCCGCGCTGCCGTCCGGCGACGGGCAGGGTGTCGCCGCCGATCTGCCGGGCCTCGGCGGCGCAGACCGCGAAGGTGTCCGCCACACGGTCGATCTCGCCGAGGCCGTCCTTGAGGGGCTTGCCCAGTTCGAGGGCCAGCAGGCGGGCGAGGTCCTCGCGGTGGGCCGTGGCGGCCACGGCGGCGCGGTCGAGGATGTCGGCGCGGGCGGCGGGCGCGAGCCGGGCCACGGCGCGGGCGGAGGGGCGGGCGTAGGTCAGGGCGCGGGTGACCTCTTCGCCGGTCGCGGCGGTGGTCCGGCTGACGGTGCGGTGCAGGTAGGGGCCGGTGCGCAGGAGTTCGGGTCCGTCACCGCCCCACCGGCCGGCGATGTACGGGGGCGCGTCGACGACCACGCCGTCCACGCCGGCCTTGAGAAGGGAATCGAGCATGACATCTCCCAGGAAACCGCTGAGTGGTACTGGTGGACTGCTCTGTGGTTCGGCGTGTAACGTACGGGCGCCAACTCGCCGTGACAAGAGGTCAGTTGAAGATTCAGTCGCAGAAGATCTTCACGGACGGCAGCCGACGGCGGCTGGCGCAGACGACAGCGGACGGAAGGCGGTCCCATGGGCAGCACCGACAGCACCGGACCCGAGCAGGCGACGGAGGGGGCGACCGGCGTACGCAGTGTGCGCAGGGCTCTGGACATCCTGGGGTTGCTGACCGAGGATCAGCCGGCGGTCACCCTGCGGGAGATCGTCGATGCCACGGGGCTCGCCAAGACCACGGCGGTCCGCATGGTGCAGACCCTCGAACAGTGCGGCCTCCTCTGGGACACCCCTGCCGGATACACGGCGGGCCCCGGCCTGTGGCGCTGGGCGCACCTGGCGCACACGAGCTGGGAACTCCCGCGTGAGACGCGCAAGTTGATGCGTGAGCTCGCGGAGGAGCAGCAGGAGACGGTCAACCTGTTCATGCTGCGCGGGCTCAGCCGGGTGTGCGTGGCACAGCAGGAGAGCCCACAGCCGCTGCGCCATGTGGTGCGGGTCGGCGACGAACTCCCGCTGTGGGCGGGCGCTTCGTCGAAGATCCTGCTGCGCTCGGCACCCGAGAGCCTGCTGCGCCGCATCGCCCTCGACTCGCCGCACGGCGAGGGGCACGCTCGACAGCTGCGGGTGTGGGCGGACGTCGCGGTCGAGCAGGGGTTCGCCGTCAGCAGGGGCGAGCGCGACGAGGGGCTCACGGCGGTGGCGGTGCCCGTGCTCGGCCGCACCGGGACCGTCGTCGCATCGCTGTCGCTCAGCGGCCCGAGTCACCGTTTCCCCGAGGCGACCGTCCAGCGGTTCGCCACCGCGCTCGTCGAGGTCGCCCGGCAGATGTCGGAACAGGGCTTCGACCACCCGCTCAGTCCGGTCGGCGCCAAGAAGTGATGCCCATGGGGGCCTGCAACCCTCCCCGCGGGGACCTGCAAGCCTCCCCGCGGGAGCCGTGAACCCACTCAGGAACCGCAGAAGGAGCCGGTGCATGCCCGAACGACCGCTCTCAGGAATCCGCGTACTCGATCTCACGAACGTGCTCGCTGGACCGTACTGCAGTTACCACCTCATGCTGCTCGGCGCCGAGGTCGTCAAGATCGAGCAGCCCGGAAAGGGCGATCTGGCCCGCGCCCTCGGCCCCGACCCCGAGCTGAACCGCAGCGGAATCGGGGCCTCCTTCCTCGCCCAGAACGCCGGCAAACAGTCCCTCGCCCTCGACCTCAAGGACCCCGCCGACCGGGCCGACTTCGAGCAGCTGGTGCGCGGCGCGGACGTACTCCTCGACAACTTCCGGGCCGGGGTCCTCGCCCGTATGGGATACGACGGCGCCCGCCTCGACGCCCTGAATCCGCGCCTGGTCAGCTGCTCCATCACCGGCTTCGGGCAGTCGGGCCCGATGAGCGGCGCCCCCGCCTACGACCAGATCATCCAGGGCGTGTCGGGGATGATGAGCATCACCGGCACGACGGACACCGCCCCGCTGCGCGTCGGTTTCCCCGTCTGCGACTCGCTCGGCGGCATGGGCGCGGCCCTCGCCATCAGCGCCGCCCTGCTCGGCCGCGAGCGGACCGGGCAGGGCGCCCACCTCGATGTCTCGATGCTGGAGGTGTCGCTGTCCGCGATGGGCTGGGCCGTCTCCAACTACCTTGTCAGCGGAGTCGATCCGGAGCCGATGGGCGACCAGAACGCGACGGCCGCACCGTCCGGCACCTTCGAGACCGCCGACGGCGGCCTGAACATCGCGGCCAACCGCCAGGAACAGTTCGCCACGCTCTGCCGTCTCACCGGTCTGTCCCATCTGATTCACGACGCGCGCTTCGCGGAGCGCGAGGCACGAAAGCTCCACCGGGCCGAGCTGAACGCCGAGTTGAACGCGGCGCTGTCCCAGAAGACGGCGCTGGAGTGGGAGGAGACACTCTCCGCCGCCGGAGTCCCCGCCGCGCGCGTCCTGACCGTGCCGGAGGCGGTGGAGCTCGAACAGCTCGCGCACCGCGGGTTCTTCACCGATCTCCCCTATCCGGACGGCTCCGACCGCACGCTACGGGTCAGCGGCAACGGCGTCCTGGTGGACGGCGAGCCGTTGCCACCGGCCTCCCCTCCCCCGCTGCTCGACCAGCACGGCGAGGAACGCGAGCGGCTCATCGCGCGCTGGCGCACCGACAGCCGCGCCACTGAGGCGCTGCGCTCATGACGGCCGCACCCCCCGAGGGGCAGGACCGGCAGGACCCGGACAGCAAGGTCGCCCAGTGGTGGGCCACGGCCGTCAGCCGCATCGAGCCTGGCATCATCGAACTGCGCGAGCGCCCCGTGCAGGAGCTGATCGGCCACGCCACCTTCGTCGAGACGATCTGGCTGCTGCTGCGCGGCGAGCTCCCCCGCCCCGACCAGGCCCGCCTCCTCGAAGCGGCCCTCGTGGCAGGCGTCGACCACGGCCCGCAGGCGCCCTCCATCGCGGCCGCCCGGATGGCGGCGACCTGCGGGGTGGGCCTCAACAGCGCGGTCGCGACCGGGGTGAACATGCTCGGGGACGTGCACGGCGGGGCGGGCCAGCAGTGCGTACAGCTACTCACGGACATAGTCGAACTACACGCGACAGGACAGGAGTTGGAAGCTGCCACAGTCGACGTGATCACCGAGTGGCGCGCACGCTCCCGCTACCTTCCGGGCTTCGGCCACCGCTTTCACCCCCACGATCCGCGCCGCGACCCGCTGCTCTCACTCGTGGAGCTGGCCGTGGCGGACGGTACCGTCGAGGGCACCTACCTGCGCGCGGCCCTGGCCGTGGAGGCACACCTCAACCGCGGCCGCGAGGGCCGCAAGCCGGTCCCGATGAACATCGACGGCGCCACCGCCGTCATCTACGCCGAACTCGGCTTCGCCGCGCCGCTGGCGCGCGGCCTGTTCGTGCTCAGCCGCAGCGTCGGCATCCTGGCGCACGCCTGGGAGGAGACGGGGCAGGGGCGCCGCAACAAGAGCCCCATGCCGCCGTCGATGGTCCCGGTCCACCTGGTGGCACCAACTTCACCTGCGTGAACGTCAGTTGAGGAAGTTCCCGGCAACAACCCCCGCCCCGGGTATTGCCATGCCCGCACCCCCGTCCCTAACGTGACCCACCATCCCGCGAACCTACTGTGCGGAACTTTCGAACCATCTAGCGGACCTTGATCGAATCGAGGCACTGAACGATGGAAAGACGCACCTTCCTGCTGACCGCCGCCGCGAGCGGCGCGACCTCGCTCCCCGCACTCGCCGCCACCGCCGAGGCGGCACCGAAGCCCGCCGGCCTCGCGCTCCCCGTCCCCGCGCAGCCCGCCACCCTCGGCGTCGCCGCGCGTGACTGGCCCAAGGTCGGCGGCAACTACGGCAATCAGAACCACTCCACCCTCACCGACATCACCCCGGGCAACGTCAAAAAGCTCGGCGGCGCCTGGCACATCAATCTGGAGGGCGGCTCCACCAGCGCGTACCAGCAGTGCACGATCGTCGTGCAGAAGGGTGTGCTGTACGTCGAGACGACACAGCAGAACGTCTTCGCCGTCGACGGGCGCACCGGCAAGGTGCTGTGGAAGACGAACCTCGGCACCGAGACCACCAACATGCGTGGTGTCGCCGTCGCCGAGGGCAAGGTCTTCACCATCTCGGGCGCCAACATCGTTTACGCCCTCGACCAGAGGACCGGTGCGATCGTCTGGCAGAAGAAGCTGATCGTCGAGGACAACGGCGGCGACGACGGCTGCGACAACAACAGCGGCCAGTGCGGCGGCAACAGCGGCGGACTCGCCGGCGCGGTCGTGCACCACGACGGCAGGATCTACGTCGGCACGGAGGGCTCGACGGCCGGCGCGCGCGGCCGTGGCTACGCGCTGGACGCGAAGACCGGCGACGTCGTGTGGACCTTCTGGGGACCGCCGGGCCCCGGCGAGTACGGCCACGACACCTGGGAGGGCGACTCCTGGAAGACCGGCGGCGCCGTGCCCTGGATCCACCCGGCCGTCGACCCCGAACTCGGCCTGGTCTACTGGACGTTCGGCAACCCCTACCCCCGCACCGACGGCTCCTCGCGCGGCGGCGACAACCTCTTCGCCAACTCGATCGTGGCGATCGACGCGAAGACCGGGAAGCGGCGCTGGCACTTCCAGTCGGTGCACCACGACATCTGGGACGCCGACAACGTCATGGCGCCGGTCCTCGCCGACCTCCTCGTCGACGGCAAGAAGCGGCAAGTGGTCGTCTACGGCTCCAAGACCTGCTGGTTCTACATCCTCGACCGGCGCACCGGCGAGGCACTGCACGGCATGGAGGAACGCAAGGTCCCCCAGCACACCCTCCAGAAGACATCACCGACGCAACCGTTCCCCGGCGGGGAGCCGTTCACCGACCCGTTCCCCCGCTTCGACAAGCCGACGAAACCGGTGCCGTTCTACCCGGCGGGCGGCCTGTACTCGGTGTTCTGGGACCGGGCCACGATCATCTTCCCCGGCGCGGGCGGCGGCGGTGACTGGGGATTCCCGTCCTTCAGCCCGAAGACCGGCTACGTCTACATCGGCTACGGCCTGGTCAACTCCTCGTACTCCAACACACGCGGCGGGAGGGTCAACACCGCTCGTCCGCTAGGTGAGTTGTTCGGCGGCGGCCTGGTCGCCATGGACCCGCGGACGAACACGGTCGCCTGGCGCAAGGAGGGCGACTGGTCCCTCGCGCACGGCAACGGCATCCTCACCACGGCGGGCCGCGTCCTCTTCCAGGGCCGCCCCGACGGCGTACTCGAAGCGATGGACGACACCGACGGCTCGACGCTGTGGACGTGGCAGTGCGGCGCCGGGGTCAACACCATCCCCGTCTCGTACGAGATCGACGGCGAGCAGTACGTGGCGGTCCTCGCAGGCGGCAACGGGCTGCCGTTCCCCGACATCCCCCGCGGCGACCACCTGTGGGCGTTCAAGATCGGCGGCAAGGTGGGGCAGGCGCCGGCGCCCACGCCACCCTCGCGCCGCAACCAGATCCGTACCGCGGCGGTCACCGGCGAGACGGCCAAGAACACGGTCACCCTCGGCCGCGTCTGGGACACCAAGACCAACGCACCGGGCCCGACGGAGAACACCGTCGCCCAGAACGCCATTGCACCCCAGCACCTCACCGTCCCCGTCGGCACGGAAGTCACCTTCGCCAACCCCGCCGACAACCAACAGGCGCACGGCGCCGCCGCGTTCTTCGACGCCGAGTTCGACACAGCGCTGCTGATGCCGGGCCAGTCGGCCAAGCACACCTTCACCGAGGCGGGCGAGTACTTCTACAACGACCCGGCCTTCCCGCAGTCCACGGGCAAGATCGTCGTCAAGTGAGCGTTCCGAGAGTTCCGAGAGTTTCCATGGGAGGTCCGACCGACATGACGGCAAGACCCCGCACCCCGATGACCCTGCTCGCGGCGGCGCTCGCAACCGCACTCGTAGCCCTCGCGGCCTTCCTCGGCGCCGCCCACGGCCAGACCCGCGACACCAAACCGGGCGCCGCCGGAGCCCAGGAACTCGGCGACCCCGACTACGGTGTCTGCCGCGGCACGAGCCCCAAGTGCTACCACGACTGGGGCAACTTCACCCCGGCCACCGACGGCTACAAGGTCCTCCTCTACACCCGCACCGCGGGCCCCCGCCACGCCAACCTCGGCCCAGCCCTCGGCAGCGGCCTCAACCCCACACTGAGCGACACGAACGTCGTCCAGAAGGCACTCGTCGCCATGGGCCAGAAGAACAACTTCACGGTCGACTGGACGGAGGACGTCACCCAACTGTCCACGCCCTCCCGCCTGTTCAACTACAACGCGGTCATCTTCTACTCCACCAGCCGCGACACCCTCGACGACGCGGCACAGACCTCGCTGCGCCAGTACGTACGCGGAGGCGGCGGCTTCGTCGGCATCCACAACGCCTTCGGCACGGAATACAACTGGCCCTGGTACGAAGGCCTGTTGGGCAACGCCAACTTCTACGACCACGGACCGAACCAGCCCGGCACGGTCGTCACGGAGAACCACCGTGACACCTCCACCAAGGACCTCCCGGCGCGCTGGAACTTCACGGACGAGTGGTACAACCTCGTCCCGGCCCCCACCCGCGTACGCCTCCTCGCCAAGGTCGACGAGTCCACCCTCGCCGAGGGCGTGACCGGCAGCCAGGGCCACCCCGGACACGGAAAGTCCCACCCGGTGGCCTGGTGCCAGTACTACGACGGCGGCCGCGCCTGGCTCACCACGCTCGGCCACGACGCCAAGGACTTCACCACGGACGGCTCCTTCCCCGGAGCCGAACAGTTCCAGAAGCTGATCCTCGGCGGCATCGAAGGGGCCATGGGCAAGGAGCCGTTCTGCCGGGCGGGGTGAGTCACGGCCCCCGGTCAGATCAGTCCCGTGACGGTGACGGTGACGTGTGCCCGCGTGTCCTCGTCCGGTACGGCCTTGGCCAGGTGTTCCTCGGCCGTCCGCCGGGCGGCGCGGGCCACGTCCACCGTGCGTGAGTGGGCGAGCGCGACGAGCTGGATCTCGATGCGCCAGGGGCCGTCGGCGCCCTGCGGAGGCGTGAGCCGCACGCCGGACGGCCCGCCGCCTCCGAGCGGCCCCGGTTGGGCCAGCGCGGAGCGCAGGCGCCCGGCGAGACCGGGCCTGAGGAAGGCCACACCGGGCACATCGGCCACGGCGCGGGCGATGGCCTCGGTGAGGTGGTCGGGCGTGCTGGTCCGGGTCATCGGGATCGGCCTTCCTGACCATCGGTCGCGCTGTCGGTGCTGTCGGTGCTGTTCGTGAGGCCGGTGCTGCCGGTGAAGTCGTCGAAGTCAGTGAGGTCGGTGGAGTCGGTGAGGTCGGTCAGGTCCGTGACACGGATGTCCACGGCCGCGACGGGCATCCCGAGGTCGCGGTCCGCCGCGTCCCACACCCGCGTACGGACGTCCTCCGCGAGGTCGGGGAGGGAGGCGTCGAACGGGGCGTGGATCTCGACTCTGACCTCGACCCGGTCCGGTGCGCCCGGCTCGGGCAGGGGCCGTAGGCGGCAGGAACCGGCCCGTACACCGGACACGGTCTCCGCAGCCGCTCGCAGCGTCCGCGCGGCGACCGCCTCCATGACCCACAGGTCCTCGTCGGGCTCCCCCAGGGGCAGCGGGCGGCCGGGACGCAGTTCGAGTCGTACGACGTCCATGACACGGCGTGTCAGTGCCGCCGCGTCATGGTCGGTATCGTCCAGTGACTCCCCGCGCAGGTCGCGCACCGCGGATTCCAGCTCGTCGAGATCGTGGACGGCGCTACGGCAGTGCGGGCAGGCGTGCAGGTGCGGGTCGTCCGACTGCTCCTCCCACGCGGCCCACACCTGGAACAGCATGCGGCCGCAGGGCAGTTGCTCGTCGTCGGCGCCCTCGGAGTGTGTGTTGGGCGGGTCGGTGTGAGCGGTCATCGCCAGGCCCCCAGTGCTTGAGTCAGGCAGCGTCGTGCACGGAAGACACGGGCACGGACAGCCTCCTGGCTGATCCCGACCGCCTCCGCGATGAAGTCGTAGGACTGGCCGTCCAGTTCGCGCAGCACCCAGCACGCGCGTTGTTCGGCCGACAGTTGGTCGAGGGCGGCGCCCAGTTCGCGCACGGCGTCGCGGGCCTCAGCGATCCGGGCCGGTGACACCGTGTGCTCGGGCGCGGGTACTTCGCCCGCCGTCTCCAGCGGCGCGACCGGTTTGCGGGATCGCAGGATGTTCAGGCACCGGTTGGTGACGATGCGGTACGTCCACGTGCCGAACGACGCCGTGCCGTGGAACTCCGGGAGCCGCCGCCACGCGCTGATGAGGGCGTCCTGCACGGCGTCCTCCGCCTCGGTGCGGGTGCCGAGCAGCCGTGTGGCCAGGCGCAACAGCGCCGGGGCGTGCCGCTGGACGAGGACGGCGAAGGCGTCCTCGTCCCCTTCCGCGGCCCGGACCGCCAGCAGCGCGTCATCGGTCGCACCTCCGCCCTCCGGCGGTGCGGTATGTCTGCGGGCACCCGCCACTGAGTGGCTCCTCTCGTCTCTTCCTGACTGTTGGACACACCTGCGCCGCATCTGTGACGCACCATTTCACGGTCCGGCGCGACGAGGCCGACGGACGACGGCGTCTCGGCCGGGACGTCCCGAAAAAGTTCTTCCGACTGGCGCGTCACAGATGCGTCCGGGGCGGGTCTATCCACGTAAGAGCACGTGACCGACCGCAGGAAGAAGGACACGCCATGAGCACGAACACGCAGAGTGCACCGACCGCACCGGCCTCCACGAACGTGCCGATGGAGCGGGGCGGCCGGCCGGAGCAGGCGACGGCGGTGTTCGGCGGCAAGACGGGAGCCGACCAGCCCGCCGCCGACCGCGGCAGGACGTCCATCGCCGATGTCGTCGTGGTGAAGATCGCCGGTATCGCGGCACGGGAGATCCCCGGGGTCCACGACATGGGTGGCGGCCTGTCCCGCACCTTCGGCGCCGTGCGCGACCGGGTGCCGGGCGGACGGCCGAACGTCGGACGGGGTGTGAAGGTCGAGGTAGGCGAGCGGCAGACGGCCATCGACATCGACCTGGTCGTCGAGTACGGGGTCCCGATCGCGGACCTGGCCCGCGACGTGCGCGAGAACGTGATCTCCGCGGTGGAGCGCATCACCGGCCTGGAGGTGGTGGAGGTGAACGTCACGATCAACGACGTCCACCTGCCCGAGGACGACGAGGCACCCGCCGCGGAGACCCGCGTGGAGTGACCGGCTGGTCGTACGTACGGGCCGACGGATGGCGGCCGGAGCCCCGTGGCACCGGCCGAGAAGGGGTGAGGTGGCAGTGACCAGAGCGATGATCGGGGTGCTCGCCGGGATGGCGTTGGCCTATGCGGGGTTCTTCGGGGGCTTCGGGGCGTTCCTGCTCGTGGCCGTCTTCGGCGCTCTGGGCGGGGCGGTGGGGCACTGGTTCGACGCCGGCGGGCGTGTCCAGGAGCTGCGCGACAGCTGGGAACGGGGCCGGCGATGACCGAAGCCGCCGAGCGGGGCACGACCGTCGTCGCGGACAGGGTCGTCGGCAAGATCGCCGGGCGTGCGGCCGGTGAGGCCACCGCGGCTCCCGTCCGCAGTGGGGCGGGTTCCGCGACCGTCAGTGGACGCCGGGCGGACGTCGGGGTGAAGGTGGCGTTGCCGTTCCCGGCGCCACTGCCCGAAGCGGCCCGCCAGGTCCAGGACCATGTCGCCCACCGCACAAGCGAGTTGACGGGCCTTCATGTCAGGACGGCACGAGTCCATGTCACCGGTCTCCACCCCCTGACGGCCGCGGTGACCGCAGTGGCAGCCGCAGACCCGGCCGCCACACACCAGGTCTCCGGCTCACGCACGCCCTTGCGCTGGTGGTCACCGCGCAGGCTGCCGACGGCGCTGCTCGCCCTGACGGCCGCCATCGCCTGCGGCGCACTGGCGGTCGACCTGATCAGAGTGCATGCGGCACACCTCCCGGCTGCCTCCTGGCGCACCCAGGCGGTCCACTGGCTGGAGCGGCACGGCCCGGACGCCCCCTTCGTCGGCATCGCCGCCGGCGCGCTCGCCGTCCTCGGAATCCTGATGATCGCCCTCGCGGTCAGCCCCGGCCGCCGCGGCCTGCTCACCGTGACCTCCCCCGGCGCCGGGCTGCGGGCGGCCATGGACCGCACGGCGATCGCACTCGTGGTGCGTGATGCCGTGGGGGACGTCCCGGGGATCAGTACCGTACGGGTCCGGGTGCGGCGGCGCCGCGTCGTCGTCCGTGCCCAACTGGCCTTCGGGGACAGGGCGATCGCGCGACGCGACGTCCAGGCCGCGGCACACGCAGTCCTTGACGGTTGCTGCCTGCGCCGCCCGCCGAGACTGCGCGTCAAGGTCCGCCCCGACAGCGCCTGGACCGCCGAGTCCGGCCGGAACGACGGCCATCACGGGCAGGTACCCCTCGCCGGCTCCCGAACGGGTCAGGCCCCCGAGGGCTCCCGAACGGAACAAGAACCACGCCAGCAGAAGGGCCGTGCCACTGATGCCCCGTAGTCGTACGCTCCTGAACCGGATCGCGCTGGCCCTGTGCGGCCTGGTCGCCGTGGCGGCAGGTGCCTGGCTCTCACTGGGGCACACGTCCTGGCAGTCCGCCGGCCCCGAACGGTGGTCCGCCCTCGGCGCTGACACCCCGCTCGTCCCCGCCGAGCGCCTGGCCTCGATGCGCGGCCAGGAGTGGTGGACGCCCACCGTCATGGCCGCCTCGGTCGTCGCCGCCGTGCTGCTCGCCTGGTGGGCGGCGCGGCAACTACGCACCGGACGACGCCGACTGGTGGCCCTGCCCACTTCCCGGAGCCATCTGCGCACCCGTGCCCTGGAGGACACACTGGCCGGTCTCGTGGAGGACGTCGACGGTGTCGCCCACTGCCGGCCCCGGGTACGCGGCGGGTCACGGACAGGCCGACTCGACGCCGTACTCCACGTACGTCTCCACCAAGACACCACACCCTCCACCGTCCTCCCCCCGCTCACCAGGATCGCCTCCGATACAGGGGACGCGCTCGCCCCGTACCGTTTCCGCATGCACATCCGTTTCTCCGCACGCTCGCACCGCAGGCCGCATGTCCGCTGACCCGCACGCCTTCGACGGAACGCCGCACGAACGCGACCAATGCCCCGCCCCGTCGAGAGGTGACGGTCCCGTGCGGACCTGGCGAGCCGCGCTGCGCCGCACCCCGGCGTCGATGTGGCGCGACGACATGTCGGACTCCGCGGCCGCGCTCACGTACTACGCGATCCTGACCGTGCTGCCCTCCCTGCTGGTCATCTCCCTGGCTTTCAGCCTCATCAGCCCGGAGACGGCCGAGCAGTTCATCGCCCACGTCACCGAATACGCTCCCGGCCAGTCCGGCACCCAGCTCCACGACGTGCTGTCCCGGGCACTGCACCACGGCACCGCCGCCTGGACCCTGCTGGGCGCCGGTACGGTCAGCGCACTGTGGTCGGCCTCCAGCTACCTCGCGGTGTTCCGTCGCGCGGTCCACCGCATGCACCGGGTCGCGGACCGCCGCTCGACCTGGCACAAGGCCCACCGCATCCTGATCACGGCCCTCGCCCTGCTCGGCATCCTCGTCCTCAGCGCCCTGGTGCTCCTGATGACCGGACCGGTCGCCGGGACAATAGGCCGCTACCTCGGTCTCGGCACCGCCGCCGCCTGGGCCTGGAGCCTGCTGCGCTGGCCCCTGCTGCTGTGCGTGGTCGCCCTCCTCGTCGTCATCGTCTTCCGCACCGGCCCCGCCCAGGCCCGCGTCCGCACCCACAGCATCCCCGGCGGCGCCCTGGCAGCCTTCCTGTGGCTGTGCGCCTCCGCCGGATTCGCCTTCTACACCTCGGAGTTGAGCACCTACAGCAGGCTCTACGGATCGCTGGCGGGCGCCGTCGTCTTCCTCATCTGGCTGTGGCTGTCCAACCTGGCGCTGCTCGCCGGCGCACAGTTCACCGCGGAGCTCAGCGAGTTGGAGGGGCGGGCGTCGGGCTGAGCGGTGTGTGAGTGTCGAGCGGACTCGGCCGCCCCCTGGAGGGGGCCTCCTGCCCGGGTCGCTGGAGGGGGCCTCCTCCTCAGGTAGTACGCAAGCACCCTTCCTCGTGCAGGGGCACCAACCAGGAGAGACCGCACGCGCACGACGCGCCGACAGGGCCTTCGCGGGCAGCCTTGGTGACTGTCCGCGACCGTGACCCTGGAGAGACAATCCCTGTGGCTACCCTCCTTTACCGACTGGGCCGCACCGCCTTCAAGCGGCGCTGGCTCGTCGCCCTGCTATGGGCGCTGATCCTCGGCGCCGTCGGCGTCGGCGCCGCCAAGGCTCCGGCCGCCGACGACAGCAATACGTCGTTCATGCCGGGAATCGAGGCACAGAAGGCGTTCGACCTGCTCGGCGAACGTTTCCCGGGCTCGGATGCCAACGGCGCCGACGCCCGCATCGTCTTCAAGGCCCCACAGGGCGAGAAGGTCACCGCGGCCGACAACCGGGCCGCCATCGACACCCTGGTGTCCGAAGCCACCGACGATCCCCAAGTGGCAAGCGCCGTCAGCCCGTTCAAGGCGGGCGCGGTGAGCAAGGACGCCTCCACCGCGTACGCCACGGTCACCTACAAGGTGAAGGCAGCCGATCTGACCGACGCCGACAAGGCTGCCCTCGAAGGCGCCGTCGACGAGGCCCGCGGCACCGGGCTCACGGTCGAGGTGGGAGGTACCGCCCTGGCGAAGCAGCCGGCGGCGGGCGGCTCCGGCGAAGCCATCGGCATCGTTCTGGCCGCCGTCGTTCTGTTGATCACCTTCGGGTCGCTCGCGGCCGCGGGGCTGCCGCTGCTCACCGCCGTCATCGGCGTCGGCATCAGCATGTGCGCGATCCTCGCGCTCGGCAGCACCTTCGGACTCGACATGACCACCGGCACGCTCGCCTCCATGCTGGGACTCGCGGTCGGGATCGACTACGCCCTGTTCGTCGTCTCCCGCTACCGGGAGGAACGGGCGAACGGCCACGAACCGCGCGAGGCGACGGGGCTCGCGGTCGGGACCGCCGGTTCCGCCGTGGTCTTCGCCGGACTCACGGTCGTCATCGCCCTGGCGGGGCTCTCCGTGATCGGCGTGCCGATGCTGACGAAGATGGGCCTGTGCGCCGCAGGAGCGGTCGTCGCGGCCGTCCTGATCGCGCTGACCTTGGTGCCCGCCCTGCTCGGCATGTGGCCGAACGCCGTACTCCCCCGGAAGATGCGCAAGGGAGGCCTCGCCGCCGCACACCAGGGAGTCGGCAACCGGGACAACGGCGGCACCCGGTGGGCCCGCTTCGTGCTGCGTCGCCCGCTGACGGTCCTGCTGGTGGGAGTCGTGGGTCTGGGGGCGCTGGCCCTGCCCGCCACCCAGCTGGAGATGGGCATGCCGGGAGACGAGGCCAAACCCACCTCCACCACGGAGCGGCGTGCCTACGACGCGCTCGCGGACGGCTTCGGCGCGGGGTTCAACGGCCCCCTCACGGTCGTCGTGGACACCAAGGGGGCCGACGACCCCGCGCAGGCCGCGAAGACCATCACCGGAGTGATCGAGCGGACGGACGGCGTCGTCTCCGTCTCACCCGCGCAGTTCAACGAAACAGGCGACGCCGCACTCTTCTCGGCCACCCCGGCGACGGGGCCGAACGACGAAGCCACCAAGGACATCGTGCAGACGATCCGCGCCGAGCGCCCGGATCTGGAGGCGCGGACCGGTGCGACCTTCGAGGTCACCGGCAGCACCGCCATGAACATCGACATCGCCCGGGCCCTCCAGGACGCGCTGGTGCCCTACCTCGCCGTCATCGTCCTGCTGTCCCTGGTGCTGCTCCTGGTGGTTTTCCGCTCCCTGCTCGTACCACTGAAGGCGGCCCTCGGATTCCTGCTGTCGGTGCTGGCCTCGCTCGGCGCCGTGGTGGCCGTCTTCCAATGGGGATGGGGTGCTCAGCTCCTGGGCGTCGAGCAGACCGGCCCGATCATGAGCCTGATGCCGATCTTCCTGGTGGGAATCGTCTTCGGCCTGGCCATGGACTACGAGGTCTTCCTCGTCGCCCGGATGCGCGAGGCGTACGTCCACGGAGAGCGCCCCGCCCAGGCAGTGGTGACCGGATTCAGGCACAGTGCCCGGGTGGTGGTGGCCGCCGCCGCGATCATGATCGCGGTCTTCTCCGGCTTCGTCGGATCGGGCGAATCCATGATCAAGACGATCGGGTTCGGCCTCGCGGTCGCCGTGCTCTTCGACGCCTTCGTGGTTCGCATGGCACTCGTACCGGCCGTACTCGCCCTGCTGGGCAACAAGGCGTGGTGGCTGCCCCGCCGGCTCGACAAGCTGCTTCCGCATGTCGACGTCGAAGGCGCCACGCTCACCGCGCGGTCCGCGTCCGACACCGGTCCGGAAGCCGGCGCGCACCACCCGCAGCAAGTCGTGCGCACCTGACCCGGCCCATGACTCGTGTGCCGCGACGCCGCGTACAGCAGCGTCGCGGCACACCTCTGTCAGGCTGTCCACGTCTGCCCTACCTCGGAGTACGCGATGAGCACGAACCTCCAGCGCCGCGCGGCGCGCCACCCGCGAGCGGTGGAGTCCGGCCTGCTGGTGCTGCTGCTCCTCGCCACCCTCACGGGGGTCCTGGTCACCCGCTCGGTCACGGACGGCCAGACTGCCCTGTGGCCCGGCGTGGCCCTGTCCGCCCTCGCCTGCGCGGCACTGCTGTGGCGGCGCGGCCACCCGTTGCCCACCCTCTTCGTGACAACGGTGTGCACCATCGCCGAAGGTGCCCTCGGCTACCTGCTGACTCCTCTGCTCATGGGCCCGCTCCTGGTTGCGCAGTACTCCGCGAGCGTGCGCGTCTCGCGCCGGACCGCGTGGAACAGCGCACTGGCCGCGGCCGCGGCCATGGCCGTCACGGGGCTGTTCTTCACCACCTTCAGCCACCAGCTGATCCTGACCAGTCTCAACCCGGCGGCCTGGGTCCTGATGGTCGCGGCCCTCGGCAGCTACGTACGGGTCCGGCGGGAGTACGCCGTCGCCCGGGCCGAACACGCCGCCCAGGAAAGGGAGGAGGAAGCGCGCCGCCGCGTCATCGAGGAACGGATGCGCATCGCCCGCGAGCTCCACGATGTCGTCGCCCACCACCTCGCCCTGGCCAACGCCCAGGCGGGCACCGCCGCCCACATCGCCCCGGCCAACCCCGGCCAGGCGCTCGAGATCATCGCGCGGCTGCCCGAGACGACCGCCGCGGCCCTGCGTGAACTCAAGGCCACGGTAGGGCTGTTGCGCCAGGACACCGACCCCGACGAGGTCGCCCCCGCACCGGGTCTCGACCAGCTGCCCGACCTCCTCGCGAGCTATTCGACGGCAGGGCTCGACGTCGATGTCACCGTTCAGGGGGAACCACAGCGGCTGCATTCCGGACTCGACCTCACGGCCTACCGGATCATCCAGGAGGCGCTCACCAACGTCACCAAGCACGCGGCCACCCCTACCGCCCACATCCGGCTGGTCTACACACCGCACCACCTGACACTCACCGTCACCAACGACACCTCCGCCGCCCGCCCGACGGCCGGTCCCGCCGCGCAGCGCGGATTCGGGCTGCTCGGCATGCGCGAGCGCGCCCTCGCCGTCGGAGGGACCTTCCATGCCGCTCCCAGGTCTGAAGGCGGGTTCGAAGTCGCCTGCTCACTCCCACTGCACTTCCTCGACGCACGCGAGAACGAAAGCGAAAGCACCACATGACCATTCGCGTCCTGCTCACCGACGACCAGGCCCTGCTCCTGGCCACCTTCCGCATCCTCATCGAGTCGGAGCCCGACCTCACGGTTGTCGCGGAGGCCGACAACGGCCAGGAGGCCATCGCCCTCAGCCTCGAACACCGGCCCGACGTCGTCCTCATGGACATCCGGATGCCGGGCATCGACGGCCTGGCCGCCACCACGGACATCTGCTCCCGCCCCGAGTTGTCCGCCACCCGCGTCCTGATCCTCACCACCTTCGAGAACGACGAGAACGTGGCCAAGGCCCTGCGCGCCGGTGCCAGCGGCTTCCTCGGAAAGGACGTCACCCCGGACGTCCTGCTCGCCGGCATTCGCACCGTGGCCGCCGGCGATGCCCTGCTCTCCCCGACGGCCACCCGCTCCCTCATCAACCGGTTCCTGGCAACACCGGAGCACCGGCCACTCGCACCGCCCGAGCGCCTGACCGCCCTCACCCCACGCGAACGGGAGGTCGTCGCACTGGCCGCACACGGCAAATCCAATACCGAGATCGCCGACCATCTGTTCCTCAGCCCGCTGACCGTACGCAGCCACATTCAGCGCGCCATGACCAAACTCGACGCCCGCGACCGTGCTCAACTCGTCGTCATCGCCTACCAGAGCGGACTGGTCAACTCCTCTACAGAACCGGGCAGTCAGGGGCCGCGGTGACACGGACGTCGGCGAACCCTAGACGGTGCCCCCAGCAACCACCGTGGGCCGCGGCGGCGACACATCAGGCACACCATCGACCGGTCGGCCGAGCCGGGTGAGCAGCGAGGTGGTCGCCGCGTCGGCGGCAACGGCCAGGTCCATCGTGATCGTGGTGAGCGGGGGGTCCGACACCGCGGACAGCGGGGTGTGGTCCATGCCGATCAGCGCCAGGTCCGCGGGCACCCGAAGGCCGCGGCGGCGCGCGGCGGCCAGCAGCGTCATCGCGACGTCGTCGTTGTAGCAGGCGACCGCGACCCCGGAAGGGCCGAGGGCGTCGAGAGCGGCAGCCGCGTCGTCCAGGTCGATACCAAGCCGTACGACGACGGGCTCGGCCAGGCCCTTCTCGCGGCACACATTCCTGACACCCCGCTCGCGCCCGTCACCGAACGGGTCCTGCCGCACGTCCCGTAGGTGGGCGAAGGCCAGGCGCGTGTGTCCGTGCTCGATCAGGGCGCGCGCCTGCAGGGCGCCGATGGCGTGGTCGTGGTCCGCGCCCGGCACGGTCACGGGGTCGATCACGGGGACGTCCCGCTCGGCAAGGAGCGTGCGCTCGGGTTCGCCGAGCGGGGTCAGCGAGAACACGGCCGCCGGTTTCATGCCGTCGACGAGCCGGCCGAGGGACTCCGTCGAGGGGACCGACAGGCGCAGTACGAGGGTGAGGCCTTGCGCGGCGAGTACGTCGGTGAGCCGCTCGAAGACGTCCTGAAGGTTGCCGCCAAAGGTCGTGTTCGGGATGAGCGCGATCACGACGTCGCTGGAGCCGCGGGCCAACGCCCGCCCCGCCACGGACGGTTCGTAGCCGAGTTCGCGCGCCGCGTCGCGCACCTTCTCCCGCGTCCGGTCCGAGAACCGCGCGTCCCGGCCGTTGAGGATCTGGCTCACCGTCGCGCGTGAGACCCCCGCGCGCCGTGCGACGTCTTCGCTCCTTACGGCCATTCGCCCCTCTTCCCTTGCTTCCACCGTTGTTTCGCCCACGCACAGTATCGCGCGTAACCAACTGTTGACGCGCGTTACCAGCCCGTGCTTTTCTCGGTGACGCGCGTTACCTCCTCCCCTTCCCTCTCAGTACGAGACCCACGGAGTTTTCGATGGTGAGCACACGCACGGTCCTCAACGACGGCTGGAGCTACCGCCGCAAGGTCACGGCCTTCCAGGAACTGGGCGGCACCTCATGCGACTCCTGGACGGATGTGACGCTCCCGCACGACGCCCTCATCGGTACGGAGCGCCGGGCGGACGCCCCCGGCGGCGAGACGAACGGCTACTTCCCGGGCGGCGCGTTCGAGTACCGGCGCACGCTGACCGTGCCCGAGGAGCTGCGCGGACGGCGCGTCCACCTCGAGTTCGACGGCGTCCACCGGGACGCGGTGGTGACCGTCGACGGCGCCCTGGCCGGCCAACACCCCTACGGATACTCGCGGTTCCACGTCCGGCTCGACCCGTTCCTGCACTTCGGCGCGGACAACGAGATCCGAGTGGCCTGCCGTACGCACCTGGACTCGCGCTGGTACGCGGGCGCCGGCATCCACCGCGACGTACACCTGGTCATCACCGAGCCCGTGCACATCGCGCTCGACGGCGTGTATGTCACGACGCCCGTCGTCACGGCGGACGAGGCGTCGGTCGAGGTCGCCGTCGTGGTCGACAACGACGGTCCGACGACCACGACGGCACGCGCCCATGTCGTGCTGCGCGACGCCGCGGGTGTCGAGGTCGACGCCGACAACGCGCCGGCCACGCTGCTGCCCGGCGAGTCCGGAACGGCCCGCTTCCGACTGCGTGTGGAGAACCCGCGCCGGTGGAGCGCCGAGACACCGCACCTGTACACGGCCCACGTCGAACTGCGCGATGGCGACCACCTCCTCGACGTACGCGACATCCCCGTCGGCATCCGCTCTCTCCAGGTGGACCCGGCCCATGGTCTGCGGGTCAACGGCGAGACGGTGAAACTGCGCGGTGCCTGCCTCCACGCGGACAATGGCCCGCTCGGTGTCGCCGCGATCGGCCGCGCGGAGGAACGCAAGGCCGAACTCCTCAAGGCCGCCGGGTTCAACGCGGTCCGCAGCTCGCACCACCCGGCCTCCAGCGCACTCCTCTACGCGTGCGACCGCCTCGGCCTGTACGTCATCGACGAGACGTTCGACATGTGGACGCAAGGGAAGTCGGACTTCGACTACTCCGCCGACTTCCCGCAGTGGTGGGAGCGCGACGTCGAGGCGATGGTCGCCAAGGACCGTCTCCACCCGAGCGTCATCATGTATTCCATCGGCAACGAGATCCCCGAGACCGGTTCCCCCGCGGGCGCGGTCTGGAGCCGCCGCCTGGCCGAGAAGGTCCGCGCGCTCGACCCGACGCGCCTGGTGACCAACGGGATCAACGGCTTCGTCTCCGTCCTCGATGCCGTGCTGGACGGGATGGCGGGGCGGCGCGAGGCCGCACAGGAGTCCGGCGGGGTCAATCAGATGATGACCGGGTTCGGCGAGATGATGGCCGGGATCCAGGCGTCGTCGATGGTCGGTGAACGCACGGAGGAGGCGTTCGCGGTGCTCGACGTCGCCGGGATGAACTACGGCGACGCGCGGTACGTTCCGGACCGCGAGCAGTTCCGTCACCGCGTCATCGTCGGGACCGAGACCTGGCCCGCCGACATCGACCGCACCTGGGCACTCGTGGACGAACTCCCGCACGTCATCGGTGACTTCACGTGGACCGGCATCGACTACCTCGGCGAGACCGGGATCGGTGTCATCAAGTACGCGGGAGGGGCGGGTGAAGGGGCGAGCGGGTTCTCGACGCCGTACCCGGGCCTGACCGCCTGGTGCGGCGACCTGGACATCACCGGGCACCGCCGCACCGTCTCCTACTACCGCGAGACCGTGTTCGGCCTGCGTACGACCCCGTACATCGGCGTACAGAGGCCCGAGCGCCACGACGCGGAGGTCGCCGTGGCGACGCCCTGGTCGTGGAGCGACACCGTGTCGAGCTGGAGCTGGCCAGGGTTCGAGGGCAGGCCCGTACACGTCGACGTCTACAGCGACGCCGAAGAGGTCGAGCTGCTGCTCGACGGCAAACGGGTCGCGCGCGCGAAGGTCGGTGAGACCAAGGCGTTCCGCGCCGATCTGGAACTCCGTTACGCGCCAGGCACGTTGACGGCCGTCGCGTACTCCGGCGGGGTCGAGACCGGACGGACGTCCCTCACCTCCGCTGCCACCGACGAACTCGTACTCACGGCCACGGCCGATCGCCCCGAACTGACGGCGGACACGCACGACTTGGCGTACGTGTCGCTCGACCTCACCGACGAAGCCGGTGTCCTGCGGACCACCTTCGACCGATCCGTCCACGTCGATGTCGCCGGGCCCGCCGTCCTGGCGGCCCTCGGCAGCGCCGCACCCGTGACCGAGGAGAGCTTCACCGACGCACGGCACCGGACCTTCGACGGCAGGGCACTGGCCGTCGTCCGGCCCACGGGACCGGGCGAGATCACGGTGACCGCGAGGGCGGACGGCTGCGAGACCGCCGTCGTCCGCCTGCAGGCCCGCTGACACGCCTGTGCCGCCAACGCCCGCACACACCGCACCGCATCAGCCCGCCGCCCCCGCACGCCGACAACGGAGTCACCGTGACCAACGACGAGCCCCTCACCGCAGCCATGGCCTCCGCCACACCGGCCGGACCTCCCGACGCGACGCACGACGCGATGCACGAGCCCCCTCAGGAAGAACTCCCTCCCGTAGGGCGGCGCTTCATCTGGTTCCTGTTGCTCGCGCACTTCGGAGCGTTCCTCGGTCTTGTCACACCGATGGCGATCTCCCTGGCGATCCGGGTCGAGCACCTCGCGCCGGACAACACGGGTGTTCTCGGTTACGTCGTCGGCACCGCCTCGGCCGTCTCCGTGATCGCCGGCCCGTTGCTGGGCACCGCGAGCGACCGCACCCGCTCCCGGTTCGGGCGCCGCCGACCGTGGATCGCGATCGGAGCGGTCGTCGGTCTGCTCGGGTCGCTCGTGCTGTCCGGCGCGCAGAGCGTGTTCCTGCTCGGCGTCGGATGGGTGATCGCCGCACTCGGGTGGGCCCTGGTCATGAACCTGATCATGACGGTGCTGGCCGACCGACTGCCGGAATCCCAGCGGGGCAAGGTATCCGGCATCAGCGGCTTCATCTCCATGGCCGCACCGGTCGGCGGCTCCATCCTCGGAGGCGCGCTCTCCGGGAATACGTTCCTGCTCTTCGTCGTTCCGGCCGCGATCGGCCTGCTGCTCGCGCTCGCGTTCGTCCTGCTGGTCCACGAGGACTCCACCAACGACCTCCAGCCGCCTCCCAAGCTCGATCTCAAGAGCCTGGCCTCGACATTCGTCTTCGATCCACGCCGCTACCCCGACTTCGCCTGGAACTGGCTCGCCCGCTTCCTCTTCTACATGGGCCTCACGTTCAACACGACCTTCACCGCCCTGTTCTTCGCCGACCGGCTCGGGAAGAAGGTCGCCGAGATCAGCCAGATCGTCGCGGTCACCGGCGGCCTCACCCTGGTCGCGGTCAGCATCGGCGCCATCTCCAGTGGCTACGTCTCCGACAAGGTCGGGCGCCGCAAACCCTTCGTCCTGCTCGGCGGGGTCATCTTCGCGGGCGGCGCGAGCCTCATGGCGTTCGTCGACGCACTGCCCCTGCTGCTGACCGGGGCCTTCGTCGCGTCGCTCGGGATGGGCCTGTTCTCGGCCGTCGACCAGGCGATCCTGCTCGACATCGTCCCCGAACGCAGCACCGACGCCGGCCGGTTCATCGCCATCAACCAGTTCGCCACCTCGATCGCCCAGGCCGTCGCCCCCATCGCCGCGCCCACTCTCCTCACCGTCGGCGTCGCACGAGGCGGGGAGAACTACACCCTGCTCTACCTCGTCGCCGCGGCCTTCACACTGGCCGCGGGCGCCGTCGTCATCACACGGGTGCGGTCGATCCGCTGAGACACCCCCCTGGTGAACCCTTACGACAGCTACAACAGCTATGACAGCTTGGAGTTGCGAGACATGACCACCGCGCCCGCCTTCGTCAGCGGCCCCCGCGCCGCGACCGAAGGCGACCCCGCCCCCTACTTCCGTCGCGATCTCGACATCACCCCCGGACTGCGGCGCGCCACGCTGCACGTCACCGGCCTCGGCATCGTCGAGGCGTACGTCAACGGCGCCCGGGTCGGCGACGAAGTCCTGAGCCCTGGCTGGACCTCGTACAAACACCGCGTGGACCTGCGCCGCCACGATGTCACCGGCCTGCTCACCGAAGGCCGCAACACCCTCGGCGCGATCCTCGGCGAGGGGTGGGCCGTCGGACCACTGTCGTGGGAGCTGAAGCGGGGCAGGTACGCCGACCGGCCCGCACTGTACGCACGCCTTGAGCTGGAGTACGCCGACCGCACCGAAGTCATCGGAACGGACGAAGAGTTCCGCGTCGGCGAGGGCGCGGTGCGGGCCAACGGCATTTACCACGGAGAGAGTTATGACGCCCGCCTCGAACCGGCGGGCTGGTGCGAGCCCGGTTTCGACGACACGGCATGGGCCCCCGCGCAGCCCTTCGACTGGGACCTGGGCACACTGGTTCCCGATGCGGCCCCACCGATCCGGCGCATCGAAGAGCTGACGCCGGTCGAGATCCACCGCCGCGACGACGGCCGGTTCGTCGTCGACTTCGGCCAGGTGCTGACCGGGTGGGTGCGAATCACGGTGTCCGGAGAGGCCGGCCGGACCGTCACTCTGCGGCACGCCGAACTACTCACCCCGGATGGCGAGTTGGAGACGGAGACGCTACGCAAGGCGACCGCGACCGACCGCTACACACTGCGCGGGTCGACTGCCGAGGCACCCGAGACGTGGGAGCCTCGGTTCACGTTCCACGGGTTCCGGTACGTCGAAGTGACCGACTGGCCGGGCAACTTGTTGCCGAATGACCTGTCCGCGGTCGTCGTGCACAGCGACATGGCACGCACCGGTTGGTTCTCGTGCTCGAACCAGCAGGTCACCCGACTGCACACCAACACCGTGTGGTCGATGCGCGGGAACTTCGTCGGGGTTCCGACGGACTGCCCACAGCGCGACGAACGGCTCGGCTGGACCGGCGACCTCAACGCCTTCGCGCCCACGGCCGTCTTCCTGTACGACGTGCGTGGAGTGCTCCGGTCCTGGCTCGACGACCTCGCGGCCGAGCAGGCCGAGACCGGCACCGTGCCGTGGACGGTGCCGGACGCCCTGCCGCACCCGTCGTCGGCGGCGGCCCTGTGGAGCGACGTGGCGGTGAACCTGCCCTGGACGCTGTACCAGGAGTACGGCGACGCCGGGATCCTGCGGCGCGCCTACCCCTCGATGGTGGCGCTGGTCGACGAGATCGCCGGCCGGCTCGACGAGCACGGCCTGTGGAGCGAGGGTTTCCAGTTCGGCGACTGGCTCGCCCCGGACGCCCCGGCCGACAACCCGGCCGGCGGCGGGACCGACAGGTACCTCGTCGCGCAGGCCTACCTATGCCGTACGACCCGTCAACTGGCGGACACCGCAGAGGTTTTGGGCGAGAAAGCCGACGCCGTCCGCTGGGCCTCGCTCGCCGAGCGGGTACTGGCGGCCTTCCGCACGGAGTACGTGACACCGGCGGGCCGCCTGGCATGCGAGTCGCAGACCGCCTACGCCCTCGCGATCACGTTCGGGCTGCTCGACGAGAAACAGCGGGCGAAAGCCGGGGCCCGCCTCGCCGCCCTCGTCGAGGAGGCCGGGCACACCATCGCGACCGGGTTCGCCGGCACGCCTCTGGTCACCGACGCCCTGTCGACCACCGGACACCTCGACGTGGCCTACAAGCTGCTGTTGCAGACGCGGTGCCCCTCATTCCTGTACCCGGTCACTCAGGGCGCCACCACTGTGTGGGAGCGGTGGGACTCGATACTGCCCGACGGCCGCGTCAACGCGACCGGCATGACCTCGCTCAACCACTACGCGCTGGGCGCCGTGGCCGACTGGCTGCATCGCGTCGTCGGCGGGCTGCAACGCACATCACCGGGGTGGCGCACGCTACGGGTCGCACCAAAGCCGGGCGGCCGCCTGACGTTCGCGAGCGCCGCGCACGACACTCCGCTCGGGCGCGTGTCGGTCGACTGGCGGGTCCTGGACGGGGAGGTGCACCTCGACGTCGCCGTGCCCGACGAGGCGACAGCCGTCGTCGAACTGCCCCTGCACCCAGAGGCACGCACCGAGGAGATCGGCGGCGGCCGACACACCTGGCGCTACCCGGCGCCCGAAGGCTACGGCGAAGCCGTCCGGCTCACGCTGGACTCCCCGGTCAAGGCCGTCATGGAGGACACGGACACCTGGGCGCGAGTGCGCGAAGTCCTCGCCGCGGCCTACCCGGACATGCCCATCGACGCCGCCGGCACCCACCTCGACGCCGCGCCCCTGACGGCACTGGTGGAGCACTACCCGGGCCCGAAGGACACGCTGCGCGCCGCTTTGCAGGAGGCCCTGCTCCTCGAACCCACGCCCAACCCGTACCCCACGACCTCACCTGGATTCCGCACATGAACTCCCCATCCGAACACGGCCGCACGCCCATCCGTCCGGGCCGCCCCTGGCTCGACACGACCGGCCACCGCATCCAGGCGCACGGCGGGTCGATGATCACCGCGCCCGACGGCACGTTCGTCTGGTACGGCGAGAACAAGGAGCACACGACGCCGGGCAGCGGCGTCTGGCACTGGGGCGTGCGCGCGTATTCCTCCCCCGACCTGGTGCACTGGACCGACCGCGGTCTCATCATCCCGCCGGACACCGACGATCCGGACTCGCCGCTGCACCCCGCGCAGAAGACGGACCGCCCGCACATCCTCTTCAACCCGGCCACCGGGAAGTACGTGTGCTGGCTCAAGGTCATGGGGTCCGGCCCGCACGACCCCCAACGTTCCACGGTGCTCGTGGCCGACGACCTCTTCGGACCATACGAGATCGTCCGCAGCGGCCTCGAACCGCTGGGCATGAGCGCGGGCGACTTCGACCTGGCCGTCGACCCGGTGACCAACCAGGCCTACTACTACTTCGAGAAGGTCCACACCGAGCTGATCTGCGCCGAACTCACCGACGACTACACGGATGTCACCGGCAAGCACTCCTCCCACTTCCCGCACCCCGGCCCGCCGTTCACCCGCGAGGCACCCGCCCACTTCCAACGACACGGAAAGCACTACCTGTTGACGTCCGGAACCACCGGCTACTTCCCCAACCCCACCGAGGCCGCGATCGCCGACGATTTCCACGGCCCCTGGACGGTCCTCGGCGAGACCCACCGCGGAGAGGGCTCCCACACCTCCTTCCGCTCACAGATCAGCTGCGTGTTCCGGCACCCCGGCAAGGAGGACCTCTACATCGCGATGGCCGACCGGTGGATCCCGCAGCTGCCGCCGGGCATGCCGAGCGCCTTCGAAACGCTGGCCGCGATGCAGTCCGGGGACACTCCACCGCGCCGCGCGCCCGACCCCGAACTGGAGGCCCTGATCGCTCAACACGAGGAGAACACCGCGACCGCCGACTACGTGTGGCTGCCGATCCGCTTCGACGGCGACCGTCCCTACCTCGAGTGGACGGACGCCTGGCATCCGGACGACTTCCGCGACATCGCCGGAAGCGTGGCCGTGCCGAACGCGGCGCCCCCGCCCACCCGCTACCGTCCGTAGGTCTTCTTCCAGCGCGCCCGGTGCCGACGGTTGCCCTGGCCACCGCCGTTGACAGCGATCAAGGACGTCAGAGCCGCCCCGCTGTTCCACAGGCCGAGATGGTCGCGATGGACCGCAAGGATGTCGTTGTCGACGGCGAACCTCTCGGACGGTCCGGTGAACCGGGTGGTGGTCACGAAGACGGCGACATCCGCCTTGAAGTGCGTCCGGGCGCCGAGCAGGTCGCGCAGCTCGCGGCTGGGGATGCTGCTGGTCGGCGCGTAGCGCTTGCACTGGATCACCATCGAGCGGCCGTCCGGCAAGCGGCCCACAACGTCCGCGCCGTTGTCCCCGCTGCCGCCGACCCGACGGACCTCGGTGCAGCCGTCGCGTCGACACAGACCGGCGACCAGGTCCTCAAACTGCGTGCCGGTCATCGCGTCCACCTCGACGAGCGTGCGATGGCCGGACTTGACCGCCTCGTTCCGGCGCCAGGCCCTGTCTCCGCTTCGCAGCAGCCGGTCGGTGCGCCACAGCCACCACCCCGTAGCACCCAGCACCCCGGCAACCACCAAGGCGGTCACGTAGATCCAGATGTGCTCCCAGTACACGAGCACGAGGACGACCAGGACCAGGCCGGTCGCCACCGCGGCCCTCAGCCGGGCGGCCCGCCGGTTTCGCGCCGCGGAGCGGCGTGGTCTGCGTCGGACCATGACTCCGCCCCCTCCGACGGTTCCCTTCCCGCAGTGTCCTCAGCACACGAGGGCACGGATAGGCCGCCAATCAGCCACACCGTGAGGCGAAGGCCCAAGCGCCGCCCGGGCTCGCATGAGCAACTCCGCACCCACCCCCGACCATCAGGACCTTGGGGCTCACCACGTCGGCGCGACACCCTCCCGTGCGTTACGCCCGGGAAACCGGAGGCAGCCCCTCCCGGTAACAGGCACTGCATAGGAAAGGCACATCACCCGCGCACGCCACGTGTCACCACCACGTGACATGTGTATACCGCGATACGACGAGGGGCCTTGATGTCACACGAGCCGCGTATACCGAGCCACCTTCCCAGTGCGCCCACCGCCGAGCCCACCGAACTCCCCGCCGTGTACGAGGCGTTGGCGTCCCGGCTCGGGCGGCGCGGGCTGTTGCGCGTCGCGGCGGGGCTCGGCGCGGCCGGTGGAATGGTGGCCATGGGCTCGCATGCCTCCGCGGCGGCGGCGCCCTCCCGTCCCGCCGCCGTCTCCCGCCCCGGGCGCGTCCTGCAACCCGGCAAGGGACCCATCCACGGTCAGCACTATCTGCGTGCCACGCCCGACACCGTCCGCTGGGGCTACGTGCCCGCCCGCGACGCCGAACCCGTACTGCGCATGCGGTCCGGCGAGACACTGACCGTGGATGCCCTCTCGCACGAAGGGCTGCTCGAGGACCAGGGGCGCGACCCGGTCGCCTGGTTCGGGGAGCACGGTGTCGGAAAGGACCAGGTGTTGCGGGACGCGGTCGATCTCGCCCGCGACTACACACGTACGCCCCGCTCCTTCGACACCGACGGCCCGCACGTCGTCCTGGGACCGGTGCACGTGGCGGGCGCCGAGCCCGGCGACGTACTGAAGGTCGAGACACTGTCGCTGCTGCCGCGCGTGCCCTACGGCGTCGTGTCGAGCCGGCACGGCAAGGGCGCCCTGGCCCGTACCCGGGACGGCGGCGCTCCCGACGGCATCACGCTCGACGAGGTCATGCCGCCCGTCGCCGCGGACGGCCGCGCATCCTCCAAGGACCCCGAACAGTACGGAAATGTCTCGGTGTTCACCCCGATCCGCACCGGCGGCGGGGACGGGCACGGCGTGCTGCCCCTCGACGGGCCCGGCGAGGTCACCTTCCCGCTCAACCCGCACATGGGCCTGATGGGCACCGCGTACGCCGACGCCGACTCCCTCACCGACCCGCTCCTGAACTCCATCCCGCCCACCCTCGGTGGCGGCAACATCGACATCCGCCACCTCGGATCCGGATCCGCCTTCTACCTCCCCGTGCACGCCGAGGGCGCCCTCTTCCACACCGGCGACCCGCACTTCGCGATGGGCAACGGCGAGGTGGCGCTGACCGCGCTCGAGGGGTCGCTGCGCACGACGTTCCGGCTCACCGTCTGCAAGCCCGGCTCCGGTGACGCCCCTTCGGTCGCGTACCACTACCCGTTCGGAGAGACCGACGAGGCCTGGCTGCCGATCGGTCTTTCCGATCCGGACGGCGCGGCCGGGGCCAAGGGCCAACTCTCCGACCTGGACGTCGCGATGCGCCGCGCGGTCGTCAACGCCCTCGACTTCCTGCAGTCCGATCTCGGCATGAGCCGCCCGGTGGCGTACGCGTATCTGTCAGCGGCGGCCGACTTCGAGGTGTCCCAGGTCGTCGACCGGACCACCGGGGTGCACGCGGTCATCAGGAAGCAGGACTTCGGGCGGTAGGCCCCCTCACTTCGGGCGGTGGGCCCCCTCCCCCCCATTCCGCCACCTCCTTCCAACACCGCACGACCACACACCAGTTGAGGAGTTTTGTACGCATGCAGGCAGTGAATCGAAGGGGCTTCCTCGCTCTCGCGGCCGCGGCGGGCGCCGGTGCGGTGCTGCCGCTCGGCGCACGCCCCGCCTCCGCGGCAACGCGTCCCGGCGCCGTTGACCACACCGTGTGGCGGGAGTTCGGCACCCCGCTGGTGGCCGCGACCGGGCACGGACCGCTGGCCGGACTCAGTGTCGCCGTCAAGGATCTGTTCGCCGTCGAGGGGCACCGGGTGGGCGCGGGCAATCCCGCATGGCTCGCCGAGAGCCGCCCGCAGGCCACGACCGCCGCGGCCGTCGCCGCCCTGCTCGCGGCGGGCGCCGACATCGCAGGCATCGCCCGCACCGACGAGTTCGCGTACAGCCTGGCCGGCACCAACGGCCACTACGGTACGCCGCCCAACCCCGCGGCCCCCGAACGCATTTCGGGCGGCTCGACCTCCGGGCCCGCCAGCGCCGTCGCCCTCGGACAGGCCGACATCGGCCTCGGCACCGACACCGGCGGCTCGATCCGGATTCCCTCCTCCTACCAGGGCCTGTACGGCATCCGCCCGAGCCACGGCGCGGTGTCCACCGCGGGGTTGCTGCCGCTCGCGCCGTCCTTCGACACGGTCGGGTGGATCGCCCGCGACGCGGACACGCTGCGCACCGCGGGCCGGGTCCTGCTCCCCCGCGCCAAGGGGCCCGTGCCCTCGGGTGCGGTGCTCGCCCAGGACATCGTCGACGTGGCCTCGGCGGAGGTCGCCGCCTCCGTGCGACGGGCGGTGGCCGACTGGCGCGGCGACGCGGATCTGCCGGGGCTACGCAACGTACGGTTCGACGCCGGTGTTCTGCCCGGGTGGGTGCGCGCCTTCCAGACCAAGCAGGGCGTGGAGGCCTGGCGCCAGTGGGGCCCATGGGTGTCCCGCCACTGGGACTCGCTCAACCCCGATGTCCGGGCGCGCTTCGAATCCGCGTCCGCCTATACCTCCGCCGACCTGGCCGCCGCCGAGCGCGTGCTGCGCGAGGCCCGGACCCGCGTCGACGACCTGCTCGGCGACCGGATCCTGCTCCTGCCGTCCGCGTCCTCCGTGGCCCCCACCCGGGAAGAGGCCTCCATCGGCGGCCCCGCCATCGAGGAGACCAGGGCCCAGACCTTCCAACTCACCTGTCTGGCAGGCCTGACGGGCCGCTGCGCCGTCAGCATCCCCATCCGCAGCCGCACCGCTCCGGTGGGCCTCTGCCTCGTGGGGCCGCGGGGCAGCGACCGGCATCTGCTGGATCTCGCGGTGCGGGTGGCGGAGGCCGGGGTCGCCTCTCGGTGACAGCCACTCACCGCGCCGGTCACGGCCCGATGAGAATCGCTCCCCTCTCGGCCCGGTGCGTACCGCCCTCCGCACCGGCCCCACCCACCCTCACAGCAGCGCCGGCGGATGGAACTCCCCCAGCCCCGACTCGCGGTCCCGGTCCAGCCAGTAGCGTCGCGGCTCGGTGAGCATGACGTCCACGCCTGCCTTCACGATGCCCGGCACCTCCGCCAGTTCGTGGTCGATGAACGCCGCCAGAGCCGCCCGGTCGGCGACCAGCCCGGTGCACAGCACGGACAGGTCGCCCGCGACGTGCGCGGTGAGTCGGGTCTGGGGCAGCCGGTCGATGCGGCCCATCACGTCGGACGTCGAACCGGGGGCGACGCGCAGACGCAACAGGAACGGGGTGTCGAACCCCAGCCATTGCGACACCGTCTCGAGCCGCGGCTGGACCCAGCGTTCGTCCAGGACCCGGCGGACGACGCGGTGCGCCGTGGACGTGGCGAGGCCCGCGGCCCGGGCGATGGCGGCGGCGGAGGCCCGTCCGTCCCGCATCAGATGGGCGACCACGGTGCGTTCGGTCTCACTGAGCGGCTTGCCGGGCGGAGCTGCGGTCGCGGTGCCCTCGGGATGGACGCCGGTCAACTCCCTCAGCCCGGCCCGCTCGGAGTCGGTGAGGAAGCCGGGGGCCCAGTTGATGCCCCGGCGCAGTGTGCGCAGTGCGGGCAGCGCATTGACGCGGCGGACACCCGGGACGGAGAACAGCCGGTCGACCGCCTCGCCCGTAGCCGCTTCGGACGGGGCGTGCACCACCGCGTAGAGCGGATGGTCGCCGGAGATCTGCGCCAGGTGCTGGAGATGGGGCAGGCCACGGAGCCGCTCCAGGACGGCCAGCGGAGTGGCGCCGGTGACGTCCAGGAACACATGGACCGGCATCGCCGTGGAGTGCATGCCCCAGGCGGCCTGCCCGATGACACGCGCCATCCCGGCCTCGTGCAGCCGGTCGAAGCGCCGCTTGAGAGTGCCCGCGTCGGCGGCCAGCACCGCGCCGATGTCGTCCCACGTCGCCCGGGGCGCCAGGTGGAGCGCCCCGATGAGGCGTCGGTCGAGCTCGTCGAGCGACGGCGAAGCCATGTGCGTCATGTGGGTCATGCGGCCCCCTATGGATGCAGATTAATCCCGATGTTACGCGCGACCTCTAGAGAATCTCTTATTCCACTGCCATGGTGTGCGACAACGTCCCCTTACGGAACGCCTCCCACCGGCTCCCCCACTGCCGGCACCTCGTGTCCCCGTCCCCACCCCTGACCGTGTGAAGAGGCCCCATGAGTTCCCTCACCACCGAGACCCGGCCGACCGAGCCGCCCTCGCGCATGCTGCGCGTCGCGTTCCGCTCCTTCGCGGCGATCGAGAAGGTCGGCAACAAACTCCCCAACCCCTTCTGGCTGTTCTGGATCCTGGCCGGTGTCGTCATCGTCCTCAGCGCGGTACTCGCGTCGGTCGGCGTCAGCACCACACACCCGGGCACCGGCGACACCATCGCGGTACGCAGCCTGCTCAGCAAAGCGGGCGTCACGGAAATGATCGAGGGGGCCGTCGACAACTTCGCGTCGTTCCCGCCGCTCTCCACGATCCTCATCGTCGGCTTCGGCATCTCGATCGCCCAGGCGAGCGGCCTGTTCACGGCGACACTGCGCCGCATGGTCGCCCGGGTGCCCGCCCGGTACCTCACCTTCGCGCTGTCGATGACGGCGATGGTCGGCCATGTCGCGGGCGACGCCGCGTACGTCACGCTGATCCCGCTCGGAGCGCTCATCTACCGCGCCGCGGGCCGCAGTCCGGTCCTCGGCTGCATCGTCGCGTACGTCTCCGTATCCGCCGGTTACGACGCCTCGCCGGTGATCACGACGACCGACACACTCCTCTCGTCGATCTCCACCGCGGCCGCCCACACCATCGACGCGGACTACCACGTCACCCCGATCGCCAACTACTTCTTCGCCCTCGGCTCGTCCGTCCTCGTAGCCCTGGTGATCGCGCTCGTCGTGGACAAGGTCATCGCCAAGCGCTCCGACCTCGAGCCCGACGAACCGGTCACCGCACTGAGCGCCAAGGAACTGAAGGAGATCGGGACAACTCCCCAGCAGCGCCGCGCACTTCGGGCAACCGGTTTGACCGCACTCGGCTTCATAGCGGTCGTGGCAGCAGGCATGATTCCCGAGAACTCGCCTCTGCGCGGCAAGGGCGGCTCCCTCGTGGAGTCCCCGGTGGTCACGGGAATGTCGATCGTCCTGTTCGTCTTCTTCGCCCTGCTCGGCTGGGTCTACGGGAAGGCCTCCGGGACCTTCGCCCGCCCCCGCGATGTCGTCGACGGGCTGGTCGAGGGCACGCGCACGTACGCGCCGATCCTCGTCCTGTTCTTCGCGATATCCCAGTTCCTCGCGTACTTCCAGTGGACGAACATCGGCAACGTCATCGCCGTCGAGGGCGCCCGAACCCTCAAGGACCTGCAGCTCAGCGGCTGGAGCGTGCTGGTCGGCATCGCCGTCCTGATCACCTTCATGAACCTCGTCATCACCAGCGGCTCGGCGCTGTGGGCACTCGCCGCGCCCATCCTGATCCCGATGCTGATGCTCATCGGCATCAGCCCCGAGGTCACCCAGGCCATCTACCGCGTCGCCGACTCGGTCACCAACTGCGTCACCCCGATGAGCCCGTACTTCGCGATGGCGCTCGGCTTCATCCAGCAGCACAAGAAGTCCGCGGGCATCGGCACACTCGCCTCCTTCACCATCCCGATCGCCGCCGTCATCTGGATCGTCTGGGTCGCGTTCTTCGTGGCGTGGTACCTGCTCGGCATCCCGTTCGGCATCGGCTGACCCGCACCCGCCCGTACGTACAAGAACCCGCACAACACCCCGCACGGAAAAGAGAGTTCACCATGACAGCGTCCCCCGCCGGCACCACCACATCCGCCACCACCACCTCCGGCACCATCACCGCTCACGCCCTCACCGGCCGCGCCGAACAGGCCTCGTCCCTCATCGTCGAGGACATCCTCGCGCTCGTGGGCCAGGAGACCAGCAGCTACGACCTGCCCGCCCTCTCCGAGGGCCTCGACCTGCTGCGGGACCTGGCCGTACAGCGCCTCGGAGAGCCCGACCACGAGCAGCGTCACCCCGGCGGCGCGTGCGGCGACATCCTCACCCTGACCTATACGGGCACCGCCCCCGGCCACGTCGCGCTCATCGGCCACTACGACACCGTCTGGCCGACGGGCACGCTCGCGACCTGGGAGGGCTGGGAGCAGCCGCACAAGGGGCCCGAGGGCCGCGAGCGGCTCAGCGGTCCCGGCATCTTCGACATGAAGACCGGTCTGGCGCAGGGTATTTGGGCCCTCAAGCTGGCCCGCGAGAGCGGTGCCCCCGTGCCCACCGTGACCTTCCTCTTCAACGGCGACGAGGAGATCGGCTCCCTCTCCTCGCGCCCGGTGATCGAGGAGACCGCACAGAACGTCGACGCCACGCTGGTCCTCGAACCCTCCGCACACGGTGCGGTCAAGACCTCCCGCAAGGGCTCCGCCATCTTCAAGGTGACGGCCACCGGCATCGAATCGCATGCCGGTCTCGCGCCACAGGACGGGGCGAGCGCCGTCACCGCGCTGGCGGAGTTCGTCCTCGCGGCAACGAGGATCGCCCGCCCCGACGCCGGTACGACCATCAACCCCGGCCTCTTCCACGGCGGTTCGGGCACCAACGTGGTTGCGGGCAAGGCCACCGCCGGCATCGACATCCGGGTCACCAGCGAGGCCGAACAGGCCCGAGTGGACGCCGAGTTCAGCGCCATCACCGTGAGCGACCCGCGCGTGGACATCACCATCGCCCGCGACTGGAACCGCCCTCCGATGACCTTGGGCCCCGCCTCCGCCCCGCTGCTCACCCTCGCCCGCGAGGTCGCCGCCGAACAGGACCGGGAGCTCCCCGACACGGCGGTCGGCGGCGCCAGCGACGCCAACTTTGTCGCGGCGCTTGGCCTGCCGGTGCTGTGCGGGATGGGCGCGGTGGGCGACGGGGCGCACGCGCAGGGCGAGTTCATCTACCCGGACACGGTGCCCGCGCAGACGGCGCTGGTGGCGGGGCTGTTGACGCGGCTGGCGCGGGGGCTTGCGGACGGCTGAGCCACCCACCGACGGGAAGCCCCCTTGGCGTCTTCGTAGCCCCTAACCAGAGTTGTCGGCCGCCGTCGCCTGCCACGCCCCCGGCCGTTGGCCTGTGGCCTTGCGGAAGAAGACCGAGAAGTTGGATGCGTCGGGGAAGCCGAGTGTGTCGGCGCAGCGGGCGGCGCTGAGCCGGTCGTGCGCGAGGAGGCGTTTGGCTTCCAGGACGATCCGTTCGACGATGTACGCCTTCGCGGTGCGGCCGGTGGCCTCCTGCACCGCTCGTGAGAGGGTGCGGGGCGCGTATCCCAGGGCGCGGGCGTAGTAGCCGGCGTCGTGGTGTTCGCGGAAGTTCGCTTCGACGCTGGAGCGGAACAGTCGGAACACCTGGTGTGTGGAGCGTGCTTCGGCGTGTGGTGGGCGCAGCCGGGTGATGAGCGCGGAGAGCAGGATGGCAGGCAGCTCCGTCGAGAAGTCACCGTATGAGGCGGAGGCCTCGAGGAGCAGGTGGTTGCGCGCCGTGTCGACGAACGGCCAGTCGGTGTCGGGGATGCTCCAGTGCGCGGCCAGGTCCGGGGACGCGACCAGTTCCCGGGTGGCGTGGGTGACCGGCGCGGTCGGCACGAACAGCACGAGGTGCCCTGCCACACCGGCGATGTCGTCCCACCGGTGGACCGCGCCGGGAGGAATCCACACCGCGGACCGCTTCTTCAGCGGGTGGTGGAGGAAGTCGACCGTGACCGAGCCGGGTCCGGCGTCGATGACGGCGAGGACATGGAAGTCGGCGCGCTGCGTGCCGCCGTCGTTCAGCTCGCGCAGGCGGTCGAACGTCATCGTCTCGACCGCGGCGGCGCGGTGCCTCACGGGCTGGTAGGTCATCTGCCGGATCACGCTCACGTGTCCATTTTCCACCATGGGGCGACCAGTTCCGCTGATGATCCGTCCGCATGCGGAAGTTTCAATGATTTCGCAGGGCAATCGCCCGCACAGATCATCGACCGGAAGAGTCATCATGGCCACGACGCAGCAGACGCATCTGCCCACTTACAACCATCGGCCGGGCGCCGGCCCGACCCTGGTGTTCCTGCACTATTGGGGTGGTTCCGCCCGCACCTGGGACCTCGTCGTCGACCGCCTGGCGGGCCGGGACGTGCTCACACTCGACTTCCGCGGGTGGAGCCGGTCGAGCGCTCTGCCCGGCCCGTACACCCTCGATCAGCTCGCCGACGACACGCTCGCCGTGCTCAACGATGCGGGGATCACCGACTACGTCCTGGTGGGGCATTCGATGGGCGGCAAGGTCGCACAGCTGGTCGCGGCCACCCGGCCCGCCGGCCTGCGCGGCATCGTCCTCGTCGGCTCAGGACCGGCCAGGCCCGCCGCACACATCACCCCCGAGTACCAGGAAGCCTTGTCGCACGCCTACGACTCCGCCGAGTCCGTGGCCGGGGCACGCGATCACGTCCTCACCGCGACGGAGTTGCCCGATCCGGTCAAGGCGCGGATCGTGACCGATTCGCGGACCACCACGGACGCCGCCCGCACCGAGTGGCCGCTGCACGGCATCGCGCAGGACATCACCGAGCACACGCGCATGGTCTGCGTGCCCGCTCTCGTCGTCGCCGGAGAACACGACCAGGTGGAGCCCGTCGACGTACTCCGCGACAACCTGGTGCCCTACCTCTCCCAGGCCGATTTCGTGGTGATCCCGCGCACCGGTCACCTGATCCCGCTGGAGGCCCCGGCCGACCTCGTAGCCGCCATCACCACGTTCGCACCGGCAGCCTGACGGCCCCCCGCGGCCCGACGAAGTGACCGTACGGCCGTTGATTCGCGGGCGGCCGCTACGGCCGGGTGAAGGTCATGTGCGTGACGCCCCCGGGCGTTGTCACGGACTCGGTCCGGAAGCGCTTCTCGAGTCCTTCGAGTCCGTCCCACAGGCGCTCGCCACGGCCCAGAACGATCGGGACGACGGCGATGTGCAGATGATCGACGAGGTCCTCGGCGAGGAACTCGCGGACCGTGGTCGGCCCGCCACCGATCCGCACGTCCAAGTCGCCCGCGGCCTCACGCGCCTGACGGAGTGCCTCCTGCGGCGTCGCGTCGATGAAGTGGAACGTGGTGCCGCCCTCCATCTCCACCGAGGGGCGGGGGTGGTGGGTCAGGACGAACACCGGGGTGTGGAAGGGCGGATTGGGTCCCCACCAGCCCTTCCAGTCCTCGTTCTCCCACGGCCCACGCTGGGCGCCGAACTTGTTGCGGCCCATGATCTCCGCGCCGATACCGGCATCCCAGGTGCCGGCGAAGGCGTCGTCGACCCCGGTGCTCCCGCCCGGCTTGCCCAGCATGTGCTGGAAGGTCCTGGTCGGGAAGAACCACTCGTGGAGCCGCTCGCCGGCGTGGCCGAACGGAGCCTCGAGGCTCTGCCCTTCGCCAGTGGCGAATCCGTCGATGGAGATGGAGAAGTTGTGAACCCTCACGCGGGACATTGCACCGACTCCTGCCGTCGAGGCGATGTGATTGCGAACTGCAATCACTAGCTGTCAGTGAGCCTAGAGTTGGTGATGGCAGAATGCAATCACTGGAGGTGGGCAATGCGAGACAGACCGCGGTCCGGATGTGCGATCAACGCGGCCGTGGAGGCACTCGGGGACCAGTGGAGCCTCATCGTCCTGCGCGACGTGGTGTTCGGCGGGCGCCGACACTTCCGCGAGCTGCTCAGCGGCTCCGAGGAGGGCATCGCGTCGAACATCCTCAGCAGCCGCCTCAAGTCCCTCGTCGCCGGCGGTCTCCTGACGCAGGAACAGGCCGGACGAGGACATCGAGCCACCTACAGCCTCACGGAAGCGGGCATCCAGACCGTCCCCATCATGGCCGCGCTCGGCTCCTGGGGAATGCGGCACCGCCCGACCACCCCCGAACTCACCGTCCGTGCCCGCCTGTTGGAGGACGGCGGCCCGCGACTCTGGGAGGACCTCATGGACGAACTCCGCGAGGTGCACCTGGGCATTCCCCGCCCGCACCCCGACCACCCCCGGGCCTCCGAACTCCTTCAGGCGGCCTACGAACAGGCCCTCACGGAGACGCACTGACGATCACCTCCGCCGGATTCACCTTCTGCACCTCGGAGTTGAGCACCTGCAGCAAGCTCTACGGATCACTGGCGTGCGCCGTGGTGTTCCTCATCCGTCTTCCGGTGGGTCGAAGCCAGGGTCGCGGTAAGGCTGCCGGTCAGGGCCGCGTCGTCGTGGGTGGTGCTCGCCCAGGCGATGTGACCGTCGGGGCGGACCAAGGCGGCCCGGACGGTGGTGAAGTCGGCCGGCGGCTGGTCCGGGGTGCCGGTGTGGACGTGCAGCCCGCGGCGCGCGTACCCGGTGAGGTGTCCGCTGCCGGTGAGGTCCAGCAGGAGGTAGCGGTCGGCGCGCAGCAGCGCGAACAGGTTGGTGTCACCGATCCGGAGGTCCGGGGCGCGGGTACCGGTCAGCGGGTGCGCGTCGGGGGCGGCGGGCGGGTAGGTGACGGCCAGGGAACTGACCTGGGTCGCCAAGTGGTCGTTGAGGTCGGGCAATTTGGCGATCAGCCGGGCGAGCAGGCCGCGCAGGTCGAGCCCTTCGGGATTGAAGGCGGTCATGAGGGCGACCTGGGCGCGGCTGGTGCTGGTGAGGTCGGCGCCGACCGGGTGGCGTTCGGCGTGGTAGGCGTCCAACAGGCCGCTCGGAGCCCAGCCGTTGAGGGTGGCGGCGAGCTTCCAGGCGAGGTTGGCGGCGTCCTGGATACCGACGTTCATACCGACGCCGCCGGCCGGAAAGTGCTGGTGGGCGGCGTCACCGGCGAGGAAGACGCGGCCCTTGCGGTACTGGTCGGCGAGGCGGGTGGCATTGCCGTAGCGGGAGAGCCAGACCGGGTCGCACAGGCCGAAGTCGGTGCCGGCCATGGCGATGACGTTCTCGCGCAGTTCGTCCAGGGTGAGGTCGCCGGGCCAGGTGGTGGTGAGGTCGCGCGGGGTGATGCCGACGAGGCGGTGGAGGCCGCCGGGCATGGGGACGACCATGAGCGCGCCCTCGGGGCCGAAGTAGCTGTAGCCGGGGGCGGGCGGGTCGTCCAGGACCACGTCGCCGAGCCAGCCGAGCACGGTGGAGGGGGTACCGGGGAAGTCGATACCGGCCCCGGTGCGCACGGCGCTGCGGGCGCCGTCGCAGCCAACCAAGTAGGCGGCTTGGAGAGTTGAGGGCCCGTGCGGTCCGGTGGTGTGCACGGCGATGTGGTCGGGGTGCTCGGTGAACCCGGTGACCTCGTGCCCGCGCAGGATGCGCGCACCCAGATCGAGGGCCTAGCCTTCCAGCAGTGCCTCAGTGCGCTCTTGAGGCAGGGCGAGCGTGTACGGGAAGGGGCTCGGCAGGCGCCGGAAGTCCAGACGGGAGTCGAGGGCGCCGAAGTGGCCGCCGGGCAGCGGTGTGCCCTCCCTCACGAAGGGCTGGTGCAGGCCGCGGGAGGCGAAGGTCTCGATGGTGCGGGGGTGCACGGTCAGGGCGCGGGAGCGGGAGTCGCGTTCGAGGCGGGGCTCGATCACGGCGACGGTGACTCCCGTACGACGCAGTTCGCCGGCGAGCCACAGGCCCACGGGCCCGGCGCCTGCGACGACAACCTGGTAGCTCATGATCCTTCTCTCCCTCAACACACTCTTGGTCGGTGACCAATGATCGAGCTGGAGTAAACTAGGTCAGTGACCAAGAAGCAAGTCAGGGAAGACGCGGCAGGCCAGCTCACGCGCACCGCCGTGATCGAAGCGGCCCTTGGGGTACTGGACGAGCGCGGACTGGACGGCCTCTCCACCCGGGCGGTCGCCGACCGCCTCGGGGTGCGGATGAACACCGTGCTGTGGCACGTGAAGACCAAGGCGCGAATGCTGGAGCTGATGGCCGACGCCGTCCTCGCCGACATCCGCTACGACGACCTGCCCGACGCGCCGCTGGAACGCGCACGCGAACTGACCGGCCGTTACCGGCGCACGCTGCTGGCCCACCGCGACGGCGCCGCCCTGGTCACCGGCACCTATTCAGCGGAGCCGAACACGCTGCGCTTCGCCGACCGCCTCGTCGACGCGTTCCTGGAAGCCGGTGCCGACGAGCGGCAGGCGGCATGGACGACCTGGACGGTCAACTACTTCACCCTCGGCCTGACCCAGGAGGAACAGGCCGCACCCGAAGAAGGCGACGAGCGGCTCGACCAGGCCGTCGACCCCGCCGCACACCCGGCGCTGCAACGAGTCCTGCCCCACCTCCGACAGAACTTCGACGAGCGCTTCGCCTTCGGCCTGGAGGCGGCCCTGTCCCGCGTCTCCGCATCCCCGCATGACAGGGCGCCCTCCTGATCCTCGGTAGCGTGGCCATCTGCTGCACGAGGTGTCCATGTGTCCGGCTGACCCGTGCAAGCCCCCCCCCCGACGGAGAGTGATGAGGCGGCAATGAGTGAACTGACGAAGCCCGAGGTCGACGTCCCGGAGGGTGCCGCTCCCACCGAGCTGACCATCCGGGACCTGGTCGTCGGGGACGGGGCCGAAGTGAAATCCGGCATGGTGGTCAGGGTCCACTACGTCGGGGTGACCTTCGAGTCCGGGAAGGAGTTCGACGCATCCTGGGACCGGGGCGAGCCGTTCAAGTTCGCCCTGGGCGGCGGCAAGGCCATCAAGGGCTGGGACCGCGGGGTGAGGGGGATGAAGGTCGGCGGTCGGCGCGAGATCATCGTTCCCCCGCGTCTCGGCTACGGCAACCAGTCGCCCTCGCCGTTGATCCCGGCGGGCTCGACCCTGGTCTTCGTGGTGGACCTGCTCGACTCGTATTCCAGGACGTCCGGGTGGAGCAACGCCTAGACGGCCTACGCGGTTGTGGCGATGCCGCCGTCGACGGGGATCACGGCGCCCGTCAGGTATGCGCCTGCCCGACTGGAGAGGAACACGGCGACACCCGCCATGTCGTCGTCGCGGCCGATCCGGCGCAGTGGGGCCGCCGCCGCGATCGCCTCGCCGAGCTCGTCGAGGGTTGCGGCCATCATCTGCGACGGGAACGCTCCCGGCGCCACGGCGTTCACGGTGACGTGCTGCGGTCCCAGTTCCTTGGCGAGCACTCTGGTGAGTTGATGCAGCGCGGCCTTGCTGCTGGAGTACGAGTAGTTGGGACGCTGGGGGATGTGGATGGCGGCGATGCTGCCGATGTTGATGACCCGCGCGGGATCGTCGGCGGTGCCCGCCTTGCGAAGCGCCGGCAGCAGCTCCTGGACCAGCCAGAACGGCGACTTCAGATTGATGTCGACGACCGTGTCCCACGCCGCGTCCGGGAACGTCTCCAGCGGCTCGTCCCACATGGCGCCCGCGTTGTTGACGAGGATGTCGAGGCGCTCCGAGTCGGCGGTGACGAGGTCGGACAGCCGCCGACACTCGTCGTGGCGGGACAGGTCGGCGGGAATGACCCGCACCTCACCGAACGCGGACAGGTGCTCCTGCGCCCGAGCGCACGCTTCCGCGTCGCGTGAGCTGATGACCACGCGGGCGCCCGCCTGGAGAAGGCCACGCGCGATCATCATCCCGATGCCTCTGGTGCCACCGGTGACGAGAGCGCGCTTTCCCCGCAGATCGAAAAGTTCTGCATGCGTCGTGAATTGGTTGTCGACCACTTGCCGTCTTTCTCGTTGGAGATGCTCCTTGGGCACCGGTCGCCCGGCACGCCATCGACGCTATGGCCCTTGCGTGCGCTCCAAGCAAGCGGAACGGGTGAGGAATCGGCAGAGTGCTCCCGCGGGCGGCGGACCGCCCCTGCCCTTCAGGGGAGTTCCACCGGATACGGTTCGCCGAAGTCGGCCGAGCGGCTGACCTTTTCCCAGGTGGTCGCTTCCGCCGTCTGGCGACGGGAGTGGTCCAGGGCCATCGACGCCGCGTTCACTCCGAGGGGCAGGTGGCCGGGGACCTCGGCGCGGTGGACGGTGCGGACGATGATCTCGGCGGCGCGCCGCGGATCCCCGGCCGCGCCGGCCGTGCTCTGGCGCACCCGCCGGTTCATCTCACCGACCGTCGCGTCGTAGGCCTCCGGGATGTCGTGCACCGTCATCGACGTGCCCGCCCAGTCGGTGGCGAAGCCGCTCGGCTCGACGACCATGACTCGCACGCCGAACGGCGCGGTCTCCGTGGCCACTACGCGGCTGAAGCCGTCGACGGCGAATTTGGCGGCCTGGTAGGAGGCGATGCCGGGCGAACCGCCGACGCGGCCGCCGATCGAGGAGAACTGAACGACCGTGCCAAAGCCCTGACGGCGCAGGATCGGCAGGGCCGCTTTCGTGACGTTGTAGACGCCCCAGAAGTTCGTCTCGAACTGTGCGCGGAAGTCGGCGTCGTCCGCTGTCTCGACCGGTGCCACGTTCGCGTATCCGGCGTTGTTGACGACCACGTCGATCCGCCCGAAGCGGGCCACGGCCGCGTCGACCGCGCGGCGCGCCGCCTGCGGGTCCGTGACGTCCAGGGCCAGGGGAAGCATGCGCTCGCCGTACGCGGCGAAGGCCTCGGTGAGGGTTTCTGGGCGGCGCGCGGTGGCCGCGACGAGGTCGCCCGCCTCCAGGGCCGCGGTTGCCAGGGCGCGGCCGAGGCCGCGCGACGAACCGGTGATGAACCAGACCTGCGGCCCACTGTCGCCGCCTGCGGCCTGCCCGGTGCCGTTGCTCATGTCGGTGCTCACGTTGTCACTCATAGACTTAGTGAAACACCGTTGCGGTAATAGCGCAACACCGTTTTGATAAGTGCTTCTATGATGGCAGGCATGACTGATCAGGCCGTCTTCCAGCGGGCTCGCAGCGCCCAGGCCAAGCAGGCGCGCGAGGCCGCCATCCTCGACGCGGCCCGTACCCTCGGCGGCCGGCACGGCATCCGGGAGGTCACACTCACCGACATCGCCACCGAGGTCGGCATGCACAAGTCGGCGCTGCTGCGGTACTTCGAGACGCGCGAGCAGATCTTCCTCCGCCTCACCGCGGAGGGCTGGCGAGAGTGGTCCGAGGCGCTGTGCGTGGACCTCGCGCGGCACGCACGGGCCACGCCCGCCGTGGTCGCCGCGTCCTTCGCCGGCACGCTCTCCGCGCGCCCCCTGTTCTGCGACCTGCTGGCGCAGGCGCCGCTGAACCTGGAGCGGAACGTATCCATCGAGGCCGTACGCACCTTCAAACTCGGCACACTCGAGGAAGTCGCCCGGATCGGCGGTGAGTTGCACCGACTGCTCGGCCTGACCGAGCAGCAGGCCGTCGACACGATCGCCACCGCGACCAGCATGGCTGGAGCCCTGTGGCAGATGGCGACGCCCGGCCCGCACCTGCAGGAGCTCTACGCGAGCGACCCGCGGCTCGGCCACGCCGTCGTCGAGGTCGAGCCCCGACTGCGCCGCGTCCTCACCGCCCTGCTCACCGGGCTGGGCGAGGCAACACCCCTTTCCTGAAAGGGGTGTCGGCGGCACCCTGCACGAGTACCGCCACGACCGGGCAAGGCTCAGATGAGGTGCGGGATGAGCAGATTGGCGTCGAGCAGTCCGAGATCGGCGGTGCGGTCGGCGCGGGCGTAGCCGGTCAGCATCCGCTTGGTGGCGATCATTGATTCCTGGGAGCGGCGACCGAGGAGGCGCGTGAAGGCGGTGACCGCGCTGTCGAGGTCCTCCTCCGGCGCGGTCGCGTGCAGCAGGTCGATCCTGTTCGCGGTGGCGGCGTCGAACTCGCGGCTGGTGAGCATGAGTTCCCGGATGCGGGAGACACCGACCTCGGTGATGAGCCGGCCGGTGGCGCCGCCCCATGCGGGCGGCAGTCCGAGACCGACTTCGGGCATGCGGTAGCGGCTGGTGTCGGCGCCGACGCGGAGGTCGCAGTAGGAGACGAGGGCGAGGCCGGCACCGGTGACCCGACCGTGGAGACGCGCGATGGTGATGGCGTCGCTGGTCTCCAGGGCCTGACAGAGCCGGAAACCCTTGTCGACGATACGGCGCAGGGCCGCGCCGGTCGGGTCGGCCTTGCGTGCGGCGGCGAACTCGCCGCGGTCGGCCCCCAGACAGAAGTCCGCGGCGAGCGAGGACAGGACCAGGACCTTCACGTCGGTGCGCTCGGTGAGGCCGTCGAGCAGGCGCAGGAGGTCGTCGATGGCAGCCACGTCGAGGACGGCGTCCGGGCGGCCGGCGTGGAGCCGGGCGTGCAGGACGGGCCCGTCCTGATCGACGTGGAGGGTCTTGTAGCCGTCGGAGGGCTGGAGGTGGTCGGTCATGCGAGGGCGAGGTCCAGGTTCAGGAGGCGGCGGAAGGCGACGCGGGGCGCCCAGGTGGGCGGGCGTACGAGGGCGAGGCGGGGCATGCGGCGGGTGAGTTGGGTGATGAGGGTGTGTGCTTCCATGCGGGCCAGTGGGGCGCCGAGGCAGTAGTGGACGCCGCCGCTGAAGGCCAGGTGGCCCCCGGGGGGCCTCCGGGGGTCGTAGGTGGCGGGGTCGGTGTGCCGGTCCGGATCGTGGTGGGCGGCGCCGATCATGAGGTGGACCATCTCCCCCTCGTGGATGTGGCGGCCGGCCAGGCGCGTGTCGTGGGAGGCGACACGACTGATCACGTGGGTGGGCGGGTCGTACCGCAGGCTCTCCTCCACTGCGCCCGGGACGAGTTCGGGGTCGGCGGCGACCGCGTCCCAGTGCACGGGGTGTTCGACGAGGCGGAGGACCGCTTGGGACAGCAGGGTGGCGGTGGTCTCCAGCGCGGCCAGCAGGACGAAGCGGGCCAGGTGGTAGACCTGATGGTCGGCCTGGTCGCGGTCGGCCTCGAGGGTGTCCCAGGTGCGGATCCACTGCGAGACGGGGTCGTCTCCCGGGCGGGCCCGGCGAGCGCGGACGAGGTCGGCGAAGTACGTGCGCAGTTCCACGGTCGCCGCGTCGGAGCGGGCGAGCTGGCTCGCGGTCGGCAGGAGTTCCTGGGTGAAAACCTGCTCGTGGGTGAGCTCGCGCAGCCGGGGCCAGTCGGCGCTCGGCAGTCCGAGCCAGTGTCCGACGGTGGCGATCGGCAGTTCCTCCCCGACGAGGGCGGCGAAGTCGGCCTCACCGTCGCCGAGTTGTTCGTGGAGGGTGTCGAGGAGGCGCTCGGTGGCCGCGGTGACGGCCGGGCGGAGGCCTTCGACGGAGCCGCGGTCGAAACCCCTGGCCGCCCGGCGTATTCGGGTGTGCTCGGCCCCGTTGAGAGTGGGCAGGGTGTGGCTCATCTCCTGCGAGGAGGGCGCCATCCAGCGGGTGCCCTGCCCCTGCCGCTCGCGCCAGCGCCGGTCGGGTTCGTGCCATCCCGAGTCGCGCAGGACCTGGTCGCACTCGGCGAACCCAGTGATCAGGTGGCCGCCCCAGGGTGCGGGGCTGACCGGTCCTGGGGCGGCGAGTTCGGCGTAGAACGGGAGAGGGTCCGCCTGCCCCTGCGTGGTGCGCAGGCGCGAGAAGACTTTGGCGGTGGCGCGGCGAAGATCCTGTTGCAGTAAGGCGATTCCCACTGTGCTCCTTCCCGAGCATCAGCCGCCATAAATACCCACAAGATCATTTGAGTATCCAATAGGACCGCAGGAAAGTGGAGTTGCCTGCGTCACTCTCCCCTGGTCCATGCCACGAAGCGGCTGAACAGTCCTCCCTTGCGCTTTTTGCCCTGATCGAGCTCGCCCTCGGCCCCGGCTCCGGTGGAAACGGAAGCGGCCGGCTCGTACGCGGGCGGAGTGAGTCCGGGCGTCGGCTGGGAGACCACCGGGGCGGCGGGCTCGTAAGAGGCGGGAGCCGTGGGTATGGACCGCGGGGCGAAGCCCACGGGCAGGGCGCTCAGCGCGCGGCTCCAGGGCGAGGGCACCCAGGAGAGCGCGGAGAAGGGCTCGTCCAGCTCCAGGTCGGGCAGCCGGTTGAGCAGGCACTCGACCGCCGTGACCGCGATCAGCAGGGCGGGGTCCTTCGCCGGGCACGCGTGGGGCCCGGCCCCGAAGGCGAGATGCGCCTTGGAGTTGAGCTGCGCGCGGTGTTCGGTCAGCCTGGGGTCCGTGTTGGCCGCGGCGAACGAAATCAGCACCGGGTCTCCGGCGCGCACTGTCCGTCCGCCGAGCTCGATGTCCGTCGACGGGTAGTGACCGGCGTAGTTGGCGATCGGCGCGTAGGACCACAGGGCCTGGGAGACGGCGTCCTCGACCGGAAGGCCGGTGGGCCAGTCCTCCCCCAGGTAGAGGGCGGCGCTGGTGCCGATGGCCGCGGAGAGCGGCGCCGTGCCGCCGGAGAGCAGCGTGACGAGCTGCTGGAGGACGGCCTCGTCGGCCTCGTCCTGGTCGCTGGTGAGCAGCATGTGCTGGCGGATCAGCTCGGTGGTGAGGTCGTCGCCCGGCCTGCGGTGCTTGAGCGAGATCAGCTCGGCGAGCGCCTGGCCGAGGACCTCGTCCGCGCCGGCGACGCCCTCGAAGATGCCGGAGATCCCGGTGATGACCCGGTCACCGATATCGGGCGGGCAGCCGAACAGATGGGAGAAGACGAGCAACGGCAGGGGGCCGGCGTACTCGGCCATGAGCTCGGCGCGTCCGTCCCGGTCCGAGCTGAAGCCGCTGATGAGGTAGTCGGCGGAAGCCTGGGTCTGACGGATCAGCGCACGCTCGTCCACGGTGGCCAGGGCGGCGGTGACGGCCTGGCGGAGCTTGGCGTGGTCGGCACCGTCGGCGAAGAGCGCGTTGCGCCGCCAGGCCATCATCGGCAGGGCCGGGCTGTCGGCCGGCACCCGCCCCTCGTTCAGCGCGTTCCAGCGGCGCGCGTCGCGCGGGAAGGTGGCCGGGTTCTGCAGGATGTGCAGGGCGGCGTCGTAGCTGGTGACGAGTTCGACCTCGACGCCGGGAGCGATGTCGACGGGTGCGCTGGGTCCCTGCTTGCGCAGGTGCGCGTAGTAGGCCTCGGGGTCCATCGCGAAATCGGGCCCGTACAGCTGGGGGTTGAAGCCCGGGGCGTGCGCCGGGCAGCCGGGCGGTATCGAGCGGGGGTCGGTCGGCTGGGACATTCAGGGGGCTCCTAGGCGGCGAGCTGGGTCATGAGGTGCTGGACGAGGGTGATCAGGGCCTCGGCGGAGGAACGCTCGTCGCGCACGTCGCACCGCACGATCGGGGTCTCGGGGTGGAGGTTCAGCGCCTCGTGCACCTCGTTGAGGGCGTACTCGGTGCCGCCCGCGAAGGAGTTCACACCGACCGTGTAGGTGAGCCCGAACGACTCGACGAGGTCGAGGACGGCAAAGGACTCGTCGATGCGCGCGGGGTCGACGAGGACGAGCGCGCCGAGTGCGCCGCGCGAGAGGTCCTCCCACATTTCGGTGAACCGCTCCTGGCCGGGCGTACCGAACAGGTAGAGGACCAGGCTGTCGGAGAGAGTGAGGCGGCCGAAGTCCATGGCGACGGTGGTGGTCGTCTTGTTCGGTGTGTTGGTGAGGTCGTCGAGCCCCACGCTGGCCACCGTGATCTGCTCTTCGGTCCGCAGCGGACTGATCTCCGAGAGACTGCCGATGCAGGTGGTTTTCCCCACGCCGAAATGGCCCACGATGAGCACCTTCACGGCCTGGCTGACAGAGGGATCCAGGTACACGTCACACTCCGAATTTCTTCTGCAGGCCGGTGCGGACAGCACGGACGAGGTCGATGTCCACCAGCTCGGCGGCCGGGACCGGCTGGCGGACCTCGAGCAGGCCGGCCTCCGCGAGTTGGGCCAGCAGGATGCGCACGACACCGATCGGGAACTGGGTGTGGCCTGCGACCTCTGCGACGGACAGGAACCCGCCGGTGACCACTTCCATGACCGTGCGAGCCTCGGGCGTCAGGGCACGCAGGGCGGCCTCGGACCCGACGGCAGAGGTCACCATCGCGGTGTGCTCGAATTCGTGCTCAGGAGGCAGGGACCGCCCGTTCGTGATCACGAAGAGCGGAACGAGATCGGACGTCAGCTCGAGGTCCGGACCGCTGGGCTCAGACATTGCCGGGCACCCTGCCGCCCACGGCAGAGGCCGCGATCCTGAGGTCTGCCGCATGCAGCTGGGACGTCAAGTGCTCGATGTTGCAGTCGTGGTCGGCGGAGGCCGCCAGGAGCGCCCCGTCACCGGCGGCGATGAGGAAGATCCACCCGTGCTGGAACTCGATGGCCGTCTGCTGCCACGTCACGTCCGCGGTCGCCCCCGCGAACTGCGCGGCTGCCCGGCTGTTGGCGTGGATGCCGGTCATGGCCGCCGAGATCCTGTCGGCGAGGTCGCGCGGCAGGCCCGAGGTGCCGCCGCGCGGCAGGCCGTCGCCGCCCAGCAGCACCGCGTGGCGGGCGCCGTGCACGTCGGCGAGCGCCGTGTCGAGCTCCTTGAGCACATCGGCCGTGTCCTCACCGGGCGCCGGCTCGGGGCTGCCGCGTCGGCCTGCCTGCGTGGTGTCCACGCGAGGTGCGGACGTCATGTTGTGTCCCAGTCGGGCCACCAGACGGTGCATGCGGTAGCTGATCTGCTGCATGTCCACATTGGGTTCCGCGGCCGCCGCCAGATAGGCGCCCTGACCGGCGCCGATCAGGAAGATCCAGCCGTGCTGGAACTCGATGATGGTCTGCGTCCAGGACGCGGCCGGTGCGGTTCCGACGAAGGGCGCCGTGGCTCGGCTCAGGGCCTGGATGCCGGACATGGCCGTGGAGATGGTTGCCAGGTCCCGCTCGGCGAGGCCCTCGGTGGATGCCCGGGGCAGGCCGTCGGCGGACAGCAGGACGGCATGGCGCGCGCCGGGCACGTTGTTAACGATGTCATCGAGCATCCAGGAGAGGTCGGAGGTGCTCACCGGTCATCAGACCCTTCGCCCAGGGGGGACTCATCGGCGCGGGCTTCGAGGGTGCCGCGCTGGAACGCACCCAGGCCCCGGCTGGATGCCCGCGGGCCGGTCTGTGGGGCCTCGTCCACCGGACGGGGCGTGCGGCCTGCGGCCGGGGAGGCCGTCGGCGTCTGCCGGGCGGCGCGCTTGGGCAGTCCGTGCGCGGTGCGCTGGGGGGCGACCGCGGACGGGCCCGGGCCCTGACGTGCGGGTGCGGGGTGCGCGGCCGGGGCGGGAGCGGGAGACGGCGCCGCGGCCTTGGGGGTCGCCTCTTCCATGGTCCACAACTCCTCGGGCAGTCGGACGACGGCCCGCACTCCGCCGTAGCGGGAGACCCCGGTGACGTCCACCTGGAAGCCGTACTGACGGGCAATCAGGCCGATCACGGGGAAGCCGAACTTCGGCTGTGTGCCCAGCTGTTGCAGCCGCGGCGGCTCGTCGCCGGAGAGCAGGGCGGTCGCCCGCTGCCGGTCCTCGTCGTTCATGCTGACGCCGGCGTCGTCGATGATGATGCAGAGGTTGCCCTGGACACGTTGGAACGTGACCTCGATCGGAGCGTCGTGCTGCGAGAAGCTCGCCGCGTTGTCCAGCAGTTCGGCGACCGCCAGGGCAACCGGTGTGACCGCGGACGCCTTGAGGGCGAGACCACTCTGCTGCATGATCGACACACGCTGGAAGTTCCGGATCTGGCCCTTTGCGTTCTGCACGACGTCGTACACGCTGGCCGGCCGGTTGCGGCGGCCCAGCGGGGCACCGCACATCACCGCGATTCCCTGTGCCTTGCGTGCCATCTGGGCGTTCGCGTGCGCCACGTCGAGGAGGTCGCTGAGCACCTCGTGGCCACCGTGCTTGCGCTGCACGGTGTCCAGCAGGGCGGTCTGTTCGGCCGCAAGGCTCTGCAGGAAGCTCGCCGCGCCCTTGAGGACGGTCTTCGTGCTGTCCTCCGCGGCCTCGCGCGCCTCGGCGATGACACTCTCGCGCTCGGAGCGGGCCGTGGCCAACTCGCGCTGTTGAGCTGCGAGTTGCTGCGAGGCGCGGCTCAACTCCTGTTTCTGCTCGGCCTCAGCCTGATGTCTCTTCGCGGTCACCGCTCGGTTGCGGGTAGTGAGTGCGACATTCGCGGCGACTGATATCAGCGCAATCGCACCCAGGGTCCACACAAGTGCGTGGGTCATGGACGCCTCTCGTGGCACGGGCAGGAGGAACTGGCGACCCGTACCCCCGCTCTCACCCCGCGGGCACGTGTCAAGTCGGCACGCTGGATGAGTTGATCAAGATCGCCGCGAGGATGCTACCAGGACCATTTCGACTCAACCTCCCTGCCCAGCACCCCTGTTGGAAGATTCCACTTGGCCCGCCCGACACCCGAACAGTCCCAGCCACACACCAACGAGATTCAGCCACGTGTGCCGCGCGGCCGGGGAGGGTTCCTGTCCTGGCGCTTACGGGGAGCGGGGAGACGACCGATGGACACCTTCAGGGCGTCGATTTCTCCGTCGTGGTGGCCGACGAGCGGGGCGGGCTGAAGGCGGAAACAGAAAAAGGGCCGTTCGAAAACGGCCCTTCACCTGCGACGTTCGATCGTTCGAACTGTCGGGACGACAGGATTTGAACCTGCGACCCCTTGACCCCCAGCAATGCGCACAAGAACGTCACGAGCTCTTGGACGCGGAACAGCGACCTTCACAGCCGCAGCACGCCGTTGGACTCCCTGCGAGCACCGTGACCGCGCTTCGATGCGGCAACGCGCCCTCGCACCACACGTTCCAACGTGAGCGGACGTACGCGGCCTTCCATGCATGCCGGATTCCGAGACCGCACTGCCAGCCCAGGCGGGCAGGGGTGGAGAGTGAGACGTCGGCCATATGCTTCTCCGGTACGGCCCAGACCACGGCATGTGAGAGGCCGCTGCTCTAGTCACAGTGGCAAACCCAAGACGATCACTTCTAAGTGCAACAGGTTTCCGGATCCGGGCTCGTCCTCTTCAGCGGCGGAACCGCCAACCCGGAAGTTTGCTACGTGGTGCGCCGAGAACCCTGCGCACCATATTCCTGGGTATGTCGTGACGCCGACGGCCGTAATAGATCTCCGCGTACACCTCATCAGGCGTGAACCCCGGGTTTTCCGCTGCTACCTGGCGGATGTAACGGGTCTTGGCGTCGTCAGGCCCGATTCCTGCAGCAGGCGTACGGCGCCGGACTCGCCGGTAAATGCGGCGACCGGAGTTATCGAAGTAGACCACGCGCGCCTCCCCCTGGCGTCGTTGGGTGATCCGACGCTAGGCGAGCTGAGCGTTGCAGGTCCATGACTGATCGTGCGCATCCATGACCCCTCGCTGGCAGGTTACTGCCGAGCCTTAAGCTGTCGGCTGCTGATTAGACAGGTGAAGCGGCAGTCACAGGGAGGGGCGGGTCACGGCAACCGTTCATGTCGCGGTCCTGGACTCCTTGCCAATGTTCCGGCATGGTGTCGCGGCGTCGTTGTCCAGCCTCGGACATTGCGTGGAGGAGCCCGCCAATGTCGAATCCTGGTTACGTGACCGTCCGGGCGGAGTGGTGCTACTGACACTCCATTCCGCGGAGGATCTGAACCAGTTGACGCTGCTCTGCCGCATGTGGCCCCGTCCGCTTGTCGTCGCGTTGCCGCCTGCTCACGATGCCTCACTGGGCGTGCGGGCCTTACGCGCTGGCGCACGCTCGGTGGTGCCGCGCGAAGCAACAGTGTCGGCGCTGCAACGAGCGATTTCCGCGGTCCTCGACGGGGAGGCTGTCATGCCAGCCGACGTGGCCGATCTCCTGGTGACTGGGCGGGGCGGGCGAGCGCCGCGTCGATCAGTCCCCTCCACGGAGCAAATCACTTGGCTGAGACGCCTGTCCGACGGCTGGACCGTGACGCGGTTGGCCTCTGACGCCGACTACTCAGAACGGGCCATGTACCGGCTACTCCGAGCGCTGTACCAACAGCTCGGCGTCAGTACTCGTTTGGAGGCCATCATGCTGGCACGAGAGGAAGGTTGGTTCGAAAATTAGCTGGTGTGCCCCGGTCGGATACGTCCCAGCTCGGTGAGTACCGGACCGAGGAGCGGGTCGCCATTGGCCAAAGTTGTCACCATGAACCTGACTCGATTATCCAAACCCGGGGTCTGCTCGGCCGACTTCGGCCTCGCCCTGCGGAATGCCATCAGTGCCGCCGCTGCCTCCTCTTCGCCAAGAAGAACCGAATGGCACAAGGCGATCCCGGTGAAGTCCCAGGCAACCAAGTCGTGTTCATCCGTACCTATGCGCTTGCCAGTTTCGTGGTGGAGTTGCCGGAAGAGATCCCTGGCAGTTCCTGTGCGCTGGAAGCGGTGCGCGATGATCCCCCGCAGAGCAAGTTCTACGATCTCCACGCCGGCCACCCGGTAGCGGGCCGACTCCTCGATCGCCTCGCGGGCCGCCTGAAGATCGCCCGTGTGTACGTGCGTGAGCGCCAGGGTTGTGAGCGACCGGCGCAAGTTGACCGGATCCCGGTGATCGCGCGCTATGCCGATGGCCCGCTCGACCGCCGTGAGCGCCTCACCGTACCTGCCCTGATGCAAGTACAGGTCGGCCTTCGAGTTGAACACCTCCGCCCGAGCCGAAGGATCGGGGCGAACCTCGATCAGCTCCTCGCTCCTGACCAGCATCGTCAGCGCGTCTTGCACACAGTTCAGTTCGGCGTACCACCGGGTCATCCGCAGCGCGGCGTCGCAGGCAACTTTGGGAGCGGTGTCGTGGGCAGATTCGAATGCCGAGAGGGCGTTGGTGACTGCTGCCCGGTAATCGCCGTGCCGCTGTCGGCAGTCGGCCAGTCCCAAGAGTGCCGCGGCGCGGTCGCCGCCGTCGTCGCTGTCCTCACCTGCCAGCCCCAATGCCCACCCGTAGTGCTCCTCGGCCTCCGCGACATGGTCATGCTCCCAAAACATGTAACCCATGTTTATGTGGATGCGGCGGATCGCTTCGCGGTGCTGCAGCCCCTTCGCGATAGTGAGCGCGGCCGCGTACGTCGTCCGTGCGTGGGAGAAGTCGCCACTGTAGGAATAAATGTCCCCGAGTGCGGCGAGGTTCATCATCTCGCTCTCCCTGTCCTCACCGAGTCGACCACGCACAGCTTCCCGCTGAGTACGCAGTTCGGCCCCGCTCCCCCAAACGCGCACCGGATCGTCCATCCAATCGATGAGGCTATGTGCCTGGTCGTGCATTCCGGCTCGTAGCCAGACATCGACGCGTGCGAAGTGCATGTCCAGATCGGCTATGCCGTGGATATCCTCATCGTCTTTTTGCATACCGCGCAGTACCCTGGCCGCCCGCAGGGCAAGGCCGCTGCGACTGGGCGGCGTGCTCTCCCTCATCGGCCGGCCGTCATCATCGCTCAGGCGGCTGAGAACTGTCTCAATGTCGCTCTTCCGCAAATACCGGCAGCCGTCCCTGCGCTCCATGACGAGACGGGCAGCCACGAGAGCTCGCAGGGCCGGTTCAATCCGTGCCGCCGGCACGTACGGCTCCAGGATGCTGATGACAGCCTCAGAGCCGACCGGAATGCCGAGCACCGCCAAACTCTCCGCTACTCGCTGCTGCTCAGCGGGAAGGCTATCGACGAACTGGCGCACCAGACGCTGTTGCACTTCGCGCGCGGACAACATAGAAAGCCACGCCACGATCTCATGTACCTGCAGCCCCGGCGGATCGCTGCTGAGGACGGCGTGGAGCAGCTCGGCAAGTCGCGGATTGCCGGCCAGACGCGCGTGAATGCGGCGCAGGTCGTCCTCCGGTAAGTCGACCAAGCCGTACTCCGCGCTTGGATCGAGAACTGCGAAGTACTCGCGAAGCGACGGTGGTTCGAGTCCCTCAAGGCTGATCCGGCACGCTGTCTCCGTCCACGCCACTCCGGACGTCGCGGCGGGCACGTGCTGTGTCACGAATATGACCTTGACGAGAGGGCGCGACCGACGTTGCACGGCCTCCAGTGCCAAGTCCAGTTCCGAGTCGCGCAGGATGTGTCCATCCTTGAGAAGGTTCTCTGCCGAATCGAGCACGATTACCCGCAGGTCACCCTCGGTCTCGTGCTCGATACTGTCCAGAGCGATTTCCAGACGCGCCCGTGCGAAGCGCCCAGCCACCTGGCCCGACCCCGATGGCTCGATGTCCTCGATCAGGGTCGGCACACCAAGCTCGCCATACGGAGTGACGTCGTGCCACCGTACCGCCGAGGACTCGTCGTCGAGATCGGCCCACCCCAAGTCGGCGAGCACCTCGCGCACCAGCGCAGTCTTGCCTATCCCCGCCGAGCCGCTGACCACTATGACGGAGGTAACCTGATCGCCCAAGGCCGCGCGCAGCCGGCTCCGCTGGCCCGTGCGGTCAACAAAATCGGATGTGTTTGGCGCCGATCGACCGGTGGTCCGGATCTCCAACGTGCGGGTCGCCCCGAGCACTTCTCCCGCATCGAAGCTCATGGGCAGAGCCTCCTGCGTGTTCACCGGCCCCAGTAGGCCCTGGGTGAGCCGGCCCGCCAATCGGGCGCACCAGCGGCGGGCATCCGCTGTACCGGTCGCGTATGCGCTGTGCAACATTGCCTGGGCGAGCAAAGATACCCGCAGTTGCTGGTACCACTGTTCCGGATTCCCACTCTTCTTACCGACGAACTGAAGCGCAGGCTCCCGGAACGCATCAATGACTCTGCGTACCTTGGCTGCCATACCGTCCTCGAGACGCCTGTCGCGCCTGTCACGCTCCAGGTAGCTGAGATACGTCGATTGGCTGTCCGGCGAGGACGCCCCGATCTCGCGCCAGCAGAGGGACACCATGAGCGCGGCGAGATCCCTGCTCAGCGGTGCCCTCGCGTCGTAGGTAGCAAGATCGATCAGTCGGAACTCAGTCGGCTCGACGATCCCGTCGTGCTCGGGCACGAGAACATTGTCTCCGTGCAGATCGCCGTGGGAAGGACCTACCAGATAGTCAATTTTCGTACGTGTCGCGGCTGTGTCCTCGTCGAACATCCGCCATGGGTTCGGCAGCGGCTGTGCCTCTCCCGGTAGTTGCAGTGCGACTGGCGTGAGCAGGCGTCGCTGTTGCGCCCAACGGCGCAGCCACCCATCGCTCTCGAAGCTGGAGCCCAGCTCGTATCTCAGCAGCTCGGCCACCGTCGCCTGCACACTGTCGTATCGATCGCCGGTCCACTTGGAGAGCATCTCGCTCCAGATCACCTCGCAGGCATCAGCGAGCTGGTCGAGATTCACGGCCCCAAGGGGAATGCCGTCGGCTATGGACTGACCAACGACAAGGAAACCCCGAGGACAGTCGACGGGCGGGAAAGCAATCCCGGTGAGGTGGCGCCGGCGGAACTTCTTAGTCGCGTCCTTCAGGGCCGCCTTGTGCTGTCGGATCTCCCGTTGGCGGTTCACCGACACCGGCGGGCACAGCTTGATGACACACCAACGTGGCTTAGGTGGTCCGTTGACGTCAGCGAGCACAGCCTTCGCCAACCGCGCTCCGGTGTAGCCGCGACGGAGTGACCGGATGCTGTCGCTACGGAGCTCAAGACCAGAGTCGAGTAGTGACTCGATGATCGCCGACGCGACAGCGTCCCCGAACTCGTTCGCCAGCTCCTCCAAGGCAGTCATGACCCGGGATACCTCTTTTGGAGCTCTTCCATCCTGATGCGGAAATCGCTCTTGTCCTGATCGTGGTACCGCCGGAAGTACCAGACTGGCAGGCGCGGCTGCAGTCTCCGCAGTTGATAGAGCGTGTCCTGCACCTGGCGGGCGAAACCAATCAAGAGACCCGGGGTTGAAAGCACCGATGACGTCGGCTCGTCGATGACCGCACGCACCAGCCCGAGGACGCGCAGCCGCTCCTGGATGCTCGACATCTGCGTGCGATACATCTCCAAGCACAGGAGCAGAAGACCTAGCGAAGGAACAAACCAACCGGTGACCAGCTGGCCGACCGTATTCCCGACAGCGACGGTGAACAGAACGCCTGCCGTGGACCACAACACCAGCACGCCGAGCATCAGCTGAGCGAAGCGAAGCCTGACCCGTGATCCCCATGCCAGGTTCTGCTCCAGACAGAAAAGCAAGTCGTAGGGCTCTGCGGTGTCCGCCACCAGGTAGTAGCTCCGTAACCGGCCCTCGTCACCGCGAAATCGCCGGCTCAATCGGCTTACCTCGTCGTCGCCGATCCGGCTCCCGGCCGCCACGCTGTTCCACGGCAAGCCGAGCACGTCGGTGTCGAACATCTCCTGGAGAGTCGCGGCGGTCCGCAGATGCCGCTCGGACCAGGGGGCCATGACAGCCTTATAAAGTGCGGCCCAAAGCGTGCCGGCGAGGGTAATGGCGGCACCGTACCGCGATGCCGGGCCGACTAACGGACCGGCGACGGCCAAGGCGACCGAAAGGCCAATGCTCAGTGTCTGCGCCCGCTGGCTGCGCAGGTGGGCCACGGAAACTGCCTTGAGCACGCGGATGGCCGCGGCGCTCTCTTGGCGGTCCGGCATGCGATAGGCACTCGGCAACGTCCCTCCCCCGTGGGCCGGTTCACGCAACGAGTTTCACATGTCAGCCTTCACTGGCGATAGCTTCTACAGAGACTCCTCGACCCCGGCTTCGAACCCGTTCACGACCTTCCCCAGCGGATGCAGCGCCAGCCCGTCGGACATCCGGACGGCGACGCGTTGAGCGAAGCATTCACGCTGAGTCGTGACGGACTCGTCCTATACGGCACCGCCCTAGTGCACAATGGCCTCACCGAAGTACGCCCCGAGCGGGAGCGGAAACAAAAAAAGGGCCGTTCGAAAACGGCCCTCCACCTGCGACGTTCGATCGATCGAACTGTCGGGACGACAGGATTTGAACCTGCGCCCCATGCCCCCAGCGTTCGACGCGCTGCGAGTGCCGGCCTCGCGCTTTCATGAGGGCGCAAGTTGGTTCTACCTCTTTTGAGCTCACCCTGTACGAACCGGCGCGAGGTCCAGTACGTTCACCTTCGGTCTGACCTTTGTCAGGTATGACGCTGTCACGGAGGTGTGCGCACGTGGACTTCCAGCTCACCGAGGACCAGGAGACGATCCGCAAGGCCGTCGCGGGACTGCTCCGCGACTTCGACGACGCGTACTGGATGCGCAAGGATCAACAGCACGAGTTTCCAGAGGAGTTCTATGCCGCCGTGGCCGGTGGCGGCTGGCTCGGTCTGACCATCCCGGAGGAGTACGGCGGCCACGGGCTCGGGATCACGGAGGCCACGCTGCTGCTCGAGGAGGTGGCACGTTCGGGCGGTGGGATGAACGCGGCGAGCGCGATCCACCTGAACATCTTCGGGATGCACCCCGTGGTCGTGCACGGTTCGGAGGATCTCAAACGCCGCACTCTCCCCCGCGTCGCCACCGGCGATCTTCACGTCTGCTTCGGTGTCACCGAGCCGGAGGCGGGGCTCGACACCACACAGATCACCACGTTCGCGCGCCGTGAGGGCGACCACTACGTCGTCGACGGCCGCAAGGTGTGGATCTCCAAGGCCATGGAGTCGGAGAAGATCCTGCTCCTGACCCGCACCACACGCGCGGACGACGTGGCGAAGAAGACGGACGGCATGACGCTGTTCCTGACCGACCTGGACCGTGCGCACGTCGACATCAGGCCCATCGCGAAGATGGGCCGCAACGCCGTGACGTCGAACGAACTGTTCATCGACGGCCTTCGGATACCCGTCGCCGACCGGGTCGGCGAGGAGGGCCAGGGTTTCAAGTACATCCTCGACGGGCTCAATCCGGAGCGGATGCTGATCGCCGCCGAAGCGCTGGGGATCGGGCGGGTGGCGCTGGAGCGGGCGGTGAAGTACGGCAATGAGCGGGAGGTGTTCGGGCGCCCGATCGGGATGAACCAGGGCCTGCAGTTCCCGCTCGCCGACTCCCTCGCGCGCCTCGACGCGGCCGAGCTGATGCTGCGCAAGGCGACCTGGCTGTACGACAACGGCCAGGCGTGCGGCCGCGAGGCGAACACCGCCAAGTACCTGTGCGCGGACGCCGGGTTCGACGCCGCGGACCGGGCGCTGCAGACGCACGGCGGCATGGGGTACGCCGAGGAGTACGCGGTCGCCCGGTTCTTCCGCGAGGCGCGTCTGATGAAGATCGCCCCGGTCAGCCAGGAAATGATCCTCAACTATCTCGGCTCGCACACGCTCGGGCTGCCCAGGAGTTATTGAGCCATGGTCTCGTCCTCGAAAGCGGCGTTCACGGCCGTCGCCGTCCCCAAGGCGGCCGACGTTCTGGCCGCGGACATACGAGAGCGCATCCTCTCCGGCGAGCTCCCGGAGGGCGCGATGCTGCCACCGGAACGGGAGTTGGTGGAACAGACGGGGCTGAGCCGGGCCACGGTGCGCGAGGCGTTGCGCATCCTTCAGGTGGAGCGGCTGCTGCGGATCAGGCCGGGCCGGGGCGGTGGCGCCTTCGTGCACTGCCCCGACCACGCCTCGTTGGCCGGTGCCGTCGAGTTGGTCATCCGGGGACAGCACCTGCGCCTCGACGCGCTGCACGAGACGCGCGAGGCCGTGGAACCCGCCTGTGCCGCGCTCGCCGCCGTCCGGCGATCGGAGCACGACCTCGTACAACTGGACGCGGCTCACGCTGAGTTGACGGCAGCCGGCGCGGCGGGCGACGTGCCACGGTTTCTGCGCGGCAACGTGCGCTGGCACACCGCGGTGGCGCGCGCGTCCGGCAACGAACTCCTCATCGGCCTCATGACCGCCCTCGCCGACGCGATCTATGCGGCCACCGACATCGAGCACTTCCTCGACGACGACATCCGCACCCTCACCGCACGAGCCCACACGCGGGTCACAGCGTCGATCCGGGACCGCGACGAGGCGGGGGCGAAGCGCCGGATGGAACGCCATGTGTGCGCGTTCGCGCGGGCGGCGGCAGGGGCCGACCGGCGGGAAGGGCTGGAACTGGAGGGGTGAGGGGGCCACCGGTGGCACGGCTCACGTGGAAATGCACCGTCCGTCCACGAACGCCGCCCGGACGCGATCCGCCGACAGCTCCCGGAGCGCTTCCTTGAGGGGAACGTGAAGCAGGCACAGGTCCGCGCGGGCGCCCGGCGCCACGGCTCGCGGCGGGCCGCCGGGGGTCAGAGGTGCCCCCAGGAACAGTCCGAGCGCGGCGCGCGGCCGCAACGCTTCAGGGCCCTCCCGCCCCACCGCGGCCCGCATCACCGCCCAGGGGTCCGCCGTCCCGTACGGGGCGTCCGTACCGGCGGCGACCTGGACCCCCGCGGAGCGCAGCGTTCCGCACCGGTACAGGTGCGCGCGGTCGTCGGCGTGCACATCTCTCGCGTACGCGGCCGCCCGCTCGACCGGAAAGTGCGGCTGGGTGACGACGGTGACACCGAGCCGCCGCACCCAGTCGACCGTTTCCGCGGGGATCACCGCGCCGTGCTCGACGCGGTCCCCGGGCACGGCGCCCGTCGCGTCGAGGGCGAGCAGGGTGACGAGGAGCTGGACGCGGGTGACGCAGTGGACGGCGACCGAGCGGGGCCTCGCGCGCGCGAAGCGGTCAGCGAGCTCGTCGGGGGTGGGGAGGGTGAGGTCGTCGAGACGGAACTTCGCGGGGGCCGCCGGGTCGAGGCTCATGACGGTGAGGCGCTGCGGCAGGGGACTCAAGAGGGTGCGCAGGTCCGGGGCGGGGTGAGGGTCCGCGTTGGTGAAGCCGGTGATGCCGCGAGCGGCCGCCCGACGGCCGACTCTGTCCAGGTCCAAGGAAGTTGCCGGCAGGCTGACGCGCAGGCGCTCGTCCGACCGCCAGAACCTCCCGTCTCCGGTGTCGTCCATCCCTGCCGCACGCAAGGCTGTCCCGTTCCACACCCACAGTTCTCCGCTGCGGTGCTGCACGCGGACGGGCCGGTCGGCCACGAGGCGATCGAGTGTGGCGCGGTCCAGCTCTCCGGCGACGCTCTCGTGGTAGCCGACGGCCCGTACCCACTCCCCCGGAACCCCGCCCGTCAGTGCCTTCGCGAGCCCGTCGGTTCCGCTCACCTCGGCAGGCCCGACCCGGACGGACGCGGCCTCGGCGGCGAGAGCGGTGAGATGGATGTGGTGGTCGTGCAGCCCCGGGACCAGAGCCCCGCCGTGCCCGTCGACGCTCGTGCGCCCGGCGAGTCCGAGCCCCAGCTCGACGACGCGCCCCTCGGCCACCCGCACGTCGACCCGTCCGTGCCCCTCCACGTCCACGTCCCTGATCAGCACTGCGGGCCCGTCGTCGAGCCCGCCAGAGTCGCGGCGCATGACGCCATCGCGACACAGAGGAGGTGGCCGCCCCCGTCCCGGAGCGAGCGTGCCGTGGCGCGGGCCGCGTGGATGCCGGTGACGGGGTCGGCGACGGCGTCACCGAGGAACGCGGGGGCCGTGCCGTCGGGTGTCCGCGCCACGAGCCCGCCCGCCACCGCCGCGTCGTCTCCGAAGGCGATCCGGTCGTCGTCGCGCCCGTAGCCGGTGATACTCACCCATACGCGTCCGGGGCGAGCCCGCAGGAAGCGCTCGGCGTCGACGCCTGCCCTGCGCAGGGCGCGCGGGCGGGAGGCCTCGATCACCACGTCGGCGTCGTCGACCAAGGCGCGCAGGGCGTCGGGGTCGCGGAAGTCCACGACGGCATTGGCGTGTCCATGGTGCAGATGTCGGTAGAAGGCGGGGGTGCCATGGCGGGCGCCGTCGGGTCGGTCCGTGCTCTCCACCTTGAGCACATGGGAGCCGGCGAGGCCGAGCAGGCGGGCACACAACGGGCCTGCCCACAGCGCGGAGAAGTCCACGACGCGGGCGCCCTCGGGCGTGCGGGCGCCGCCCTCCGGCCCGGTGCGGGTCCGCACGACGGGCGGGCGCCGCCCTCGCTCGGAGCCGAGCGCCGACGCGGCCACGCCGAGCAGTTGGGCGTGCCGGGCGGTCTCTGCCGCGGGGCGTCCGGCGATCGCGTCCGGCAGCTCTCCGGTCCCGCCGAGGAGGTGGACGAGTGCGGGGACGGAGGTGTGATCGTCGGGACGGGCCAGGTTCACGGCCGCCCAGCCGTCGGCCGCGCGCAGCAGGTGGCAGGAGCCTCCGGCGGACGTGCGCCCAGGAGCAGCGAACCCTGCGAGCCGTGCCCGCAGGGTCAGTTCGGTGTCCACGTCGACGGGGACGCCGGTCAGGGCGGTGAAGTCGTCGGCGACGGCGCGCAACCGGCCTTCGAAAACCGGGCTCTCCAATTCCGCACTCCCTCTTCTCCCACTCCAGCCAGACAAATTACACTCGTTGCGACCCGATCGGGAGAGCGGAGCGGCGCCGTCATGGAGACCCCCTTCGAGCTGGTCGACCTGGACCGCGGTCTCCGGGCCGACGTCCGGGACATGCGACCCCGCGTGGTGATCGGCTACGCCGCCGAGCCGTTGGACCTCGATCCCGCCCCGTACGACATCCTCCTCACCGGCGCCCCGGACGCGCCCCGCCCCTGGGTGAGCCGACCCGTCCCCCACGACACGGCGAACCGGATCGCCGAAACGGTCACGGCGCGCCAGGAGACGGCGACAGCGCTGATCCAAGTGCTGCGCATGGGTGAGCAGTTGACGCCCTACGATCGGCTGGTCGCCGAGTCACTCGCCTATTCGACCCTGCAGGGCGGCGCCGCCTTCCGACAGTGGCTGGCCACCACCGCGCGTGGCCCCGCACGCCCCGCCGAACGGCCTGTACGCATGGACCGCGACGGCGAGCGGCTGACCATCACGCTCGACCGCCCGTGGGTGCGCAACGCGATGGACGCCGCGACCAGGGACGGCCTGTGCGAGGCCCTGGCGGTCGCCGTCGCCGACCCGTCGATCGCACGGGTCGAACTGCACGGCAACGGACCCTCGTTCTGCAGCGGAGGGGACCTGTCCGAGTTCGGCACCGCGCGTGATCCCGCCCGTGCCCACCTTGTGCGCGTCGAGCGAAGCCCGGCGGCCCTGCTGTTGCGCTGCGCGGACCGGGTCACCGCGCATCTGCACGGCGCGTGTGTGGGCGCCGGGGTCGAACTGTCGTCGTTCGCGGCGCGGGTCGTGGCCGCCCCCGACACGCGGATCCGGCTGCCGGAGGTCGCGATGGGGCTGATCCCGGGTGCAGGCGGAACGGCGGGCATCCCGCCGCGCATCGGGCGGCACAGGACCGCCTATCTCGCCCTGTCCGGCGCCTTCCTGACGGCGCACGAGGCGCTGGCCTGGGGACTGGTGGACAGCGTCCTGACGTGTTGAGCCGTGGCCGCCGCCCCGAAGGTCACCCGTCGTGCTGCCCCAGCCGCGGCGGCGGCCCGTACTGCGGCTCGTACCCGGCGACCCTGACGGGGCTGCCGACCAGCCGGTAGTCGCCCGCCTCGATCACGGCCGACGGCGTGCGCTCCAGCGCCTCCGGCAAGGTGCGGACGGCCGCGGCCGGAACGTTCAGCGGTCGCAGCCGCGCCTCCCACCCCTGTGCCGTGTCACCGGCGAGGGCCTTGGTGACGGCCGCGATCACGTCATCCCTGCGCGCCGCCCGGCGTGCCATCGTCGCGAACGCCTCCTCGTCGATGCCGGCCTCGGCGGCGAAGGCCCGCCAGAAGCCGTCGTGCGTGACGAACAGCGCCAAGTGGCCCTCGGCGGTGGGGAACAGCTGGGCCGGTACGTAGTAGGAGTGAGCGCCGCCGGTGCGTCGGGGCACGGTGCCCTCGTTGAGGTAGGCGGCGGCGCGATAGTTCAGCTGGGACAGCATCACATCTCGCAGGCTGACATCGACCTGACCGCCACGCCCCGACATGATCTGCGCGAGAAGCCCCAACGCCGCCATGATTCCGGCCGAGTTGTCGGCCGACGAGTAGCCGGGAAGCAGGGGCGGGCCGTCCGGGTCGCCGGTCAGGGCGGCGATGCCGGTCGCGGCCTGGACGACGTAGTCGAAGGCCGGCTCGTCGCCCGCGTCCATGCCGTAGCCGGTGACGGCGACGCAGACGAGGCGGTCGTTGTACGGCTTCAGGTCGTCGTAGGTCAGTCCACAGCGGCGGATGGCGGACGGTTTGAGGTTCACGAGCAACGCGTGCGCGTCGCCCACGAGTTGGTGCAGACGGTCCTGCCCTTCGTGGGTCGTGAGGTCCACTCGGATGCTGCGCTTTCCGCGGTTGATGCTCGCGAAGTACGCGTCCGACACCTGGCGCGACAGGTCGCCTCCGGGCGGCTCCAGCTTCGTCACCTCCGCGCCGAGGTCGGCGAGGAGCATCGTCGCGTACGGACCCGCGAGGATGTGGCCGACCTCCAGGACGCGGATGCCCGCGAGCGGGCCGGGGTTCACCGCAGCTCCGCGGCGATCGCCGCTACCGTCTCGCGGGTGCGGCGTTTGGACGCGACGAGTTCCTCGCGGCCCTCGCCGATCGGCAGGAGGCGTACGGAAAGGTCCGTCACGCCCGCGTCTGCGAACCGCTGGAAGCGGGCCCTGATCGCCGCCTCGTCGCCCGCCGCGCACAGGTCGCCGACGTCGCGCGCGTCCCCGTACTCCAATAGCCGCTGGTAGTTGGGCGAGATCTCGGCCTCGCCGAGGATGCGGTTGGCGCGCTCGCGGGCGACGTCGACCTCGTTCGGCCGGCACAGGCAGACGGGGATCCCGGCGACGATGCGCGGCGCCGGGCGCCCGGCCTCCTGGGCGGCCTTGGTGATGCGGGGCACGACATGGTCGGCGACGGAGCGTTCGTCGGCCATCCAGAGGATCGTTCCGTCAGCCCGCTCCCCCGCGATGCGCAGCATGACCGGGCCGAGCGCGGCGAGCAGGACGGGCAGGGGTGCGACCGGGGCGAGGCCGAGCGGATTGTGGACGGTGAAGGTGTCGTTCTCGACGTCCACCGAACTGGCCCCGCCAACGGCCGTGTTGAGAACGTCCAGGTAGTCGCGCGTGTAGGCGGCGGGCTTCTCATAGGGCAGGCCGAGCATGTCCCGCACGATCCAGTGGTGCGATGCCCCGACCCCGAGGGCGAGCCGCCCCTGGGCCGCGGCGTGCGCGGAGAGCGCCTGGCGGGCCAGGGCGATGGGGTGCTGGGTGTGCACGGGGACGACGGCCGTGCCCAGTTCGATGCGCGAGGTCACCGAACCCATGAGCGCGACGGCCGTCAAGGCATCGAAATCCGTGGGCACTTGGGGCACCCACACGGTGTCGAAGCCGGCCTCCTCCGCCCAGCGCGCATCGTCGAGCATGCGGGCGGCCTTGCGCGCGCTGTCGCCCCGCTCGGGTCCTGACATCACTCCGATACGCATACGACTGGGCTCCTCAACGGTCTGCGGTCAGCTTGCGGATGTCCGTGACGATCTGGTCGAGCGGTGTACCGGTCGGGTAGACCGCCGCGGCCCCCGCCTTCTTCAGCCGACGGATGTCCGCGGCGGGGATGGAGCCGCCCACCACGACCACGATGTCCTCGGCGTGCGCGGCACGCAGCGCCTCAACGGTGCGGGCGGTGAGCGCGATGTGGGCGCCGGAGAGGATGCTCAGGCCGACCACGGCCACGTCCTCCTGCACGGCGGTCGCCGCGATGTCGGCGACGCGTTGCCGGATGCCGGTGAAGACCACCTCGAACCCGGAGTCGCGCAGCGCCCGTGCGACGATCTTCGCGCCGCGGTCGTGTCCGTCGAGGCCCGGCTTGGCGATGAGCACCCGGGGGGTGGCCGCGGTCGCCATCAGAACACCACCGGCTGCTGGAACTCGCCCCACGCGGCGCGCAGCACGTCGGACATCTCCCCCACGGTGCAGTACGCGGCGGCGCAGTCGACGAGCGGTCCCATGAGGTTCGTGTCGGACGAGTCGGCGGCCCGCCTCAACTCCTCAAGCGTGCGCCGGACTTCGGCCGCGGTGCGCTCGTCCTTCACCTGCGCCAGCCGCTTCAGCTGGCGCTCCCGTCCCTCGGCGTCGAGTTCGTACGTGGCGAGGTCCGGCAGTGCCTCGTCGACGGTGAAGCGGTTGACTCCGACGACGGGCCTGGCGCCCGACTCGACGTCCCGGTGGGCCCGGTACGCCTCGTCGGCGATGAGCCCCTGCAGATAGCCGTCCTCGATGGCACGGACCATGCCGCCGTGCGCCTCCAGGTCGTCCATGATCTCGACGACGCGCTCCTCTGTGGCGTCGGTGAGGGCTTCCACGAAGTACGAACCTCCCAGCGGATCGGCGACGGACGCGGCGCCCGTCTCGTACGCGAGGACCTGTTGGGTGCGCAGCGCGAGCGTGGCGGACTCCTCACTGGGCAGCGCGAACGGCTCGTCCCAGGCCGCGGTGAACATCGACTGCACGCCGCCGAGGACGGAGGCGAGCGCCTCGTAGGCGACACGTACGGTGTTGTTGCGGGCCTGCGGCGCGTACAGCGAGGCGCCTCCGGCGACGCAGCCGAAGCGGAACATGCACGCCTTGTCGGTCTCGGCGCCGAAGCGTTCGCGCACGATCGTCGCCCACCGCCTGCGCCCAGCGCGGTATTTGGCGACCTCCTCGAAGAAGTCGCCGTGCGTATAGAAGAAGAAGGAGATCTGCGGGGCGAACTGATCGATCGTCATACGGCCGCGTTCGATGACCGTCTCGCAGTACGTGACTCCGTCGGCGAGCGTGAACGCCATCTCCTGGACGGCGTTGGCCCCGGCGTCGCGGAAGTGGGCGCCCGCGACGGAGATGGCGTTGAAGCGGGGAACCTGTTCGGCGCAGAACTCGATGGTGTCGGCGATCAGGCGGAGCGAAGGCTCGGGCGGCCAGATCCAGGTGCCGCGAGAGGCGTACTCCTTGAGGATGTCGTTCTGAATGGTGCCGGTGAGCTTCGCGCGCGGGATGCCGCGCTTCTCGGCAGCCGCCACGTACATCGCGAGCAGGATCGCCGCCGTGCCGTTGATGGTGAAGCTGGTGCTGATCCGGTCCAGCGGGATGCCGTCGAAGAGCAGCTCGAAGTCGGCGAGCGTGTCCACGGCGACCCCGACACGGCCCACCTCGTCGGCGTATTCCGCGTCGTCGGAGTCGTAGCCGCACTGGGTGGGCAGGTCGAGCGCCACGGACAGGCCGGTGGAGCCCTGGTCGAGGAGGTAGCGGTAGCGGCGGTTGGACTCCTCCGCGGTGCCGAAGCCGGAGTACTGGCGGCGGGTCCACAGGCGGCCCCGGTATCCGGTCGGGTAGTTGCCGCGGGTGAAGGGGTACGTGCCCGGCTCCGGCGGCGTGGCGGGGGCGTCGGCGGCGGAGTAGACCGGTTTGAGGGGGAGACTGGAGGGAGTGTGCACCGCGTCGTCTGTCATGAGCCCTCCTGGCCGTCGGCGGTCAGTTGGTCCTTGAGGACCTTTCCGGTGGCTCCCAGAGGCAGGTGATCCCGGAATTCGATGTACCGGGGCACCTTGAAACCGGCCATCCGCTCGCGGCTCCACGCGATGAGGTCGTCGGCGCTCACCTGCTCGCGGGCCACCACGAACGCCTTGCCGACCTGCCCCATGCGCCCGTCGGGCACGCCGATCACGGCGGCCTGCGCGACGGCGGGGTGTTCGAGCAGGAAGCCCTCGATCTCGGCCGGGTAGGCGTTGAAGCCGCCCACGATGAACATGTCCTTCTTGCGTCCGACGATCCTGAGCCGGCCTTCCGTGTCCAGCTCCCCGAGGTCACCGGTGTGCAGCCAGCCCTCGGGGTCGATGGCCTCGGCGGTGGCGGCGGGGTCGTCCAGGTAGCCCTTCATCACGGCGTAGCCGCGCACGAGCACCTCGCCGTCGTCGGCGATGCACACCTCGAAGCCCTCGCAGGGGCGCCCGACGGTGGTGGCGACGGCCTCGTACGGGTCGCCGGGGCGGGAGGCGGTGACGGTGCCCGCCTCGGTCAGTCCGTAGCCGGTCATCAGATGCCGGAACGGGAGCTCGGTGGTGACCCGCCGCACCAGTTCCACGGGGATGTCGGCGGATCCGGTGACCGCGACGCGCAGCGAGGACAGGTCACGGCCGGGCGGGGCGGCGAGGAGCGAGTGGTAGAGCGTGGGCGGACCTGGAAGGACGGTCACCCGCTCGCACTCGACGAGGTCGAGGACGACGTCCGTGTCGAAGACGGGAACCGGCAGCATGGTGGCACCGCGCAGGAACGAGGCGACGAGGCCTGCCTTGTAGCCGAAGATGTGGAAGTACGGGTTGACCATGAGATAGCGGTCGCCCTGGCGAAGGCCGGCCAGCTCGCACCACTCGTCGTACAGCCGCAGCGTCTGTCCGTGGGTGGTCATGACGCCCTTGGGGCGGCCCGTGGTCCCGGAGGTGAACACGATGTCGGCGATGTCGTCCTCGCCCACCTCGCGCTCGTACGGGCTGCCGGAGGTGAGGAATCCGGACGTCGCCATGTCGATGACGGGGACACCGTCGGGCCCGGTGAACTCGCGGGCGAGGAAGCCGTTCTGGACGAGGACCGCCTTCGCGCCGCTGCGTCGCACGATGTCGTGCGCCTCGGCGTCCTTGAAGCGGGTGTTGACGGGCACGAGGACGCCCCCGGCCGCCGTGAGCCCGAAGGCCGCGACGATCCAGTCGGCGGAGTTCGGCGCCCACAGGGCCACCCGGTCCCCCTTGCGGATGCCCAGCTCGCCGGCGTAGGCGCCGGCCGCGACGCGTATCCGCTCGGCGAGTTGACGGAAGGTCAGGCGCAGTTCGCCGTCGACGACCGCCTCCGCGTCGCCGAAGCGGTCCGCTGCGCTCAGCGCCGCCTCGGGGATGCTGCGCCACTTCAGTGCGGCGTCGACGCTCATGGGGCCATCAGGCGGGCCAGGTTGCCGCCCATCACCTTCGCCTTGTCGGCCTCGTCGAGCTTGCCGAGGAAGTCGACGTACGACACCGGGTCGGCGAGGCCCTCCGGGTGCGGGTAGTCGGAGCCGAACAGGACCCGCTCGATGCCGATGAGGTCACCGAGAGCGGCCATGTCCTCCTCCCAGAACGGACTGATGTGGATGTGCCGCTTGAAGACCTCGACCGGGTCCTCCTGGAACTCGTGCGGCATCTTCTTGTGTACGTCGGCGAGCCGGCCGAGGACGGGTTCCACCCATGAGGCGCCCTGCTCGATCACCGCGACCTTCAGCTCGGGGAACCGGGAGAGCATGCCGTGGCAGATCATCGACGCCACCGCATCCTCGATGGGGCGCCACTCCGCCACCTGCCGGAAGGCGTTGGGCTTGAAGGGCAGGAACTCGCGGGTGCCGCCCTCCCAGTCGTTGGCGTAGTTGGAGTAGCCGCTGTCGGAGGAGTGGAACGTCACGAGAACGCCGAGTTCCTGCACGCGCTTCCAGAAGGGATCGAACTCGGGCAGCGCGAAGGAGCGGGTGACACCGCCGGGCCCAGGCACCGGCGCCGGACGGACCAGGATCGCGCGGGCGCCGCGCTCCACCACCCAGTTCAGCTCCTCGATCGCCTTGTCCACGAACGGCAGGGTGATCACGGGGACGGTGAAGATGCGGTCCTTGTAGACGAAGCCCCAGGTCTCGTGCAGCCACTCGTTGAGCGCGTGGATGACCGCGTGGATGAGTTCCGGGTCGTCCTTCATCCGCTCCTCGATGAGGCTCGCGAGGGTCGGGAACATCAGGGAGCGCTGAATGCCGAGTTCGTCGAGGAGCTGCAGGCGGGGGCCCGGCTCGCGGAAGGCCGGGACGGCGCGCATCGGCTCGCCGAAGATCTCCCGACGGGTCTTGCCGTCGGGGTTGCCGACCCTGAAGTACTCCTCCATCGCGCCGGGCCGGGCGACGACGTCGAAGGTCGGGTTCGGTATGTACTCGCTGATCTGCCCGCGGATCGCGATCTTCGTACGGCCGCGGACGTCGACGTACTCGATGGCGCCGTCGTACTGCTTCGGGAGGTACTTGGTGAGTGCTTCCCGGGTCTCGTAGAGGTGGTTGTCCGCGTCGAAGAGCGGAAAGGGCAGGGTGCGTGAAGGCACGAGATCCTCCTTGGCCGATTGTGAGAATACTATTCTCACGTTCGGGGTGGGGCAATGACCGCAGCGAGGTTCCGCCGGAGCACGAACTTCTTCACCTTGCCGCTGGCGGTCCGCGGGAAGTCGTCCACGCCGTGCACCTCCTCGGGCCACTTCTGCCGCGCGATCCCGGCACGCTCGAAGTGCTCCCTCAACTCCGGCAATCCCGGGACGGGCCGGCCGGGCAGCATGCGCAGCACGGCGGCCGCGTGTTCGCCGAGGCGGGCGTCGGGAGCGGCCACCACGGCCGCCTCCGCGACACCGGACATGACGAGCAGCACCTCCTCGACCTCCAGGGCGCTGATGTTCTCGCCACCCCGGATGATCACGTCCGCCTTGCGGTCGGTGATGGAAAGGCAGCCGTCCGCGTCGACCTCCCCGATGTCGCCGGTGCGGTACCAGCCGTCGGCGTCGAAGGCCGTTTTGGTGAGTTCCGGATCGGTGTAGCCGAGACAGAGGTCGGGTCCGCGTGTGAGGATCTCGCCGTCACCGTCGAGCCGCACTTCCACACCGTCCAGCGGCGTGCCGTCGGTGTGCAGCCGGACGCGGGCGGGACCGTCGTGCGGGGCCCAGGTGACGGAGGGGTGCTCGGTCGAGCCATAGGAGCGGAACGCCCTTATGCCCAGGCCTTCCAGACGGGTCGTCACGGCCGACGGCACGGCGGATCCGCCGAGTCCCGCGTACTTGAGGCGGGCGATGTGCGCGGGGGTGCAGTCGGGGTGGTCGAGCAGGCTCGTCATGTAGTACGTCGCTCCCCCGCCGACGACCAGGTCCTCGCGGGCGATGAGGTCGAGCGCCTGCGCCGGGTCCCATACGTCGCCGAGGTTGATCGGCGAACCGTCGAGCACGGGGATCAGGAACGCGTTGACCATCCCGATGAAGTGGCCGACAGGCGCCACCGTGAACTGCTTGCCCCGGTCCGGCGGATAGGCCGCGGAGAGCTGACGCGTCTCGCACAGCAGGGTCTGATGGCTGTGCACCACACCCTTGGGGTCCCGGGTGGTGCCGGAGGTGAAGGCGATCAGAGTGGGCTCGGCCGGATCTGCGGGCAGAAAGCCGGGCATCGGCTCATCGGCGAGCAGCGTGTCGAAGTCGCGGCCGACCACCCCCACGATCGGTACGTCGGCGCTCAGTTCGGGGCGGAACTCCTGGCGCCCGAAGCGCTCGGCGGCGAAGAAGGCGCGGGGGCGCGTGGACCGCAGGATGTAGCCGACCTCTTTGGGCCCGTAGAAGTGCACGATCGGGACGACCACCGCGCCGAGCAGCGCCGACGCCCAGAACACCGCTGCGGCCTCCATCCAGTTGGGCAGCTGGAACGCGATCACGTCACCGGGCCCGACGCCCCGCTCGCGCAGCCCGGCCGCGAGCCGTCGTGCCGTCCGCTCCACATCACCGAAGGTTCCCGACCAGGGGCGTGTCCGTGAGTGCACGCGGAACTCGGCTTCGGGTGCGGCTCGCAGACGCTCGGCCAGGACTTCGCCGAGGGTTTCGCGGGTCCACCAGCCCGCCGACTCGTAACGCCGTGACAGCTCCGGCGGGATCGTCCTGAGCGCGGTGACCGGGATCGTCGGCATGGAAGAAACCAACCTCCTCGTGGCATGCACCTGCACGCACTCGCCAGCATGAGAATTGAACTCTCTCAGATAGAGAAGCTATGTTCCATACGTCGTACGCGACCACGGTGCGCGCTCATGACCCCGCTCATGCCCCGGAGGGACTTCGTATGGTCGACCTCGAACTGGACGGCGCGCTCGCCGTCGTCACCATCGACCGCCCGCACGCGCGCAACGCGATCGGGCCGGCCACGATGGACCGCCTGGAAAAGGTGCTCGCCGCGGTGGACGAAGCGGAGGCGGAGGGCTCGACGCACGCACTCGTCATCAAGGGTGCGGGCGAGAAGGCGTTCGTGTCGGGCGGCGACCTCAAGGAACTGGCGGCGCTGCGCACCGAGGAGGCCGCGCTGGAGATGGCGCTGCGGATGCGCGCCATCTGCGACCGCATCGCGGCGTTTCCGGGGCCGGTCGTCGCCGCATTGAACGGCCACACCTACGGCGGCGGCGCGGAGTTCGCGCTCGCGGCGGACATCCGGGTCGCCGCGGACGACATACGGATCGCCTTCAACCAGGTGGCGTTGGCGATCATGCCGGCGTGGGGCGGGGCGGAGCGGCTCGCGGCGCTCGTCGGGCCGGGGCGGGCGCTGCTGCTCGCCGGGTCGGGCCAGGTACTGGGCGCACGCGAGGCCGAGCGGGAGGGCCTGGTGGACCGGGTGCTGCCGCGGGACGGCTTCGAGGCCGGGTGGCGGGAGCTGGCCCGTTCACTCGCGCACCGTCCGGCCCGGTCGATCAAGCGCGTGACGCGACCGGGCGGCTGCCCGCCACGCGAGGCGGCACGGGCCTTCGCGCGCCTGTGGGTCTCCGACGCGCACTGGGCCGCGGCGGAGGCGGTGACGTCCCGTGCGAAGTGAGGTGCCGCAGGAGGCGTTGTGGCAGCGCGTCGCAGGCCGCCGCGAGGGCGTCCTGGCGACGCTCGGCCCCGACGGGACCCCTCACCTGTCGAACGTCTATTACCTCGCCGATCCGGCGACCCGGACCCTCCGCCTCTCGACCACCACGGAACGCGCCAAGGGCCGCAACCTGCTGCGCGACCCGAGGGCGGCCCTGTACGTGCCGGGTGAGGACTTCTTCAACTACACCGTCGCGGAAGGCAGGTTCGAGGTCACGGTCGCGTCGGTGCCCGGTGAGCCCGCGATCGGCGAGCTGCACGCGGTGCACGCCGCTTCGGGCGCGGCCGGTGATCGTCCGGAGTTCGACCTCCGGATGATCCGCCACCGCCGCATGCTCGTGCGGGCCGTAGTCACGCGCCTGTACGGGCTTGTGCATCCGGCGGCCTGACCGCAGCCGACCGAGGGGCGACGCCGGGCGTCCTCCCGGACCTCCAGGAGAACGGCGTTCCCATTGAGGCGCTAGCCGCTTCGGTAGGTGTGGACCAACTGCTTCTCATATACGTGGAGTATTGTTCCGCAGATGAACGCCGTCCCCGCAGAGCCCACCCCGCCCGTCTGGCGTCAACGCGCGATCGAGCGGTCCACGCGCGCGGCCAAGCTCCGCGCCGAGGAGCGGATCGAGCGCTTCCTCGAAGCGGCACAGGAGCTCATCGCCACCAAGGGCACCACCGACTTCACGGTGCAGGAGGTCGTCGAACGGTCGAAGCAGTCGCTGCGCAGCTTCTACCAGCACTTCGACGGCAAGCACGAGCTGTTGCTCGCCCTGTTCGAAGACGCCCTGGGGCGCTCGGCCGACGAGATCCGCTCTGCTGCCGCCGCAAAGAAGAAGCCGCTGGAACGGCTGCGCGTCGCGGTGCACATGCTCTACGAGCAGTCGCTGCCGCGCCCCGACCGGCAGAGCCCCCTGTTCACCGACTTCGCCATGCAGCTCCTGAGCTCCCACCCTGACCAAGTGGCCACCGCACACGTGCCGTTGCTCGACCTGTTCACCGAACTCGTCGAAGCGGCGGTGGAGTCCGGCGAAGCGCAGGCGGACAAGCCGCGCCGCGCCGCATCGCTGGTGATGCAGACGGCGATGTTCACCGCGCAGACCCCGGGCGTCCCGTCCGGCAGCGCGTCGACGCAGATCTCCGCCGAGGAAGTCTGGGAATTCTGCCGGGGCGGTGTCTCCGGGAAGGCCTGACCGCGACACCGGACACGATACGGTCGCGGTATTACTCTTCTCGGTTGGCGAGAGTACCGTTTCCGTCATGACCGAACCGGGACGCAAGTCGCCGTACCGCGTCGTCCAGTGGGCAACCGGGAACATCGGGAGTCGTACGCTGCGCGGGGCCGCCGAGCATCCTCAGATGGAGGTGGTTGGCGTTCTCGTGCACAGCGCGCAGAAGTCCGGCCTGGACGTGGGTGAGCTGTGCGGGCTGCCGCCGCTCGGCGTCCGCGCCACCACAGAGCCGGCCGATGTGCTCGGGCTCAAGCCGGACTGCGTGCTCTACACGCCGCGCGAGCTGGACGCCGACGCGGTGTGCGCACTCCTTTCCGCGGGAATCAACATCGTCGCCACCCGCACCGACTTCCACCACCCGGACGCCATGGACCAGTCCCTGCGGCGCCGGGTCGAGACCGCCTGCGACGAGGGCGGCAGCAGCATCCACAGCACCGGCAGCAGCCCCGGTTTCGTGACGGAGGCGCTGCCGCTGGTGCTCGCGTCGGTGCAGCGGCGGCTCGACGGGCTGCTGGTCGAGGAGTTCGCCGATCTGTCACGGCGCGCCTCGCCCGGACTGCTCTTCGACGTGATGGGGTTCGGCGGGCGCCAGGACACCTTCGACGAACGGCGGCTCGCCTCGCTGAAATCGAGTTTCGCGCCGTCGCTGCGGGTGGTGGCGGACGCGCTGGGGCTGCCGGTCGAACGGGCCGAGGTGCAGGGCGAGTTCGCGCGCGCCGTGTCGCGCACGACGATCGCGGCGGGGGCCTTGGAGGCCGGTACGGTCGCGGCGCAGCGCGTCACAGTCGCGTGGAAGCACGGGGGCCACGACGTGCTGCGGTTCCGGGCGACCTGGTACTGCACGACGGAGCTCGACCGTCCGTGGGATCTGCGGGACACCGGGTGGCGCCTGACCGTCGACGGCGACGCCCCGCTGGACATCACGATCCGCTTTCCCGTTGCCGCGGAGAACGCGGCGGCCACCTACCCGGCGTACACCGCCAACCGTGCCGTCAACGCGGTGCCGTGGGTGTGTGCGGCGGATCCGGGGATCCGTACGACGGCGGATCTGCCGCACCTGGTGTCACCGTTCGCGAAGGCGTGAGCCAGGAGGTCGGGCCTCTTGGCTCACGCCTCATGGCTCAGGCCTTCGCGGTGTCGTTCCGGTGAATCGTCCCGCCCTTCATCACGAAGCGGACGTCGCCCGTGACCGAGACGTCGGAGAGCGGGTCGCCTGGGACGGCGATGACGTCGGCGAGCAGGCCGGCGTCGAGCCGGCCGCGGTCGTCCACGTCGATGAGGTCGGCGGAGACGGTGGTCGCGGCGCGGATCGCATCGAGCGGGGACATGCCCCGATGCACGAGCGCGATGAGTTCCTTGGCGTTGCGGCCGTGCGGGATCGCCGGGGCGTCGGAGCCGCAGGCCACCCGTACGCCGCGGCGTATCGCCTCGGAGATGGTGGCGCGGGCCCGCGGGAACACCTCGGCGGCCTTGGCCTGCAGTTCGGGGTCGGCGCGCGACGTGTCCATCTCGTCGTTGAGCGAGGTGGTTGCCACCAGGAAGGTGCCCTGCGCCACCATCCGGTCGAGGGTCTCGCCACCGACCAGGAAGCCGTGCTCGATGCAGTCGATGCCCGCGTCGAGGGCGGCGGTGACCGCCTGTTCGCCCATGCAGTGAGCGGCAACCTTCCGTCCCGCCCGGTGGGCCTCGTCGACGATGGCGCGCAGCTCCTCGTCGGAGTACTGCTGGGCGCCGGCCGGGCCGGTGTGCGACATCACGCCGTTCGACGCGCACACCTTGATGACCCACGCGCCGTGCTTGATCTGGTAGCGCACGGCCTTGCGCACCTCGTCGACGCCGTTGGCGATCCCCTCCTCCACCGTCAACGGCAGCACGTGCGGCGCGAACGCCTGGAACATCGTCGGGTCCAGGTGCCCGCCCGTGGGTGTGATCGCGTGCCCGGCCGGCACGACTCGGGGGCCGTCGATCCAGCCGTGGTCGATCGCCTTCTTCAGGGCGACGTCCAGCAGCAGCCCGTTGGTCTGGAGGAAGAGGCCCAGGTTGCGCACCGTCGTGAAGCCGGCGCGCAGGGTCCGGCGCGCGTTGGCCACCGCCCGCAGTGTGCGCACGGCCGGGTCGTCCTGCACCGCGATCAACGGACTGCGGTGGTCGGGCCCGCCGAGCAGCAGGTTGACCTCCATGTCCATGAGGCCGGGCAGCAGGGTCAGGTCACCGAGGTCGACGACGACCGTGCCGTCCGGGAGTGTGTCGGGCACGATCCGGGTGATGTGCTCGCCCTCGACGAGCAGTTCCCCCGGGGTGACGTACTCGCCCTTGTCCACGTCGAGCAGGCGTGCGGCGCGGAGCAGGACGGGCGGCTGTGGGGTACGCGGGCGGGGCATCGCGAGGCTCCTTCGCAAAGCGGCCGGTCGACAACGGCGGCCGGTCAGACGGCGGGTTCGACGACGGCGTCGATGCTGGAGGGACCCGAGTCGGGGACCCTGGCCTGGCGCCACGCCTCGACCGGGAACGCGACGGTCACCAGCGCGCAGAAAGCCCACAGCAGCCGCTTGTCCTGCTCCGATATGTCGTCGAGGAAGATGCCCTCCAGGTATTCCTTGTTGGCCTGGAGCAGCGGGAACGCCACGTTGTAGAAGGCGTCCAGCTCGTCCATGGTGCTGGCGAGCCGCTTCGCGTAGCGGGCCTTCTCGCCCTGGACGGACCAGTCGGCGAAGGGCTCCAGGGCCTCGAAGCCGGCGGGAAAGACATTGGCGTGCGCCATGATGCGGTTTCCTCCTGGGGTCAGCCCTGGTACTCGTCGACGTAGGCACGCGCGGACTGGTGCAAGTGCCGCAGCAACACCTCCTGGTCGTTGAGCGGGAAGGTGTCGACGGTGCGGGACTCGAGCATGGTCTGTGTGGCTTCGAGGGTGTTGCCGTCCTGCAGTCCGTACTCCTTGAACGACACCGCGGCCAGCTCCTGCTGGAGCCGCTGGAAGCCGTTCTTCGGCGGCACGAAGTAGCAGGTGCCCTCGAAGATGTGGGTGTTGTACGAGGTCGGCCAGTAGTGGTACGTGAGCACCCAGTTGGGCCGCCAGATCAGCAGCATGAAGTTCGGAAAGAACACGAACGAGTCCATGCCCCACCGCTTGTCGCGGGTCGGGTTGATGGCCGGCGGCAGGTCTTCGGTCTCCATGCCGATCTCCGGCGCGTCCCACGGCCCGAACAGGCCGCTCTCCAGGGCGGCCTCGATGGGCTTGACCATCTTCCTGTCGTGCGGCGGTGCGATGCCGCCCCAGGAGGAGACCATGCTGTGCGGGCCGTCGATGTCGTAGTGCAGCCCTTCGTACCCGTACTTCTGGATCTTGCGGGCCTCGTCCGCCATGTACTGGCCGGAATGCAGGATCGGCGCGTGGTAGAACTCGGCGAACGCGTCGATGAACAGCTTCCAGTTGGAGCCGATCTCCGCGCGGTACTTGTGCACCTGCGTGAGCTTGTGGAACGGGTAGCCCTCGATGCCCTTGGCGAAATCGCCGAGGTACTCGCGCAGCGGCGTCGTGTTGTCGGGGTCCAGATTGACGAAGATGAACCCCTCCCAGACCTCCGTGTGCACGGTCTTGAGTCCGTACTCGGACTTGTCGAGGTCGAAGAACTCGCCCTCCTGCTGCACGAAGGCGAGCTTGCCCTCCAGGTCGTAGCGCCAGGCGTGGTACTTGCAGGTGAACTGGCGGCAGACGCCGCTGGTCTCCTCCTTCGGGAAGTCGTTCCACACCAGCTTGTTGCCGCGGTGGCGGCAGACGTTGTGGAAGGCGCGGATCTCGTCGTCGGTGCCCCGCGCGACGATCACCGAGGTGCGGGCCGCGTCCAGCTCCTTGGTGAAGTAGCTTCCCTTGCGCGGGAGTTGCTCCACCCGGCCGACGTTGAGCCAGGTCCTGCGGAAGATCGCGTCCCGCTCGAGCTCGTAGTGCTCGGGCGAGATCGAATCCTCATAGCTGACCGGCTCCGTGCCGATCTTCAAGTGCTCGGTCCAGCTGCCCTCGGCGGGCTTCCTGAAATGCGGCATGGGGTCCGACCCTCCAGTCCGACTGCACCACTGGCGTCCACTGACGTTCGACGGCGCACGAAATCCCTGGATAACCTCGATCTCTCGATATGAGAACGGTATTCTCTCAACTGATCGTGCGTCAAGCGGCTCGCGTGAGCCGCACCGACCGGGAGGATGCGACATGCGATTTCTCTTTCACTACCCGGAGGTCCACGGGCCTGACGGCGACCTGCTGGACGCGGGCCCCCTGACCGAAGTCGCCTGCGCAGCAGAGGAGTTCGGGTTCTCCGGGCTCTCCTTCAGTGAGCATCCGGCCCCCGGTGCGCGCTGGCTGAAGCACGGTGGACACCAGACGCTCGATCCGTTCGTGGCGCTCTCCCACGCCGCGGCCGTCACCAGCCGACTGCGGTTGCTCACGTATCTGGCCGTCGCCCCGTACCGCAATCCGTTACTGCTGGCCAAGCAGGCGGCGACTCTGGACCGGCTCTCCGGCGGGCGGCTCATCCTGGGCCTCGGCGCCGGGTATCTGAAGGGCGAGTTCCACGCCCTGGGCGTCGACTTCGACGAGCGCAACGCGCTGTTCGACGAGGTCCTCGACGTACTGCCGCTGCACTGGAGCGGCGAGCCGTTCAGCTATGAGGGCCGGCACTTCAACGTCCGCGACGTACAGTCCCTGCCCCGGCCGACACAGCGGCCGATCCCGGTGTGGATCGGCGGCAACTCACGGCTGAGCCGGCGCCGGGCCGCCGAACGCGCACAGGGCTGGATGCCGATGTCCGGCGGCGCCGAACTGAGCGCGACGGCCCGGACGCCCCCGCTCGGCCCGCTGACCGAACTCACTGGCTCGATCGGTGAGTTGCGCGAGTCCGCAGCTGCCGTCGGGCGCGGCGACAGCGTCGACGTACTGCACTCGTACCACGACGACGGCCTCATCGAGCCGGCCCTGGACGCGGACCGGCACAGGGAGGCGTTCGCCGCGCTGGAGAAGGCCGGGGTGACCTGGACGGTCGTGTCCTGCCCGCATCGCTCGGCGGCGGCGACGCTGGAGTTCCTGGAGGCCTTCGGCACGACGTACGCGGACTGAGGAGACTCGTCCGGCCTCAGCGCGTCGGGAGGGGCGCCCTGACTTGCAGGGCGCCCCTCCCTGTACGTTCCTCAGCCGCGCGGCAGTCCGAGCACGCGCTGGGCGATGATGCCGCGCTGGATCTCGGACGTGCCGCCCGCGATGGTGCCGCCGAAGCTGCGGGCATAGCGGTGGAACCAGCTGGCGAAGGCGTCGTCGAAGCTCATGTGGCTGTACGGCGCGCTGTTCGTGCCGTGGATGAGGCCGTCAGGGCCGGCCGCGTCCAGGGCGCGCTCCAGCGCTTTCTGCGAGGCCTCGGAGCCGAGAACCTTCAGGACGGACAGCGCCGGGACGTCCGTCTCGCCGCGGGCGGCGCGCGCCAGGGCGGCCTGGCCGAGCAGGGTCAGCGCCTGCCGGTCCATGGCCAGGGTCGCGTACCAGTCCTTGTCCAGCGCGGTGGTGGGGCGGAAGTCGCGCAGCAGGTCGCTCATGCGCTCGGCGTCGCCCAGCCACATCAGCGTGCGCTCGTGGCCGAGCGAGCCGTTGGCCACCCGCCAGCCCTCGTGGAGCGGGCCGACGAGGTTCTCGGCGGGCACCCGCACGCCCTCGAAGAAGACCTCGTTGAAGTCCTTGTCCTCAGGCCCCGTGAAGGAGGCAAAGGGGCGGCGGGTCACGCCGGGTGTGTCGGTGGGGATCAGCAGCACGCTGATCCCCTTGTGCTTGGGGGCGTCGGGGTCGGTGCGCACGAAGGTGAGCAGCACGTCGGCGTCGTGGGCGCCGGAGGTCCACACCTTCTGCCCGTCGACCGTGAAGTACGTCCCGTCGGAGGACAGTTGGGCCCGGGTGCGCAGGGAGGCGAGGTCGGACCCGGCGCCGGGTTCGCTCATCCCGAGTGCCGCGGTGATCTCGGCCCGCAGGATGGGGACGGCCCAGCGGTGCTTCTGCTCGTCGGTGCCGAAGGAGAGCAGGGAGGCGGCGATGATGCCGACCCCTTGCGGGTTGAAGCTGTGGTAGATCCGGCGCCGGCTGAGCTCCTCCAGGTGCACGTACCGCTGCACCACGGTGGCGTTCCGGCCGCCGAATTCGGGCGGGTTGCCGGGCAGCAGCCAGCCCGCGTCGAACTGGGTGCGCTGCCAGCGTCGCGCCCACTCCGGTATGTGCGCGCTGGAGCGGGAGCGTTCGGTGGCCTCGGCCTCGGTGGGCAGGTTCGCCTCCAGGAACGCCACGAATTCGGCGCGGAAGGCCTCGGTCTCGTCCTCAAAGCTGATGCGCATGGCCGTCCCCCACGATGTCGGCAATCACGGCGCGGTGTTCGGCGGCGCCGCCGAGCAGCAGTTCGCCCGCCTTGGCACGCTTGAGCGCGAACTGCAGATCGTTCTCCCAGGTGTTTCCCATCGCGCCGAACAGCTGGACGCCGTGCCGGAACACCAGGGCCTGGCACTCCCCCGCCGATGCCTTGGCCATCGCGGCGGCGAGACGGCGGCGCGGGTGGTCGGCTGCGATGGTCATCATCGCGAAGTAGGCGAGCGCGCGGGCCCGTTCGATCGCCACGTGCATGTCGGCGGCCTTGTGCTGGACGGCCTGGAAGGAGCCGATCGGGGCGCCGAACTGGTTGCGGTCTCGCACGTGCTCCAGGGTCAGCTCGAGGATGCGGCGACTGGCGCCGACCGTCGTCATCGCAAGTCCGGCGAGCGCGAGATGCCGGGCGCGCTCCGGATCGGCGCCGCTGCGGTCTCCCTCGCCGACCCGCACCCCTTCGAAAGTCACGTCGCCGACGTGCAGGAGCGGGTCGAAGACATGCAGCGGCGCGACAGCCACCGCCTCGGCCGGCACCACGAAGACACCGGCGTCGGTGACGACCGCGAGCCGTTCAGCCCGTTCCGCGTCGAGCACGTGGCGGGCGGTGCCGTCGAGGACCCAGCCGGCTCCGTCGGCGCGGGCCGCCACTCCGGAGTACGCGGCGGCGCCGGGGGTACCGTCACCGGCCGCCGCCGGGGCCAGCGGCGCGAACTGCGTCATGGTCGCCAGGTAAGGAGTCGGATCGACGGCGTGGCCCAACTCCTGCAGCACGATGCCGAGTTCGACCGCGTCGGAAGGGTCGACGAACTCGGTCCACCCCATTTTTCGGTAGGTCCGCCACAGTGGTGCGGGGTCGGCGCCGGCGTCCGCGACGGACCGGACGAACGTCGCCGTGCACTCCTTGGAGACGGCGTCGCGAACGGTCCGCTGCCACAGCCGTTGATCCGAGTCGAACTCGAAGAGCATCTCGGCCTCCCTGCCGGTTGTCACACCTTCAGCAGTCGGGCCAGGTTCCCGCCCATGATCTTCGCCTGGCGTTCCTGGTCCATGCCCGCCAGCGCGTCCACATAGCTGGTGGGCTCGGCGAGGCCCTCCGGGTGCGGGTAGTCGGAGCCGAAGAGCACCTTGTCCTCGCCGATGAGGTCGGCCAGCTCCCCGAGGTCCTCCTCCCAGAACGGACTGACGTGGATGTTCCGCCTGACCGCCTCGACGGGGTCGCCACCGAAGCCCTCGGGGGCCTTCTTGTAGACGTCGGCCAGGTTCTGCAACAGCGGCGCCACCCAGCTCGAACCGTTCTCGATCACGGCGATCTTCAGTTCGGGGAAGCGGAACAGGGCGCCGTGGCACACCCAGGAGGCCACGGCATCCTGCACGGGCCGCCACTGGTCCATCATCCGGAAGACATTGGTCTTGAACGGCAGCATCTCGCCGCCCGCGCCCTCCCAGTCGCTCTGGTACCTGGAGTAGCCGCTGTCGGACGAGTGCATCGTGACAAGGATGTCGTGCTCGACCACGCGCTTCCAGAACGGGTCGAACTCGGGCAGCGCGAAGGACCGCGAGCCGCGGAAGCCCGGCACCGGCGCGGGCCTCACCAGGATCGCCTTCGCGCCGCGCTCCACACACCAGTCGAGTTCCTCAATGGCCTTGTCGACGATGGGCAGGCTGATGACCGGGACCGTGAAGATGCGGTCGTGGTAGTTGAACGACCAGACCTCGTCGAGCCACTGGTTGAGCGCGTGCACCACGGCGTGGATCAGCTCGGGATCGTCCCGCATGCGCTCCTCGACGAGGCTGGCCAGCGTGGGGAACATCAGCGTGCGATCGATGCCCAGCTCGTCCATCAGCTTCATGCGCGGCCCCGGCTCACGGAAGGCGGGCACCGAGCGCATCGCTTCACCGAAGATCTCCCGGCGGCTCTTGCCCTCGGGGTTGCCGTGCCGGAAGTAGTCCTCCATGGCGCCGGGGCGCGCGACCACATCGAAAGTGGGATTGGGGATGTACTCGCTGATCTGACCGCGCACCGCGATCTTGGTGCGGCCGTTCACCTGCACATACTGGATCGCGCCCCGGTACCGGTCCGGCAGGTACTTGGTCAGCGTCTCCTCGGTTTCGTACAGATGGTTGTCCGCGTCGAACAGGGGGTACGGCAGCGTGCGCGAAGCCATGGGCTCTCCCTACCTGTGCGGCTTCAGGTCCTGGGCTCACTCAGGACTGTTTGATGTGCTTCTTCATGTCGTCGAGGCGGGTCAGGATCGGATAGCCGTCCACGCTGATCGCGTTGCCGTGGCCGGTCTGGTGGATGTCGAACGCCGCCTGCAGCGCCGAGTGGAAGCCCTGCACGTCGAGCGTCTGGTTCACCGCCCGCTTGGCCTGCCGCAGGCCGAACGCCGGCATCAGCGCGATCTGCTCCGCCAACTCGCGGGTCCGCTCGTCCAGTTCGGCGAGCGGCACCACCTTGTTCACCATGCCGACGCGCTCGGCCTCGTCCGCCGTCAGCGCCCGTCCGGTGAACAGGATCTCCTTCGCCTTGCGCGCCCCCAGCTCCCATGTGTGGCCGTGGTATTCGACCCCGCTGATCCCCATCCGCACCACGGGGTCCGAGAACTCGGCGTTCTCCGCCGCCACGATCAGATCGCACGGCCAGCACAGCATCAGTCCCGCCGCGATGCACTTGCCCTGCACCGCCGCGATCGACGGTTTCGGCACGTTGCGCCACCGCAGCGAGTAGCCGAGGTAGCGGTGGCACTCGAGGCCGTAGATGTGCTCCAGGGTGATCTTGTCGGGGGTGTGCGAGTCACCCTTGAGGTCATGACCCGCGGAGAAGTGCTTGCCGTTGGCGCGCAGCACGATGACACGTACGTCGTCGTCCTCGGCAGCCCGGGTCCATGCGGCGTCGAGGTCGTCGAGCAGGCTCATCGACTGGGCGTTCGCGGCCTCGGGGCGGTTCAGCGTGATGACAGCGATGCCGTCCTTCGCCTCGTACAGGATCTGATCCATGCGGCGGCTCCTTCTCGCCGGGCGTCGCACCCGACGTCGCGCCGCGAGAATAACATTCTCACTCCATGGAAGTAAGCCTCCCAGTCCGGCGTCGCCGCCCTATCGCGGACGCAGGCCGTCGAGCAGCAGCCGCACCGCGAAGCCGACCTTCTCGTCGAGCTCCTGCCGCGAGGGTGCGAGACCACCCACGATGGCGCGCACCGGCCCGCCCACCACCATGCTCATGAACGCCGACGCGGCGTGATCGACGCTGGTGGGGGCGATTTCGCCCGCGTCGACGGCCCGTTGGAGCACAGCGGCCACGTGGTCGATCAGCGGTTTCGTGCTCTGTTCGACGTACGCGGTGAAGATCTCCGGGAAGCGATGGCTCTCGGCGTTGATGAGGTGCTGCAGGCGCAGTCCGTGCGGTGCGGCGATCTGGCAGATACGGAGCCGCGCGATGGCCTCCAGGCTGGCACCCAACTCGCCCCGGTCCAGCTCGTCGAGCACGCTTTGCGGGACGATCTGCCGCTCGATGGCGCGCTGGATCGCCGTGCGGAACAGGGCCGTCTTGTCCGCGTGGCGGGCGTAGATGGTGCGCTTGGTCATGCTGACGCGTGCGGCGATCATCTCGATGGTCGTCACCTCGAAGCCGTGCTCCAGGAACAGGTCGAGGGCGGCGTCGAGCAACTCCTGATGCCGGGCCTCGGCCTGTTCGCGGGTGGGGCGCCCGGCCCGGACGCGGGGCGGGGCGGTCTTGTCCGTCATGGCGTTCTCTCCCGCTCTGCCTCTTGTGCCCGAGCACCGAACCATGCAAATGATACGGGCGAGTTGCTATTCACCGCAGAGTGTTCCCCGTGACCTCGAAGGGTGTTCCCCGTGACCTCAGCAACCGCAACGCAGAAGCTGACAGCGCTCGTTGACACCTCCGACCGCTTCGCCCACTCCGCTCGTGACCTGCGATCGACACAGCTCGCGGCCCTGGATGAACGGTTCCAGGACCGCAAGGGCCGCATCAAACTCCTGGGCCACCGGGCCAGGGAGGCGGACATCACCGAGATCCGTGGGCTGCCGGACGTGGTACCGCTGTTGTTCCCGCACAGCGTCTACAAGAGCTACCCCGAGAGCTTCCTCACGCAGGGGCGCTGGGACCGGCTTGCGAAGTGGCTCGGCACCGTTTCACCGCACCCGATCACTCCGGTCGACGCCTCGGACCTCGACGGCACCGACCGGATCGACGAGTGGATCGCCCGGCTCGGCGAGCACGGCCACCATGTCTCCTGCTCCAGTGGCACCACCGGCAAGTCGGCGATGCTGCTCGCCACAGAACGCGACATGGACTGGTCCCGCAAGGACACCGTGGGGGTGTTCTCGTGGGGCTCGGGTGTCCGGCCGGGCCGCGACCGGCGGATGATCGGCATCGCGCCGACGGCCGCCGTGCCCAAGAACATGGTGATCGCGGAGGCGCAGGAGCGGGCGTTCGGCGACCCCGCCAAACCACGGTTCCGGCTGCCGCTGCCACCGATCACCGTGGGCTCACTGACCCGCACCGTCCTGCTCCGCAGGAAGATCGCCGAGGGCGCCGCGCGCCCCGAGGAGCTCGCCGAGTTCGAGCGCGATGCCGCACAGCGCCAGGAGGCGTTTGAGAAGGCGATGACGACGGCCGCCGAGACGCTGATCGAGCACCGCGCGGAGAAGCTCTACATCTCCGGGATGTGGAACGCGCTGTACCAGGTGGCACGGATGGTGCGGAACCTGGGCTACTCGGGCAAGGACTTCGATCCGGACAACTGCCTGTATGTGGGCGGCGGCCTCAAACGCGCACAACTCCCCTCGGACTACCAGCAGTTCGTGCACGACACTTTCGGCATCCCGGCCGCGCGGAACTTCCAGAACTACTCCATGCAGGAACTGAACTCCGGTATGCCCAAGTGCCGCGCGGGCGACCGGTATCACGTGCCGCCGTGGGTGGCACCTTTCGTGCTCGACGAATCCGGCGAGCACCTACTGCCGCAGGCGAGCGGGGAGGTCGAGGGGCGGGCCGCCTTCTTCGACCTCTCGCTCGACGGCCGCTGGGGCGGTGTCATCACCGGCGACCGGGTCTCCCTCACTCTCGACCCGTGCGCCTGCGGGGCCGCGAGCCCCTCGATCCGCAACGACATCATGCGCTACGCAGACCTCGCGGGCGACGACAAGATCGGCTGCGCGGGCACCGTGGACGCGTATGTGCGAGGTGTGTCGTGACGACCAACGGGACCCGCTCCCCGTCCGCCGTCGCCGCACCGTTCTTCCTGCGGGGCCGGCTGTACGAGGGCCAGGACGTCACCCACCGTTCGCGCGACCTCGGCGTCACCTTCACCACCCCCACCCTGGACCTGGACCGGGCGGTGCAGCCCCGCGGCGAGGTACCGCCCCTGCTCGACGTGCCGCTGGCCGAGATCATCGACTTCCTCGTGGAGACGGGGCACCGGCTACGGGCCGACGACAACCCGTTCGTCGCCGACTGCCTCGACCGGATGTCCGTCACCCACCCGCTGCCCCGCACGGTCCTGGCGGAACAGGTCAAACACGCCTCCGCATATCTCGACGCCCGGTTGCTGCGCCGGGTCGTGGAGGAGAACTTCCCCGACCCGGCGGCGCTGGACACATGGGTGCCGAAGGAGGACTTCACCGGCCGGAGGAGCTACGTACGGGCCTTCGCGCCACGCCTCATCCATGTCCTGCCGGGCAATTCGCCGGGCGTCGCGGTGAAGTCCATCGCACAGGGAGCCCTGGTCAAGGCCGTCAATCTGTTCAAGATGTCGTCCAGCGACCCGTTCACCACCGTCGCGATCCTGCGCACCATGGCGGAACTCGATCCGGCGCATCCCGTGGTGGCCTCGATGTCGGCGGCGTACTGGCGCGGCGGGGACGAGCCCGTGGAGCGGATCCTGTACCGCCCGCAGTACTTCGACAAGATCGTGGCCTGGGGCGGCGGCGACGCCATCAACAACGTCGTCAAGTACCTCGGTCCCGGACTCCAGTTGGTGTCGTTCGACCCCAAGACGTCGATCTCGATGATCGGCAGGGAGGCATTCGGCACCGACGAGGCACTGGAGCGGGCCGCCGGGCTCGCCGCCTGCGACGTGATGGTGCTCGGCCAGGAGGCGTGTGTCGCCAGCCGGTTCCTGTACGTGGAGGCCGGCCGCGCCGACGCGGACCGCTTCTGCGTGCGCCTGCACGCGCACATCACCGCACAGGCCGCGGCCTCCGGCGACACCCGGCCGCTCGACATGGAGCTGCGCGAACGGATCGAGGCGCTGCGGATGCTCGACGACGAGTTCCGCGTGTGGGGCCGGGCCGACGGGAGCGGCGTGGTGATCCGGTCGGACGAGCCGGTGGACTTCCATCCAATCAACAAGGTCGCGAACGTCGTGCGCGTCGACTCCCTCGACGACGCGCTGTGCGGCGTCACGGTCGCCACGCAGACGGTCGGCTTCCACCCGTTCCACCGGATGGCCGACTACCGGGACCGGCTCGCCAGTTGCGGCGCACAGCGGGTGGTGCGCCTCGGCGAGGCGGGTCCGAGCACCATCGGGGCCCCGCACGACGCGATGTATCCGCTGCATCGCTTCGTGCACTGGATGGTGCACGAGGACGGTACGCGGTAGGCGGTGGGCGTTGCCCGCCACTTCCGAGAACATTGTTCTCCTGAAGAGGAAATGCAGATACCATCCAAGCGCCCTTGTTTCCGCGAAGGAGCCGCCATGGCCAAGTACGTCCTGCACGTAGAGTCCCGGCCCGCGAGCGAGGAGGCCGTGGAGGCGTTCAACCGCTGGTACGACGAGGTCCACATTCCCGAGGTGGTGGCGCTCGACGGCTTCGTGTCCGCCGTGCGCTACACGCCACGGGAGACCGGCGGACCGTACATCACCCACTACGAGATAGAGGGCGATCCGCAGCAGGCGGTGAAGAACGTGACCGCGGCGGCGGCCGACGGCCGCCTGCACATGTCGGACGTGATGAGCATGGAGCCGACTCCCCGCATGCGCATCCTGAAGGTCGCCACGGAGTACCCGGAACACCTTCTTGCCACGCGACGCCAGCTCGTCGACGGACAACTCGTCGGCGCCGAAACCGTGTTCACCTCACTCAACCCGGCCACCGGCGACGTGCTCGGCCACGCCCCGGAGGCCACCGACGAGCAGGCGCGGCAGGCCGTGGCCGCCGCCCGCCGCGCCTTCGACACCACGGACTGGGCCACCGACCCGGAGCTGCGCCACCGATGCCTCGACCAGTTGCACCACGCGCTCGTCGAACACCGTGAGGAACTAAGGGAGTTGACGATCGCGGACGCCGGTTCGCCGCGCATGCTCACGTACGCCGCGCAGCTGGACGAGCCGATCGAGCTGGTGCGGTACTACGCCGACCTGGTCAAGACTCATTCGTTCGTCGACGACATGGGTGTGGTCGAGTACCAGGGGCAGCAGCACCACCGCTGGGTGGAGTGGGAGGCCGGCGGGGTCGCCGCCGCCATCGTCCCGTACAACTATCCCAACCAACTGGCCCTGGCCAAGCTGGCCCCCGCGCTCGCGGCCGGCTGCACGATCGTCCTCAAGGGCGCTCCCGACACTCCCCTGGTCACCCTGGCCCTCGGAGAACTCATCGCCGAGCACACCGACATTCCCGCGGGTGTCGTCAACGTCCTTTCCTCGTCCCGGTCCTCGGTCGGCGAGGTGCTCACCACGCACCCCGATGTGGACCTGGTGACGTTCACCGGGGCGAGCCCGACCGGACGCCGGATCATGGCGGCGGCCAGCGACACGGTCAAGCGGGTCTTCCTCGAACTGGGCGGGAAATCCGCGCTGGTCGTTCTCGACGACGCCGACTTCAAGGGCGCCGCCACCTACGCGGCGTACATGATCTGTCTGCACTCCGGTCAGGCCTGCGCGATCACCTCGCGAATGCTGGTGCCGCGCCGCCACCACGACGCGATCGTCGAGCAGGTGGCCCGCCGCATGGAACGGGTGCGGGTCGGCGACCCGAACGACCCCAAGACGTACATGGGCCCCCTCATCAGCGAAGGGCAGCGCGACAAGGTCGACGGCATGGTGCGACGGGCCGTCACCGACGGCGCCACCCTGGTGACCGGCGGCAAGAGGATCGATCCGGGCTACTTCTACGCGCCGACACTCCTCGCCAACGTCGACCCGGACAGTGAGATCGCCCAGGAGGAGGTGTTCGGCCCCGTCCTCGCGGTGATCCCGTACGACGACGATGACGACGCGGTGCGCATCGCGAACAACTCCATCTACGGCCTTTCCGGCGCCGTGCACAGCGCCGACCGGGAGCGCGCGCTCGCGGTGGCGCGGCGCATCCGTACTGGCACGTTCAGCATCAACGGCGGCAACTACTTCTTCTCCGACACCCCGTTCGGCGGCTACAAGCAGTCCGGCATCGGGCGCGAGAAGGGCGTGGCGGGCCTGGAGGAGTTCATGGAACGCAAGACCTTCGGCGAGGCGGTGGGCTGAGCCGGTGCGGCCTGAGGCCGCCGACCCGCTTCGTTCCAGGACCCGAGAACCGAGAGGGGTTCGATGAGTATCAGTGTCACGGAGCTGACTCCGACGACCGGGGTGCAGATCACCGGCCTGTCGGGGCACCGTCTGGTGGACAAGGCGGTGGCCGAGGAATGCCGCGAGGCACTCGACCGCCGCGGCGTCGTGGTCTACCGCGAGGCGGACCTGAGCGATGCCGACCTGGTCGCCTTCAGCCGGCTCCTCGGCCGGGTCGTGCCGCTGCCGAACGGCGGCGTGCCCGAACACCCCGAGGTGCAGGCCATCACCCGCGACCCGTCGAAGAGCCGACTCGCCGCGTACCGCGAGGCCACGTTCTACTGGCACATCGACGGCACGACCAGCGAAGTACCGGACAAGGCAACGCTGTTGACCGCCCGACGGGTGGATGGAGGCGGGGGCGGAGACACCGAGTTCGCCAACACCTACGCCGCGTACGAGGCTCTGTCCGAGGCGGAGCGGGCCGAGCTGGACGGCGTCCGGGTCGTGCACAGCTTCACCGCCTCGCAGCTGCACGTCACCCCGAATCCGACGCCGAAGGAGCGCGCGGCCTGGGACCGCAACCCGGCCCGCGAGCACCCGCTGGTGTGGACGCACGAGGACGGTCGCAGGTCGATGCTCATCGGCACGACCGCGGGCGAGATCGTCGGGAGGGCACAGGAGGAGGGGAGGGCGCTCCTCGACCGCCTCCTCAGCTGGACGGCGCAGCCGCGCTTCACGCTGCGCCACCAGTGGCACCAGGGCGACCTGGTGATCTGGGACAACACCGGAATGCTGCACCGGGCACTGCCGTACGAGCAGTCCTCGTCGCGGCTGATGCACCGCACGTCATTGGCGGGCGAGGAGGCGATCGCATGAGCGGCACGACACAGCGGCGTACTGCACTGGTGACCGGCGGGGGGTCCGGCATCGGGCGGGCCATCGCGCTGCGGATGGCGGCGGACGGGTTCGCGACGGCCGTCCTGGACCTCAACAAGGAGGCCGCCGAGGCGGTGGCCGAGGAGGCACGGGCGGCGGGCCACGAGGCGATGGCGGTCGGCGGCGTCGATGTCTCCGACCGGACGCAGGTGGACGCGGCGGTCGAGCAGATCCGCGGCGCGTACGGGCCCGTGCTCGTACTCGTCAACAACGCGGGGAAGACGGGCTTCAAGGAGTTCCTGAAGATCACGGACGAGGCCTGGGACACGATCATGGCCGTGAATCTCAGTGGCCCGTTCTATCTGTGCCAGGCCACGATCCCGCACATGATCGACGCGGGGTGGGGCCGCATCGTCAACATCTCGTCGTCCAGCGCGCATTCGGGCCAGCAGTACATGACGCACTACGTGGCGTCGAAGTCGGGGCTCATCGGCCTGACGAAGTCCTTGGCCCTGGAGTTCGGGCCGAAGGGCATCACGGTGAACACCATCCCGCCCGGCTTCGTGGACACGCCGATGCTGCGCGGCTCGGAGCAGCGGGGTCTGCTGGGCCACTCGGTGGAGGACATCGCGAAGGCGACGCCGGTACGGCGGGCCGGACGCCCCGAGGACATCGCGGCGGCCTGCTCGTTCCTGGTGTCCGAGGAGGCCGGTTACGTCACCGGGCAGATCATCGGCGTCAACGGCGGGCGCAACACCTGAGGTCAGAGGCCGGGGACGTGGTTCGACCAGCCCGTCCCCGGCCAGTTGAACCAGCCCGACGACGCGAGCGTGCCGCCGTCCGGATGGAGCGTCGTGCCCGTGACGTACGACGAGAGGGCGGAAGCCAGGAAGACGACGCAGCCCGAGACGTCCTCGGGGCGCCCCGCGCGTCCCATCGGTATGGCCGCGGAGATGCCCGCCGGGGTGGGCCCGTCCTGGCCCAGAGCCGCGAGGCTCGGGGTGGGTACGTAGTCCGGTGCGACGTTGTTGACGCGGATACCGTCGGGTGCGAGTTCGACCGCGAGGGTGCGGGCGAACTGTTCCACCGCGGCCTTCGCCGCCGCGTACACGGCGAAGCCGGGGGCGGCGCGATGGGCCTCGATCGTCGACACGTTGACGATGCTGCCGCCCCGTCCGCCGGCCCGGATCCGCGGTACGGCCAGCGAGCAGGCGTGCAGGACGTGGGAGAGGTTGGTGCGGATCAGGGCGTCCCAGCCGCGCGGGCGGGTCTCGGTGAACGGGGCGCGGAAGGTGCCGCCGACGACGTTGACGAGGGTGTCGAGGCGGCCCCACCGTGCGTCGACGGCCTCGAACAGGGCCTGCAGCGCGGCCTCTTCGCGTACGTCTCCGATCTGTACGAGAGTGTCGTGCCCCGCGTCCCGCAAGGCCTGGACGGCCTCTTCGTCGCGGTCGAGGACGGCCGTGCGGACGCCGTTGGCGGCCAGGTCGTGCACGATCGCGCTCCCGAGGCCGCCGGCGCCGCCCGTGATCACGGCGACGGTCGCGGCCAGCCGCGCCCTGCCGCCGAACCAGTCGTCCGACATCAGATCACCCTCGAGTCGTGGCCCTGCCAGTAGCGCTCGCGCAGGCGCCGTTTGTAGAGCTTTCCGTTGGGGTCGCGGGGCAGCTCGTCGGTGAAGTCGACGGTGCGCGGACACTTGTACGCGGCCAGCTCCGCGCGGCAGCGGGCGATCAGGTCGGCCGCCAACTCCCGTCCCACCAAAGCGTCTTCGGCCGGTTGCACGATCGCCTTGACCGCCTCCCCCATCTCCGGATCCGGTACGCCGATGACCGCGACGTCGGTCACCGCCGGGTGTCCGGCCAGGACGTTCTCGGCCTCCTGCGGGTAGATGTTCACACCCCCGGAGATGATCATGTGGGCGCGGCGGTCGGTGAGGTAGAGGTAGCCGTCCTCGTCGAGGCGGCCGATGTCGCCGAGGGTCCGCCAGCCGTGCGCGTCGGTGACCGAGGCCGTCTTCTCCGGGTCGTTGTGGTACGCGAAGGGGCGTCCGCCCTCGAAGTAGACGACGCCCTCGTGTCCGGGCGCCAGTTCCGCGCCCGTAGCGTCGTCGACGATGTGGCACGCGGTGGCCGGCTTTCCGACGGAGCCGGGATGGTTGAGCCACTCCTCGGCGGTGATGGCGGTGTTGCCGATGTCCTCGGTGCCCGCGTAGTACTCGTGGACGATCGGCCCCCACCAGTCGATCATCTGCCGCTTCACGGGGACCGGGCAGGGAGCGCCGGAGTGCACGACGACGCGCAGGCTCGACAGGTCGTGACGCTCGCGTTCCTCGTACGGCAGGCGCAGCATGCGGACGAACATCGTAGGCACGAACTGGGCCTGCGTGACGCGGTGTTGTCCGATCAGCTCCAGGCAGCGACGCGGGTCGAAGCTGTCCATCAGGACGACAGGGACGCCGAGGCGCTGCATGGACATCGAGTAGACGAGCGGCGCCGAGTGGTAGAGCGGGGCGGGGCTGAGGAACACGTCGCCGAGGCGGAGTCCTCCGCCGTTGGCAGCGATACCGCGGGCGATGAGCGCGGGCGCGGCGGTGGGGTCACCGAAGGGAGCATCGGGGAGTTCCTTGCGCACTCCCTTGGGCCGCCCGGTGGTGCCGGACGAGTAGAGCATCTCGCGGCCCTCGCACTCCTCGACCTCCGGCAGCGGTGCGTGCGCTGCGGCCGTCTCGTCGAGCGGGTCCCATCCCCTGAGGACACCGACCGCGCACAGCTGTACGGGGATCCGGGTCAGGTCGAGGCCCGCGACCACCTCGGCCATCCGCTCGGAGGCGATGAGCGCGCGGGCGCCGCAGTCGTCGAGGACGTACTGGGCTTCGGCCGGGTGGAGATGACTGTTGAGGGCGGTGTAGCGCAGGCCCGAGCGCTGGGCGGCCCAGGCCACGACAAGGAAGGCCGGGTGGTTCTCCATCAGCAGGGCGATACTGTCACCGCGCTTCAGCCCTCGGGCGCGGAGTGCGGTGGCCAGACGCGCGGACCGGTCGTCGAGTTCGGCGAAGGTGAGGCGGGTGTCCCCCGTAGGGCCGCCGGGCATGATGACGGCCGGTGCGTCGGGTGTGCGGTGTGCGTGGGTGCGCGGGGTGAGCGGCTCCATGACCCTTCCCCTCAGCAGATGGTGTGTCAGATGACGAGGCCGCCGTCGACCGGCAGAACCTGGCCGGTGATGAAGGACGCGGCGTCGGAGGCGAGGAACACGAACGCCGGTGCCACCTCGTCGGGTTCCGCCCAGCGGGCGAGCGGGATGCGGGCGAGCATGCCCGGGGCGAACTTCTCGTTCGTCCGGATCGTCTCGGTCATCGGTGTCGCGGCGAGCGGGGCGACGGCGTTGACGAGGATGTTCCTGCGGGCCAGTTCGCGGGCCAGGGACTTGGTCAGGCCGATGATTCCGGCCTTGGCGGCGGAGTAGTTGACCTGGCCGAGGGTGCCGGTGATGCCGGCGGAGGACGTGACGTTGATGATGCGGCCCGTGCCGTCCTCGGGGAGGTGGGCGAGGGCGGCCTGCGCGCAGCTGAAGGTGCCGAGGACGTGGATGTCGAGCATGCCGCGGACGCTGTCCTCCGTCAGCTTGGGGAACATCGCGGGCGCGGTGACGCCGGCGTTGTTGACGAGGATGTGCAGGGTGTCGTCGGTGAGCGCGGCGGCCTGCGCCGCGGCGGCGTCGGCCGCGGCGCGGTCGCGGACGTCGAGGGCGGCGGCCTCCGCCTTGCCGCCCTCGGTGCGGATGGCGGCGGCCGTGTTCTCGGCGGCGTCGCCGTCCACATCGGTGACCAGGACGGCGGCGCCGGCACCGGCCAGTGCCCGGGCGACGGCGGCGCCGATGCCACCGGGCGCGCCCGCGCCCGTGACCAGGGCGGAACGACCGGTGAGGTCGAAGGGGGTTCGGGCCGAAGGCATGGCTCTCCCTACGCGGGTCGGTTGCGGGACGACAACAGGTGCGCCCGGCCACTGCCGGGCGCACCGCGGACACCTCGTCAGGTCACTTCGCGGCCGCCGTGGCCGCCCGGGCGCGGGCCCGGAACGACTCCAGCTTCTGGGAGGGCTCGACGACGCGCTTGCTGCGCGCCTGGATGGACACGTCGTGACCCGCGGAGCGCCGCCGCAGGGCGCCGACCGTGGCCTCCTCCTTCTTGATGTGCGTGAAGGGGTCGAAGGAGTACCAGCGCATCGCGTTCTGGTACGTCATCTTGTTGGTGTCCTCGTCGGGGACGTCGTGCTCGGTGAGCACGCCGTGCAGTTCCTCGGGGGCATGCGGCCACATCGAGTCACTGTGGGGGTAGTCCGCCTCCCAGCAGATGTTGTCGATGCCGATCTCGTGGCGCAACTTCACGCCGATGGGGTCGCTGATGAAGCAGGTGAGGAAGTGCTCGCGGAACACCTCGCTGGGCAGCTTCCCGCCGAAGTCCTGGAGCGTCCACGTGGCGTGCATCTCGAAGGTACGGTCGATCCGCTCCAGGAAGTACGGGACCCAGCCAGTGCCGCCCTCGGACAGCGCGATCTTCAGGTCCGGGTACTCCTTGATCGGGCGCGACCAGATGAGATCGGCGGCGGCCTGTACGAGGTTCATGGGCTGTAGCGTGATCATCGTGTCTGGTGGCCCGTCCGCGGACGGCACCGCGAGCCGGCCGGAGGAGCCGATGTGCAGGTTCATCACGGTGTCGGTGTCGCACAGCGCCTGCCACAGCGGGTTCCAGTACGGATCGTGGAAGCTGGGGAAGCCCATGGCGCCGGGGTTCTCGGTGAACGTGAGGGAGTGGCAGCCCTTCTCGGCGACGCGCCGCACCTCCTTCACGCAGGCGTCGACGTCCCAGATCGCCGGCAGCGCCATCGGGATGAAGCGGCCCGGGTGGGCGCCGCACCACTCGTCGATGTGCCAGTCGTTGTAGGCGCGCACCAGCGCGTACGACAGCTCGCTGTTCTCGGTCTCGAAGAGGCGGGCGGCGAAGCCGGGGAAGGAGGGGAAGTTCATCTGGGCGAGAACGCCCCCCGCGTCCATGTCCTTGACGCGTTCGTGCACGTCGTAGCAGCCGGGCCGGATCTCGTCGAGGCCCTGGGGTTCGAGGCCGTACTCCTCCTTGGGGCGGCCCGCCACGGCGTTGAGCGCGACGTTGGGCAGGACGGAGTCGCGGAAGCGCCATACGTCGGTGCCGTCCTCGCGGTGCTCCAGGCGCGGGGCGTCGTCCCGGTACTTGGCCGGGAGGTGGTTCACGAACATGTCCGGCGGCTCGATGATGTGGTCGTCGACGCTGATCAGTATGAAGTCGTCCTGGTGCATGACCGAATGCCTTTCAGTCGGACGCGGGCAGAGCCTTGGCCGCCTTGACTGTCATGGGCGCGCCGTCGCAGGCCAGCGCGCCCGCCCCGGAGGCGGTGCAGAGGAGTTCGAGGGTGTCCTGCGGGTCCACATAGCGCTTGCCGATGAGGGTGTCCGGCTCGCCCCCGGGCGAGCCGGACCCGCGTGGCGCGGTGTCGGCCGGGACCAGCGGCTCCCCGCCGCAGGTGAGTACGGGGGCGTGGCCGGCCGGAGCGCGAATGACGATCACTCGTACTCCGCTTGCGGCGCTGGCCAGTTGCAGGCCGGGGCGCAGTTCCCGGACGGCTGGCGTCATTGACGGCTCCTCACTGCTGGTTCCCCATCCATGCGGAAACTAGCTTCTCTGGTATCGGTAATCAAGATTCCGGACCGACCTCCACGACGACGGCCGAGCCCATCCCCCCGCCCGCGCACATGGCGGCGACGCCGATGCCGCCGCCCCTGCGGCGCAGTTCGTGGACGAGGGTGACCAGCATCCGGCCGCCGGTCGCCGCGACGGGGTGGCCGAGGGAGCAGCCGCTGCCGTTGACGTTGACCGTGTCGGGGTCGAGGTCGAGGCGGCGTACGACGGCCACGCACATCGAGGCGAACGCCTCGTTGATCTCGTACAGGTCGACGTCGTCGGTGCTCAGCCCGGCGCGGCCCAGCGCCTTCGGGATGGCCTGAACGGGGGCGAGCCCGGTGTCGGCCGGGTCGACGCCGACCGAGGCCCACGCCCTGACCGTGGCGAGCGCGGGCAGGCCGAGCCGGTCGCTGACGAGGGCGAGGGCCGCCGCGGCGTCGTTGCCGCCAGCTGCGTTGCCCGCGGTGATACTGAAACCGTCGATCTCGGGGTGCAGCGGCTTGAGCGAGGCAAGTTTCTCCAGCGTCGTGTCGCGGCGCGGGTGTTCGTCGGTGTCGAAGAGGCCGTGCGGTGTCTCGACGGGCACGATCTCGCCCTTGAAGCGGCCCTCGTCGATGGCGCGGATCGCGCCTTGGTGTGAGCGCAGCGCCCAGGCGTCCATGTCCTGGCGGGAGATGTTCGATGCGACGGCCGCGTTCCAGCCGACGGTGATCGACATGTCCAGGTTGGGCGCGTCGGAGCGGTCGGGGTGGGTGGGCGGCACCCATGGTTCGTCACCGAAGCGCAGCCGCGGCGACGTGGACGCCGAGTTCACCCCGCCCGCGATGACCACCTCGTCCATGCCGGAGCGGATGGAGGCCGCCGCCGACTGCACGGCAGCCAGGGACGCGGCGCAGTGCCGGTTGTGGGCGAGGCCCGGCACGGTGGTCAGGCCCGCGGTCAGCGCGGCGTGCCGGGCGATGACACCGCCGCCGTAGAGGCCCTCGGCGAGCATGATGTCGTCGATGCGGTCGGGTTCGACGCCGAATTCCGCGAGGCGGTCGGCGCTCGCGCGGACGATCCGGTCGGCGAGGGTGTAGGCGTCGGTGTCGCGCAGTGTGCCCTTGCGGGCGGTGCCCACGGGGGTGCGCAGGGCGGAGACGATCACGGCTTCAGGCATGGGACTTCTCCGGGTTGTCCAGCGGGTGGTCCGGCTCGGCGGCTTCAGCGGCATGGGCGCGGTCGGCGGCTTCGGTGATTTCGGCGATCAGCGTGCGGCGCAGCAGCTTTCCGGTTCCCGTGCGCGGCAGGTCGGCGCGGAAGACGACGGCGTCGGGGGTCTTGGAGGTGCGCAGCCGACTCTTCGCCCACCGCCGGATCTCCTCCGGCTCGACGTCCTCACCCTTACCGACGAGGACCGCGACGATCCGCTGCCCCCACTCCTCGTCCGGCACCCCGATGACGACCGCCTCACGGACTTCGGGGTGTGCGAGCAGAACGTCCTCGATCTCGGCCGGGGCGATGTTCTCGCCGCCGCGGATGATGGTGTCGTCGGCGCGGCCCTCGACGTAGAGATAACCCTCGGCGTCCATCCGGCCGAGATCGCCGGTGGGGAACCAGCCGTCCGCGTCGAGCACGCTGCGCCCGCGGTACTCCCCGGAGATCTGTTCACCTCGCACATGCACGAGGCCGGTCCTCCCCCGTTCACACACCTCGCCGTCCGGGGTGCGCAGTTCGATCTCGACCCCGGGCAGCGGGCGGCCGACCGAAGTCAGCCGGTCGCGCGCGTCCGGGTCGCTCGCAGCGAACGCGGCACGGTGGTCGTCGGGGCCGAGCACGGCGATCGACGAAGAGGTCTCGGTCAGGCCGTACGCGTTGACGAAGTCCGTGCCGGGGAAGGCCCGCAGCGCCTTTTCGACGACGGTGCGCGGGGCGCGTGCGCCGCCGTAGGCGAGGCTGCGCAGTGTGGGCACGCCGGCGTCAGTGCCCTCCGGGACCTCCTCGACGATCCGGGCGAGCATGGTCGGCACCAGCATCGCGTGCGTGACCCGCTCCCGGCGCACCGTATCGAGCCACCCGTCGGCGGAGAACGCCGGCAGGTACACCACGCGGCGCCCGGTATAGAGGTTGGACAGCAGATTCGTCAGCCCCGCGATGTGGTACGGCGGGACGGCGACGAGCGCTGCGTCGCCCTCAGCGGCGGAGTTGAACTCCAGCGTGTTCAACACGTAGGCGAGCAGGTGCCGGTGGCGCAGCAGGGCGGCCTTGGGGGCGGCGGTGGTGCCGCTGGTGTAGAGGATCACGGCGACCGCATCCTGGTCCCAGGGAGCCTGTACCTCATCGGCCGGGGGATCGCCGGCGCCGTCGAGCAGGCTCTCCAGGTCATCCGGACCGACCCGGACGGCATCGGGGTGCCGCCCTTCGATCTCGGCCAACTGATCCTCGCCGAGGCGGTAGTTGAGGGGAACGAACGGCACACCCGCGAGGGCGCAGCCGAACAGGGCCACGGGATAGGCGAGGTGGTTGGGCGCGCGGTACAGCACGGCGTCCTCCCCACGGAATCGCGCGGCCGCGCGGCGTGCCAAGTGCAGCAACTGCGCCGCGGACAGGGAGCGTTCATCGAGACTGACGGCGGGCCGCTCCCCCGCCGTCGCGGCCATTTCGAGAGTCATCACAATGTTCATGAGAGTGCTATTCTCGCTTCAGAAGAGCGGGACTTTCAATAGGTGGGAGGTTGCGCACATGCAGATCACCGGTTGCTCCGCGATCGTGGTGGGCGGGACGGGCGGGCTGGGCGAGGCCACCGTGCGGCGGCTGCACGCCGCGGGCGCGCGGGTCGTAGCCGCGGATGTCAACGACGAGAAGGGCAAGGCCCTGGAGGCGGAGCTCGGCGTTCGCTACGTCCGCACCGACGCCACCGATGAGGACAGCGTGACCGCGGCGCTCGCGGAGGCCGAGGCCGCCGGACCGCTGCGCATCGTCGTCGACGTGCACGGCGGTCCCGCCTCCGGCGGTCGCCTCGTCGGCAAGGACGGCAGCCCGCTCCCCCTGGACGGGTTCCGGACCACCATCGACTACTACCTGACCTCTGTCTTCAACGTGCTGCGTCTGGGCGCGGCGGCGCTCGCCCGGCAAGAGCCGCTCGAGGAGGGCGGCCGTGGCGTCATCGTCACGACCGCGTCCATCGCCGCGTACGAGGGCCAGATCGGCCAGCTCCCCTACGCGGCGGCCAAGGGCGGCGTCGCGAGCATGACGCTGGTCGCGGCCCGCGACCTGTCCCCGCTGGGCATCCGGGTCACCACCATCGCGCCCGGCACCATCAACACGCCGGCGTACGGAAAGGCCGGCGAGCAGCTGGAGGCGTACTGGGGGCCGCAGGTGCCCTTCCCGAAGCGCATGGGGCGCAGCGAGGAGTACGCGGCACTGGTCCAGGGGCTGTGCGAGAACGACTACCTGAACGGCGAGGTCGTCCGCCTGGACGGCGCGCTGCGCTTCCCGCCGAAGTAGGCGTCCCCTCCCGGTTCCCCTTGCATGAGCGTCAGTTCCCTTTGCATGAGAAGAGGAGGCCCATGCCGAGCCCCCCGCTGTTCCGGCGCGCGACCGTGTCACGGATCGTCCAGGAGACCGCCGACGCCCGTACGTTCACGCTCGAGCCGCTCGACGGGCCGCTCACGTACAAGGCAGGCCAGTACTGCATCTTCCGCATCGTGGTCGACGGGCGTCCGGCGCCGCGTGCGTACTCGTTCTCGAGCGCGCCCGGCTTCGACGAGGAGATCACCACGACCGTGAAGCGGGTGCCGGGCGGCGCCGCGTCGAACTGGCTGCACGACCACGTCCGCGAGGGAGACGAGCTCGAACTGACGGCGGCTCGGGGCAGGTTCACCCTGCGCTCCGCCGACACTCCGCTCCTCGGGTTCTGCGGCGGCAGCGGCATCACGCCGGTCCTCTCCCTCGCCAAGAGCGCGCTCGCCGGAACCGACCGCCGCGTCCGGCTGCTGTGCGCGGACCGGGACCGGGGCCAGGCCATCTTCCACGACGCGCTGGGTGAACTGGCGGCCCGCCATCCCGGGCGGCTCGATGTGGTGCGTCATCTCGACGACGTGCGCGGCTACTTGACGGCGGCGGACATCAAGGAGTTCGTCGGCGCCGACGCGGGGGCCGACGCGTACGTGTGCGGGCCCGAGCCGTTCATGGAGCTGGTGGAGTCGACTCTGGCAGGCACGGGGCGGGTGTTCAGCGAGCGGTTCGGAGGCGGCGAGGCGCCCGCACCCACGCCCCCTGCCGCGCCCACGACGGTGGCGGGCAGCGTCACCGTCATCATGCAGGGTCGACGACAGACCATCGCCAAGCGGCCCGGCGAGACGCTGCTGCAGAGCGCCCGCCGCGCCGGCTTCGCCCCGCCGTTCTCCTGCGAGGCGGGCAACTGCGCGACCTGTATGGCGGTCCTCCGGGAGGGCACGGCGACGATGCGGGCCAACGAGGCGCTCATGGGCGACGAGGTCGCCGAGGGGTACGTACTGACCTGTCAGGCGGTACCGGACGAGGACGCGGCGTCCGTGGTTGTCGAGTATGAGTGAAACCAGCGTCAAGGCGCCGCCCCGTCCGTAGGAGGAGGGGCGGCGCCTTCGGCGTGTCCGAGAATGGGCCGGGCGGCTCAGGCGCGGTCCCGGTCACCGGGGTCGCACAGCACGAGGATCGCGCGGGCGACGAGTTCGCTGCCGCCGCCCAGCTGCTCGCTGTAACGCGCGATGGTGTCGCGCACGGCGCCGGTGAAGGACGGGTCGATGCCGCGCGGGCCGGCCGGCGGAGGCAGCTCCCGCACCATCGCTATTCGGCGGCGCAGCAGTTCGATGATCTCCTCGTCCAGCTCGCGCAGTTGGCCGCAGGACGGGGTCCGGGCGTCGCCCGCGAACGCGGAGGCCACATTGATCGTCACAGCTCATCCCCTCAGTGGACGGTGATGGCGCGCTCGGGGCAGGCCCGGGCCGCGACCCGTACATCGTTCTCGTACTCGGCCGGGATCTCCTCGGCGAGAACCACCGCGTAGCCGTCGTCGCTCAGGTCGAAGACCTCGGGGCAGGTGGAACAGCAGATGCCGTGCCCGCGGCAGCGGTCGTCGTCGACGGTGGCCTTCACTTGCCCGCCTCCTTCGGCTTCTCTCCTGCCGGGGTGAACTCCAGGTGGAGTCGGGTGAGCCCGCGCAGGATGTATGTCGGCACGTAGTGGTAGCGCCGGGCGTCAGCGGGGCCGTGGTGTTCCTCGGAGATCCGGATGTCCTTGGTGCGGTCCAGGAGCCGCTCGATCGCCACGCGCGCCTCCGCGCGGGCCAGGGGGGCGCCGGGGCAGGTGTGCGGGCCGCGTCCGAAGGCCAGGTGGCGGCGGACACCGGGACGTTCGACATCGAAGGTGTCAGGGTTCTCGAACCACTCGGGGTCGCGGTTGGCCGCTCCGTTAAGCACCATCACGGTGGTACCGGCGGACAGTTCGACGCCGCCGAGCTCGACCGGGCACTTGGAGAGCCGGAAGTCCCCCTTGACCGGGGACTCGATCCGCAGACACTCCTCGACGAACGGGGCGATCAACTGCCGTTCCGTGCGCAACCTTTGCTGGAGCTTCCGGTCCTCTCCGAGAACCTTCAGAGCGGTACTGAGCAGTCGTACGGTGGTCTCCTGCCCCGCGGCGAACAGGTTGGCCGCGACGCGGACCGCAGCGTCGACCTCGGGGAGCGTTCCATCGGGGAAGGTGGCCGTGGCCAGACCGGTGAGCACGTCGGCGCGGGGCTCGCGGCGACGTTCCTCGATGTAGCGAGTGAAACGGCCATAGAGGAACTCCAGTGGCGAATGGCCGAGTCCCTCGCTCTCCGTACTGCCGATCGCACCGCGGCCGCGCGGGCGCCCCTGCAACTCGTCGGCGAACTCCGCCCGGTCCTCTTCCGGCACACCGAGCAGATCGGCGATGACCAGAAGGGTGAAGGGTCCCGCGAACCCGCTGATGAACTCGCCCTCACCAGGGGCGAGGAAGTCCTCAATCATCCCGTCGGCCAGCCGCCACATCGCCTCCTCGTTCTCTTTGAGGCGCTTGGGCGTGATCAGTCGCATGAGCAGCGCACGGTGGTCGGTGTGCACCGGCGGGTCCAGCGTGGGCAGTTGGTCGCTCATGGGCAGCTCGTCGCGGTGCCGCTCGATGAGCTCCGAGACGTCGTCGCCCTCCAGCGGCACCGGGAAACCGGGGAACGGGCCGGTGACGGAGACGCACGCGGAGAACCGCTCCGTGTCGTTGTAGACCTGCACGGCCTCGTCATAGCCTGTGATCATGACGACGTCGTGGTGCTTCTCGCGCTGCACGGGGCACTGCCCGCGCAAGGCCTCGAAGTAGGGATACGGATCGGCCACCGCCTCCTCGTCCCGGAAGAAGTCGACCGCCTTCAAGTCCTTCACGTGAGCGCCCCTTTCAGGTGCGGCGAGCTCTGCCGCGCCGCCCGAACGATATCAGCCATCTCCGTTAACGAGAAGGACGTTTCCGTCATCGGCGGTCGGCGGCCAGCCCATGGGCGAGCAGGCCCCACAGCGCCTCCGCGTCCCCGCCGCGGCCGCGCACCCGCGGCGCGCTGAGCGTCAGGGCGAACGAGTTGAACATGATGGCCTGCAGCATCGCGCCCGCTCCTGCGCGACGGTCGAGGCCCGGGCGCACCGAGCCCTCGGCGGCCGCCTCATCGAGGATCTCCTCCAGCAGCGCGAAGATCGGCGCGAAGGCACGGGCCGCCTCCTTGGGGTCGTCGGTCAGCAACTGCTGCGCGAACTCGGCCATGCCGAGGATCTCGACGGAGCGCGGGGAGCTCGGCCGCGCCGGGGGACGGCACAGCCGGTGGTATTCGAGGGTGAAGCGACGCAGTCTGCTCAGCGCGTCGGGCTCCGTGGCGATCGCCTCGCGCAGCCGGGCCGCGGTCCTGAACACCGACTCCTCAAGGAGCGCGAGCAGCAGCTCGTGCTTGCCGCTGAAGTTCTGGTAGAAGCTGCGCAGCGACTGTCCCGACTGCCGGACGACCTCCTGGACCGTGAAGTCCTTGCCCGCCTCGCCCGCGAGCAGTTCGAGCGCGGCGTCGAGAAAACCCTGCACCCGTTTCTCGGCGCGGGCGCGGACCGGGTCCACCGTGCGGGCGACGGCCTGTTCACGCCAACTCGCCATGCGACGTCACGCCTTGAGGTCGTCGTCGAGCACCACTCCGAAGGTCCGGAACGCCATGGCGATGGTGTCGTACGCGCCGACGCTGAACACCACGTCCATCAGCTGCCTCTCGTCGAGGCCCTCGGCGAGCTCCCGCCAGGTGGTGTCGGTGATCCGCGCGTCGGCGATGAGTTCGTCCACGGCCCGCAGCAAGGACCGTTCCTCGTCGTTCCAACCGGTGGCGCCGGGCCCCTCGCCCACCCGCTCGATCTCGGCGTCCGTCATGCCGGCCTCGTGCCGGGCGATCCACTCGTGCTGCTTCCATTCGTACGTGGCATCACGCAGCGCGCTGATCCTCAGCACCAGCAGTTCACGCTGGCGGATCGTAAGGGTCGTGGCGAAGAGCAGATGGCCGTTGAAGACGTTGAAGGAGCGGGTCAGCTCCGGGTATCGGGCAAGGACACCAAGGGCGTTGAGCCCCTTGGGCCGGTCGGCCCCCTTCTCGGGCACCGGATGCCGGGGCGTGGGTGGGGTGAGTGCCGCCAGCGCCTCGTGCATCTGCGGGGGCCACTGCCGGACCGGCAGCGGCGCGATGCGGGGCACCGTCGGCCCGGCCTCGGGTGTGGTGGTCATGCGTCGCTCCTTCTGGTGGCCTCGACGAGATACGGATACACACGGGTGAAGTCGACGCCCGGCTCGGCCTCGGCAAACCGGCGCCACAGCGCCCCGACGAGCGCGCCCACCTCGCCGGGGCCACCCTGCTCACCCACCGCGCCCAGGTACAGCTCCACGTCCTTGGCCATCAGGGAGTTGGCGAACCCCGAGTCGTAGCTGCCGGTGAGGACGTGGCGCGGGAACTTGTCCTCGGTGGCTCCGCTGCGGCCGCTGGAGGCGTTGAGTACGTCCATCAACACCGCCGGGTCGAGACCCGCGGCGCGACCGAACGCGAGGGCCTCACTGGTGGCGGCGAGCGCGGTGGCGGACAGGAAGTTGTTGGCGAGCTTCACCGCCTGCGCCAGGCCGGGCCGCACCCCCACCCTGCGGCGCCGGTCACTGAGGTCGGCCAGCACGGACTCGATCGCGGCGCAGACCTCGTCCGGGGCGGCGTACATGATGGTGAGCGTGCGGGCGCGGGCGCCTGCGACGCCACCGGAGACGGGGGCGTCGGCGTGTCCGATGCCGTGCTCGGCGAGCAGGTCCGCGACGCGCTGTGCGGCGCTCACACCGACGGTCGACGTGTCCACCACGTACGCGGTCCGGCGCCCGGTCGTCTCCGTGAGTTCGCGCGCGACCTTCTCGCTGACGTGCCCATCGGGCAGCGAGAGCACCACGACCCCGGCACCGCGGGCGACTTCGGCGACGTCCTTGCAGGCCACCGCGCCGGCCGGGGTACGCCCCGGGCCCGCGCTGTCGTACGCGAGGACGCGGTGACCGCGCTGCACGAGGTTGGCGGCGAGTACGCCACCCATGTTGCCGAGTCCGACGAACCCGATCGTCGCCATCGTCAGCCCTCCTCCTCGCGCGGGGCCGCGACCTCGGTGAGGCAGCGGCGGGCGGCGCTCCCGGCCGGAACACCGCAGTAGGCGGCGATCTGGAAGGGCAGTTCGTCGATCTCCTGCTGTGTGACACCCGCGCGCGGGGCCGCGGCGGCATGGACGCGGAACTCCTCCATGCGCCCGAGCGCGGCGGTCATGGCGAGGACGAGCAGACTACGGTCGCGCGTGCTCAGCGCTCCGTCGCGGGCCCACACGCCCCACGCCGCCTCGGTGACGTAGTCCTGGAACTCGGTCACGGCGGGCCGGGCGTCACGGACCGCGGCGTCGACGTAGGCGTCACCGAGCACGGCTCTGCGCACGGCACGGGCGTCCTTCGACGGCTCGGGATGGGCCACGGCGCCTCCTGATACGGAGAGTTGACGCAAGTCTGATTACCCTTAGAAGAGAATATGGTTCTCCCGATCGCCAGGCAACAGGGCGCACGCCCTCGGCGGCGCGGGGAGAAAGTCGCAGCCGACACCTTCCGCCGACTCATGGGCGAGATTACAGTTCTCGCCAAACGGAAGGGGTGTTCTTGTGGCGTGCGGATCACCCGGCCCACCTGCGCGGCGGATCGGGTTCACCGGTGCGGGACGCATGGGCCTGCCCATGGTGCGCCGCCTGGTGGCGGCCGGGCACGCAGTATGCGCCGTGGGCCGCACTCCCGAGCGACGGGCGGCGCTGGACGCGGAGGGCGCCACGGCCGTCGAGCGGGTCACGGACGCTGCCGACGGCGTCGACACGTTCATCGTCTGCGTGTTCTCCGACCGGCAGGTACGAGAGGTGTGCCTCACCGGCGGGCTGCTCGACGCGCTACCTCCGGGCGCCACGCTCGTCGTCCACACCACGGCGAGCCCACACACGGTCCGCGAGATCGCCGAGCGTGGCGGCGCACACGGCATCTCTGTCCTCGACGCACCGGTCAGCGGCGGCCCACACGATATCGCCGCGGGCCGGCTCACCGTCTTCACGGGCGGCGACGAGGCCACCGTGCGGCGGCTGCGCCCCGTGCTCGCGGCGTACGCCAACCCGGTGCTCCCGGTCGGCCCGGTGGGCGCGGGGCAGAGCGTGAAGCTCGTCAACAACGCGCTGTTCACCGCGCAATTGGGTCTGGTCGCGGAGGCGGCTCGGCTCGGCCGCGAGCTCGGGGTCGAGGAGGCGGTGCTGCTGGACGCGCTCGGTCACGCCAGCGCGGCCAGCCGGGCCCTCGCGGGGGCGGCGTCGCGGGACTCGGCGGAGCGATTCATCAGTGACGTACGGGAGTTCGTGGACAAGGACGTGGCCGTGGTCCGGCAGACCGCGGACGGACTCGGAACACGGCTCGGCGCGCTGGAGCCGGCGCTCGCGGCGCTGGACCGGACAGGGCTCCACACCAACTCGTAACGAGAAGAGGGGAAGCGGCATGGGGCGAGTCGAGGGCAAGGTCGCGATCATCACCGGCGCGGCACGCGGTCAGGGGCGCAGTCACGCGGTGCGGCTTGCGGAGGAGGGTGCCGACATCGTCGCGATCGACCTCTGTCGCGACTACGAGACGGTCAACTACCCGATGGCGACGCCGGAGGATCTCAAGGAGACGGTGCGCCTGGTCGAGAAGCTGGGCCGCAAGGTCCTGCCCCTCCAGTCCGACGTGCGCAGCAGCGAGGCGATGCGGGACGCCGTGGACCGCACCGTGGCCGAGTTCGGCGGGGTCGACATCGTCGTGGCGCAGGCCGGGATCGCTCCGCTGCAAGGCACTCCGCCGCTGCAGGCGTGGTCCGACGCCGTCGACGTCGACCTGATCGGCAGCATCAACATCATCCAGGCCGCCCTGCCGCATCTGCGCGAGGGCGCCTCCGTGATCGCCACCGCCTCGACGGCCGCCCTCATGCAGCACGGCATCGTGGACAACCCGGGCGCCAACCCGGGCGGAGCCGGGTACGCCTACGCCAAGCGGGCGCTCTCCGAGTACATGCACGAACTGGCCCGCAACCTCGCCCCGCTGAAGCAGCGCGCCAACGTCGTGCACCCCACGAACTGCAACACACAGATGCTGCAGAGCGAGCCGATGTACCGGTCGTTCCGCCCCGATCTGGAGCACCCCACACGGCAGGACGCCGAGCCGGCCTTCGCCGTGCAGCAGGCGATGCCCGTCCCCTTCGTGGAACCGGTCGACATCAGCAACGCGGTCCTCTTCCTCGCTTCGGACGAGGCCCGCTACATCACCGGTGTGCAGCTGCGCGTGGACGCCGGCGGCTACCTCAAGTGGTACGACTGGCAGCGCTGACGAGCCATCAAGACATGGGATTTGAGGGGCTGTTCATGAAGGTCAGTGTCGATCAGGACCGCTGTCAGGGTCACACTCTCTGCGCCATGATCGCGCCGAAGGTGTTCGAACTCGACGAGATCGACGGGCACTCGTCGCCGGTCAGCGAGGACGTGCCCGCCGGGGAGACGGAGGCGGCGGCCGAGGCGATGCGCTCCTGTCCGGAACGGGCCATCACGATCACCGAATCCGGCGATTTCACGGGCTGACACGCAGGCTCGTACCGGAAAGGAGGCATCACGTGACCACGCAGGAACAGAACGGCGCACCGGACGAAGAGGCGCGCAAGAGCGTCCGGTTCCACTTCGACCGCCACGCGCCCGACTACCGGGAGCGGTTCGTGGAGATCACCGAGGAGATGCAGGGCCGCTGCCCGGTGGCGTGGACGGACACCCACGGCGGACACTTCGTCGCCGCGAGCCACCAGGCGGTGTTCGACATCGCCCGCTCCGCCGAGAAGCTCTCGAACGACCACGACGTCAACAACGAACGCCGTGGCTACAAGGGCATCACCATTCCCGCTCCGGCGCAGGGCCAGGGCTTTCGCGGCGGGTTCCTGGAGATGGACCCGCCGGAACAGCGCTACTACCGGCAGGCGCTCAACCCGTATCTGTCGCCTGCGGCGGTGCAGCGGTGGGTCCCGTTCCTCGACGAGCTGATCAGGGCGTGCCTCGACGAACGCATCGAGTCGGGCGAGATCGACTTCGTTGAGGACCTCGCCAACCCGGTACCCGCGGTGTTCACCCTGGCCATGATGGGGATCCCGCTGAAGAAGTGGCAGCTGTACAACGAGCCCGCCCACGCCGGGGTCTACACCCCGCCGGACTCCCCCGACCGGGCGCGCGTACGCGACCTGCACATCGCCATGATGAGGGACATCGCCGAGCACATGAACGCGATCCGTGCCACGCCCAGGCCCGGCCTGGTGGACGCGGTGGTCAACGCGAACATCGGTGACACCAAGCCCTCCGACATGGATCTCCTCGGGGTCCTCGCCCTGTTGATCGGCGGCGGCTTCGACACGACGACGGCGCTCACCGGGCGTTCCCTGGAGTGGCTCTCGCTCCACCCCGAAGTGCGGGAACGGCTCAGCCGCGAGCGGGCGAAGCTGCTCGACCCGGCCACGGAGGAGTTCCTGCGCTTCTTCACGCCCGCCGTGGGCGACGGCCGTACGGTCTCCGAGGACTGCGCGCTCGCGGGCCAGGAGTTCAAGGAGGGCGACCGGGTCTGGCTGTCGTGGGCGATGGCCAACCGTGACCCGTCGGTCTTCCCGGAACCGAACAAGGTCGACCTGGAGCGCAAGGGCAACCGGCACCAGGCATTCGGCCTCGGCATCCACCGCTGCATCGGCTCGAACGTGGCGCGCATCGTGTTCAAGCGGATGCTCAGCCACGTCCTGGACCGGATGCCGGACTACGTGTGCGCGGCGGAGGGGACCGTGCACTACGACTCCGTCGGGATCATCAACGGCATGCGGCACCTGCCGGCCACGTTCACGCCTGGCAAGCGCCTCGGACCCGGGCTCGACGAGACCTTGGACAAGCTGCAGAAGGCCTGCGACGAGCAGAGCCTGGCCGCTCCGGTGACGGCGCGCGGCGAACGCGCCGACATGCGCTGACCCTCGGACGTTGACCCTCGGACGTTGACCCTCGTTCGCCGACCTATGGAGGAGACCCTGTGGCACGGCGTTCCCTGCCCCTGCTCACCGATGACACCGCGTTCTTCTGGACGTCCGGGGCGGACGGCCGGCTCCGCTTCCAGCAGTGCGCGGACTGCTCCGCGCTGAACCATCCACCGCTGCCGGTGTGCCGCCGCTGCCGTGGGCACGAGCTGGGCGTCACGGAGGTCGCGGGCACCGCTGTTCTCGTCTCCTTCACGGTCAACGAACGCTTCCCCTCACCCGGTCTGGAGCCGCCCTACGTGGTGGCGCGGGTGGCGGTCGCGGCGGACCCGCGGGTCCGCCTCACCACGAACATCGTCGGCTGCGAGCCCTCCGAGCTGCGGCTCGGCATGCGCCTGGAGGCCGTCTTCGAGCAGGTGGAGGACGTGTGGCTGCCCCTGTTCCGGCCGTGCGCCGAGCAGCCGGATCCGCTCCCGCCCCTGCCACCCGACGACCCGGATCCCGAGCGGATCAGGACGCTCGTCCGGCCGCCGGTGAGCACCGATCGCTTCGAACACCGGGCGGCACTGACCGGCGCGGGGGCCTCTCGCATCGGGCGGCGTCTCGGTGTGCCGCCGCTCGCGCTGACCGTCGAGGCGTGCGAGAAGGCCGTCGCCGACGCTGGGCTCACCCTCGACGCCATCGACGGCCTGGCCACGTATCCGGGCTCGGGCATCTCCGCCGGCTTCGGGGAGGGCGGCGTCACCGCCGTGGAGAGCGCGCTCGGCATCCGTCCGACCTGGCACAACGGCGGCATGGAGACGTTCGGCCCGGCCGGCTCGGTGATCGCCGCGATGCTTGCGGTCGCGGGCGGCCTGGCGCGGCACGTGCTGTGCTTCCGTACGGTGTGGGAGACCACGCACTCCCAGCAGGTGCGCGAGGGCCTGCGCCCCGTGCCGCGCCAGGACCGGGTGGCGGACGGCGCGCAGTGGGTGGCTCCGTTCGGCGCGATGTCCGCCGCGATCCACCTCGCGCAAAACGCGCAGCGCCACTTCCACGAGTACGGCACCACCCGCGAGACGCTCGGCTGGATCGCCCTCAACCAGCGCGCGAACGCCGCCCTCAACCCCGAGGCGATCTACCGCGACCCGCTCACCATGGACGACTACCTGTCGGCCCGACCCATCACCAGCCCCTTCGGTCTCTACGACTGCGACGTGCCGTGCGACGGGTCGATCGCGGTGGTCGTGTCGTCGGTCGACGCCGCCCGCGAGCTGCCGAAGCCACCCGTGCTCGTCGAGGCGGTCGGCACGCAGCTGGTCGAGCGCCTGGAGTGGGACCAGACCACGTCGACACACGAACCCCAGGTGCTCGGGCAGGCGGCGCATCTGTGGACCCGTACCCAGCTGCGTCCGGACGACGTCGACGTGGCGCTGCTGTACGACGGCTTCACCGTCAACTGCCTTTCCTGGCTGGAGGCGTTGGGCTTCTGCGGCATCGGTGAGGCCAAGGACTTCCTGGACGGTGGGAAGAACATCGCCCGCGACGGCGTGCTGCCCGTCAACCCGCACGGCGGTCAGCTCTCGCACGGCCGCACCCACGGCATGGGCCTGGTCCGCGAGGCGATCACCCAGCTGCGCGGCGAGGGCGGCGCCCGGCAGATCGCCGGTGCCCGCACCGCAGTGGTCAGCACCGGCGGCCTCACGCCGAGCGGGGTCATGCTGCTGCGGGCGGACACATGACGGTGCCCGGCCGTCTGCAGGCGGCCCTCGACGCGGCCATCCCGCCCAGCGTGCATACCAAGTCGGTCCGGGTGGACGGCTTCCCGCTCTCCGCGCGGGTGTGCTCGGCCCCCGAGCCCCGCGCGGTGATCCTCGCGCTGCACGGCGGCGGCACCACCTCGCTGTACTTCGACTGCCCGGGGCGGCCGGAGCTCTCCCTGCTGCGCACGGGTGCACAGCTCGGCTACGCGGTCGTCGCCATGGACCGCCCCGGCTACGGCATCTCCGCGCCCTTCGCCGACCGTTACCGCGATCCGCACAGCCGTCTCGACACGACATACGCGGCGCTCGAACGCTTCATCGACCAACTCCCCGGCCGCCCGGCCGTGTTCATCGCGGCGCACTCGGCGGGCTGCGAGCTCGCGATGCGCATGGCGGCGGACGAGCGGGGGCGCCGGCTGCTCGGCCTGGAGATCGCGGGCACGGGCCTTCGGCACCAGCCCGACACCATCCGCGCCTTGGAGGCCGCCGGGGTGACACGTCAGCGCGTCGGCCGACGCCCGATAGGCACCCGCGAAACCCTGTGGGGCCCGGCCGAGCTGTACGCCGACGACGTATGGAACACCCGGTACATCGCCTCGGACTCCCCCGCCTACGAAGGGCCGGCGCGGGTGTGGGTGGAGCGTGACTTCGCCCGGCTCGCGGCCGAGGTACGGATCCCGGTGCAGTTCAGCCTCGGCGACCACGAGCGGGTGTGGGAGTCGGGGCCCGCCGCGCTCGCCGAGATCACCGGCCTGTTCACCGCCGCTCCCCGCGTCCGGGCCAACGAACAGGCGGGCTGCGGCCACAACCTGAGCCTGGGCCTGGCCGCCCGCAGCTATCACCTGCGGCTCCTGGCGTTCGTGGAGGAGTGCGTGGTGCAGAGCGAACGGAACGGCGCCGTCCGGACGGACGGCGGAACGGAAGGGGAGGCGGCATGACCGGGGCCGAAGCGTTCGCAGTACTGCTGCTGCGGCTGGTGATCGGCGCGACGATGGCCCTGCACGGGCTCAACCACTGGCGCGGTGGCGGGCGCATCGCGGGCACCGCGGGCTGGTTCGAAAGCCTGGGGCTGCGCAAGGGGCGACTGCAGGCCTGGATGAGCGTGGTGACGGAGATCGGTGCGGGCGTGCTGCTCGCCGCCGGTTTCCTGACACCGCTGGCCTGCGCCGCCGTCATCTCCGTGATGCTCGTCGCGGGCCTGCTCGCGCATCGCGCGAATGGATTCTTCGTCATGAAGGACGGCTACGAGTACGTGCTCGTGCTGGGGGTCGGCTGTGTGGCACTCGCGGTGCTCGGCGCCGGCCCCTGGTCCCTCGACGCGGCGTTCGACATCGAGGTGACCGGCTGGACGGGCGGGGGTGTGGCGCTCGGGGTCGGGGTGGTGGCGACGGCCGGGCTGCTCGCGACGTTCTGGCGGCCGGCACGGTCCGGAAAGGCCTGACCATCTCTCACGTTGGAGGACTTGTGACACACGCCGGTTTCATCGGCCTGGGCAGCCAGGGCGCACCCATGGCGCGGCGCATCGTGGACGCCGGGCTCCCGCTGACCCTGTGGGCGCGCCGCCCCGCATCGCTGGAGCCGTTCGCGGGGACGAAGGCCGAAGTGGCGGACACTCCGGCCGAGTTGGCTTCGCTCTGTGACGTGGTCGGCGTGTGCGTGGTGGGCGACGCGGACGTGGAGGAGGTCGTCCTGGGCGACTCGGGCGTCCTGGCGGGCCTGCGTCCCGGTGCGGTACTCGCGGTGCACAGCACCGTCCACCCCGACACCTGCCGCCGCCTGGGCGCGCTCGCGGCGGAGCGCGGGGCGCAGGTGGTGGACGCGCCGGTCAGCGGCGGCGGCCCGGCCGCGGCCGCGGGGAAGCTGCTCGTGATGGCGGGCGGGGACAACGAAGCCGTGGAGCGCTGCCGCCCGGTCTTCGCGACGTACGGCGACCCGGTCGTGCACCTCGGCCCGCTGGGCGCCGGACAGGTCACCAAGCTCCTCAACAACACACTGTTCACCGCCACCTTCGGGATCGCCGCGAGCGCGCTGGCCCTCGGGCAACGGCTGGGTGTCGAGCCGGAGCGGTTCGCCGAGGTCGCCGGGCACGGCAGCGCCGCCAGCTTCGCGCTCGGCAGACTCGCGGCGTCGGGCTGCGATCCGACGCGCATGGGCGCCGTCGCGGGCGGGCTCCTCGGCAAGGACGTACGGCTGATGGCTTCGCTGGTGGAGGGGGCGCCCGCCGAGGACGTCCTCACCCAGGCCCGAGCGGCCCTGGAGCGCATGGGAACGCCGCTCACCACGGACAAGGAGTAGTCACCCATGTCATGGGACTTCGAGACGGACCCCGACTTCCAGCAGCTGCTGGACTGGGCCGACACCTTCGTACGCGAAGAGGTCGAGCCCCTCGATCTGGCCTTCCCCGGACAGCAGTTCACCCCACCGGGACCGGAGCTGCGCAAGATCACCGACCCGCTCAAGGAAGAGGTGCGCCGCCACCGTCTGTGGGCCGCCCACCTCGGCCCCGAGCTCGGCGGCGAGGGCTACGGGCAGTTGAAACTCGCCCTGCTCAACGAGATCCTTGGCCGCTCCGAGTGGGCGCCGGTCATCTTCGGCTGCCAGGCTCCGGACACCGGCAACGCAGAGATCATCGCCCACTACGGGACGGAAGAACAGAAGGCGAAGTACCTTCGGCCGCTGCTCGACGGCGAGGTGTTCTCCTGCTACTCCATGACCGAGCCGCAGGCGGGCTCCGACCCCGCACTCTTCGAGACACGGGCGGTCCGTGACGGGGACAACGGCTGGATCATCGATGGCTGGAAGTTCTTCTCCTCCAACGCCCGCACGGCCGCGTTCTTCATCGTCATGGCGGTGACCGACCCCGAGGCCGGACCGTACAAGGGCATGTCGATGTTCCTGGTTCCGGCGGACACGCCCGGCATCCGAATCGAGCGCAACGTCGGCCTGGGCGACGAGCCCCTGGGCGGCGGCGCCCACGCGCTCATCCACTACGACGGCGTACGGGTCCCGGCTTCGGCGTTGTTGGGCGGGCCGGGTCAGGCCTTCGTCATCGCCCAGACCCGCCTCGGCGGCGGTCGCGTGCACCATGCGATGCGCACCATCGGCCACGCGAAGAAGGCCCTGGACATGATGTGCGAGCGGGCGCTGAGCCGCCGCACACGGGACGGGGTGCTCGCCGACAAGCAGTTCGTGCAGGGCTACGTCGCCGACTCCTACGCCCAGCTCACCCAGTTCCGCCTGTTCGTGCTGTACGTCGCCTGGTCGATCGACAAGCACAACGACTACAAGAAGGTGCGCAAGGACATCGCGGCCGTGAAGGTCGTCATGCCGCAGGTACTGCACGACATCGCGCAGCGCGCGGCCCAGGTGCACGGGGCGCTGGGGATGAGCAACGAAATGCCGTTCCAGAAGATGCTGCTCGGCGCCGGGGTGCTGGGGATGGCCGACGGCCCGACCGAAGTCCACAAGGTCACCGTGGCCCGCCAGGTGCTGCGCGAGCACGAGCCCACGCAGGGCCTGTGGCCCACCGGTCATCTGCCCACCCGCCGGGAGGCGGCCATCGCCAAGTACACCGCGTACTTCGACGCGGAGGGAGAGCTGTGATCGACATCGAACGCCTGGCCACCTGGCTGGACGGCCTCGACCTGCCCGGCAAGGGCGACCCGCTGACCCACTCCTACGTCTCCGGCGGCACCCAGAACGAGATCTACGAAATCCGGCGCGGCCCGCTGCACTGCGCGCTGCGCATCCCCCCGCCCACCGCGCCCGCCTCCCGCGACCAGGGCATCCACCGCGAGTGGCGGATCATCGAGGCGCTGTCGGGCACGGAGGTGCCGCACACCCCGGCGGTCGCGGTGTGCACGGACCCGTCGGTGCTCGGCCGCACCTTCTACCTCATGGGGTTCGTGGACGGCTGGTCCCCGATGAACCTCACGGACAAGAAGTGGCCCGAGCCGTTCGCCTCCGACGCCGCCGCCCGCCGCGGCCTCGCCGAGCAACTCACGGACGGACTGGCCCTGTTGTCGATGGTCGACTGGCAGGAGAAGGGCCTCACCGACCTCGGCCGGCCCGACGGTTTCCACGAGCGGCAGGTGGACCGCTGGACCTCATTCCTGGAGCGTGTGAAAGGCCGCGAGATACCGGGGCTCGACGAGGCGTCTGCCTGGCTGCGCGCCCACAAACCACTCGACTACACGCCCGGTCTGATGCACGGCGACTACCAGTTCGCCAACGTGATGTTCCACCACGGCGCCCCCGCCCGGCTGGCGGCGATCGTCGACTGGGAAATGGGCACGGTCGGCGACCCCAAGCTGGACCTGGCCTGGATGCTGCACAGCTGGCCCGAGGACACGGCCGCCCCCGAGGCGGCTACGGCCGGCTACGTCGATCTCACCGGCATGCCCTCGCGCGACGAACTGCTGAGCCGGTACGCCGAGTTGTCGGGCCGTCAGGTCGACGATTTCGACTACTACGCCGTCCTGGCGAAATGGAAGCTCGCCATCGTCCTGGAACAGGGTTTCCAGCGCGCCGGCGACGACCCCAAGCTCCAGGCGTACGGGCCGCTGATCCTGAAGCTGATGCGCGAGGCCGCCGATCTCGCCGAGACATCGGGGTACCAGGGATGAGCGACGACGACGTGCTGGTGCGGGTGCGCTCCGGGAACGTGCTGGTGGCCCGGCTCAACCGGCCCGAGGCCCGGAACGCGCTCACACCTGAGCTGATGGCGGCCCTGGGCCGTGCGCTGCTGGAGGCGGAGTCCGACCCCGAGGTACGGGCCGTGGTTCTCACCGGCAGCGGCGACCGCGTGTTCTGCCCCGGCATGGACCTGCGCGCGTTCGCGGCGGGTGCGCACATGGGGCTGGGCGACGACCCGGGGCGGGCCGCATACCAACGCCTCATCGAGGGCGGCATCACGATCCCCGTGGTGGGCGCCGCCAACGGCAGCGCTCTCGGGGGCGGCATGGAACTGCTGCTCGCCTGCGACGTGGTGGTGGCCTCGGACACGGCGAGATTCGGCTTCCCCGAAGTCAAGCGCGGGCTGTTCCCGGCCGGGGGCGGGGCGGTGCTCGGCACCCGGATCCCGTTGGCTCACGCCCTGGAGCTGGTGTTGACCGGGGACCCGGTGGACGCACATCGAGCGCGCGAGATCGGCCTGGTGAACACCGTGGTCGCCGCCGACGACGTCCCGTCCGCCGCACTGGAGTTGGCCGGGCGCATCGCGGCGAACGCACCGTTGGGTCTGGCCGCGGCCAAGGAACTGGTCCGTACGACGCTCACCGACCCGGACCGCGCCGGCGCCCGCCAGAAGGAACTGCAGCGCTCCGTCTTCGCGAGCGAGGACGCGAAGGAGGGCGCGACGGCGTTCATGGAGAAGCGCGCGCCCGTATGGCGGGGGTGCTGAGCGTGAGGGCGGCACAGTGCACGGCCTACGGACCGCCGGAAGTCGTCCGGGTCGCCGACGTGCCCATGCCCGCTCTCGAGGCGGGGCAGGTGCGGGTGCGGGTCGGCGCGGCGGCCGTCAACTACCCGGACGTGCTGCTCGTCGCCGGGGAGTACCAATTGCCTGTGGCGCCGCCGTTCGTGCCGGGCAGCGAGTTCGCCGGGGTCGTGGAGGCGGTCGCCGACGAGGTGACCGGCGTACAGGTCGGGGACCGGGTGTGTGGGACGACAATGGTCGGGGCGTTCGCCGAGCGGGCCGTGGTGGCGGAACGGTCGGTGACCGTGGTGCCGAACGGCGTGGGCCTCGTGGAGGCTGCGGCCTTCGGCGTGGCGCATCGCACCGCGTACCACGCGCTGCACACAGTGGCCGGGATCGCGGCGGGTCAGGATCTCGTGGTGCTCGGCGCGGGCGGTGGAGTGGGCCTGGCAGCCGTCCAGTTGGGCGCGCTCGCCGGGGCCCGGGTCACGGCGGTGGCGTCGTCGGCGCAGAAGCTGGAGGCGGCGAAGGCGCAGGGCGCGACGGTGCTGATGGACCATCGCGGGGGCGGGCTGCGGGCCGCGCTCAAGGAGGCGTTGCCCGCCGGAGCGGACCTGGTGCTCGACCCGGTGGGCGGCACGCTCGCCGAGCCGGCGCTGCGGTCGGTACGCTGGGGCGGCCGGTTCGTCAGCATCGGCTTCGCCGGAGGCATCCCCCGCCTCCCGCTGAACCTCGTCCTGTTGAAGGGCGTCCAGGTGACGGGCTTCCAACTGCGGGATCTGGCCGCCCACTTGCCCGCTCAGTTCGAGGCGAACGAGGCGCGGCTGGGCGCCCTGTTCGCCGCGGGCACCGTCCGTCCGCACATCGGCGCCGAGTTCGCGCTCGCGGACACCGCGGCGGCCCTGCGCCGCGTGGCGGACGGCGAGGCGGTCGGGAAGGTCGTCGTACGCATGGCAGATGAAGGGGACACACCGCTGTGAACAGTCTGGCCGCACTCCACGACCTCACCGGCAGGGTCGCCGTCGTCACCGGCGGCTCCCGTGGCATCGGCCGCGCCATCGCCGGGGCCCTCGCCGAGGCGGGCGCCGATGTGGTCATCGCCTCCCGCAAGCTCGACACCTGCGAGACGGCGGCCGCCGAGATCGCCAAAGCGACCGGGCGGCGCGCCGAGGCCGTCGCCTTCCACGCCGGTCGCTGGGACGACTGCGACCGGCTCGTCGGCACGACCCTCGACCGGCTCGGCCGGCTGGACGTACTCGTCAACAACGCGGGCATGTCACCGCTCTACACGGACCTGACCGGCATCAGCGAGGAGCTGTACGACAAGACCCTCGCGGTGAACCTGAAGGGCCCGTTTCGGCTCGCCGTCCTGGCGGCGACCCACATGGCCGAGCACGACGGCGGCTCGGTCATCAACGTCGGCACGGCCGGTTCGCTGACCGCCAGCACCCGCGAACTCCCTTATGCCTGTGCCAAGGCGGGCCTCAACGCACTCACCGTAGGACTCGCGGAGGCCTACGCGCCGAAGGTGCGGGTCAACGCGATCCTGCCGGGCCCCTTCCTCACCGATCTGTCGCGCGGCTGGGCGCCCGAGGACCCCGACGAGGCGCCGTTCGTACCGCTCGGCCGCATGGGCCGCCCCGAGGAGGTGGCACCGCTGGCCGTGCACCTGGCGTCCGCGGCGTCCAGCTTCACCACCGGCGCGATCATCCGCGTCGACGGCGGCATCACCCGCAAGGTCTGAACCCCTCGTCCGTTCACGGCACCTCACGAGTCCGGCATCAACGCAGGAGGCGTACCGCACATGACCGACAAAGCCCCCGACCGGCGGCTGCTCATAGACGGCCGGCTCACCGGCGCCGCCACCACCTTCGCCTCCGTCAACCCGGCCACGGGCGCCGTCGTGGGCCACGCCCCCGACGCGGGCCCCGCCGAGGCCGAGGCCGCGATCACCGCCGCACGGCACGCCTTCGACACCACGTCGTGGGCCACGGACCGCGACTTTCGCGCGCGCTGCCTGGACCAGCTGCACCGCACACTCGTCGACCACAAGGAAGAGCTGCGGGCGCTGACCATCGCCGAGGTCGGCGCCCCGCACCAGCTCACCGCCGGCGCCCAGTTGGAGGAGCCGATCGGGGTCGTGCGCTGGTACGCGGACCTGTTGCCGACGTACGAGTTCAGCCGGGACCTCGGCGTCACCGAGGCCCGTGGCGCGCGGCACCGTCGCTGGGTGGAGAAAGAGGCGGCCGGCGTGGTCTCGGCGATCATTCCGTACAACTATCCGAACCAGATCGCTCTGGCGAAGATCACACCTGCGCTCGCCGCGGGCTGCACCGTCGTCCTCAAGGGCGCCCCCGACACCCCGCTCGTCACCCTCGCCCTCGGCGAACTCATCGCCGAACACACAGACATCCCGCCGGGCGTCGTCAACGTGCTCTCCTCCTCCGGCTCGGCCGCCGGCGAGCTGATGACCACGCACCCGGACGTCGACGTCGTCACCTTCACCGGCTCGACGGCCACCGGCCGCCGGATCATGGCGGCGGCCTCCGGGACGGTCAAGCGGGTCTTCCTCGAACTCGGCGGCAAGTCCGCCATGGTGCTGCTCGACGACGCCGATCTGCAGACGGCGTCGATGATGGCGGCGTTCATGTCATGCAGCCACGCCGGGCAGGGCTGCGCCATCTGTACCCGGCTCCTCGTTCCGCGCGAGCGGCACGACGAGATCGTCGACATGGTCGCCCAGGGCCTCGCCCGCATCCCCGTGGGCGACCCTGCCGACCCCGCGACGTACATGGGTCCGCTGATCAGTGAGCGGCAGCGCGACAAGGTGGACGCGATGGTCCAGCGTGCCGTCGCGGACGGGGCGAAGCTGGTGTGCGGCGGCGAACGGATACCGGGACCCGGGTTCTTCTACCGGCCGACGCTGCTCGCCGGGGTGGCCCAGGACAGCGAGATCGCACAGGAGGAGGTCTTCGGCCCCGTGCTGTCCGTCATCCCCTACGAGAACTCCGATGACGCGGCCGATGCCGTACGCATCGCCAACGACTCGGCGTACGGCCTCTCGGGCGCGGTGTTCTCCGCGTCCGACGAGCGCGCGGTGGGCGTGGCCCGGCGCATCCGCAGCGGCACGTTCAGCATCAACGGCGGCAACTACTTCGCCCCCGACAGTCCCTTCGGCGGCTACAAGCAGTCGGGGGTCGGCCGCGAGTACGGGCTCGAAGGACTCGCGGAGTTCCTGGAGACGAAGACGTTCGGGGCGGTGGCCAAGTGAGTGTGAAGCCTCTGGAGGGAATCCGCGTCGTCGAGGTCGCCATGTACGGCTTCGTGCCCTCGGCCGGAGCCGTGCTCGCCGACTGGGGCGCGGATGTCATCAAGATCGAGCACGCGGTGAACGGGGATCCCCAGCGCGGCCTGCGCCGCACCGGCGCGTTCGTCATCGAGGAGGACGAGCCGAACCCCAACATCGAGCACGCCAACCGTGGCAAGCGCAGCCTGGGCCTCGACATCTCGAAGCCGGAGGGGATGGCGGTACTGCGCGAACTGGTCGCGGGAGCCGATGTCTTCCTCACCAGTTTCCTGCCTCGGGCGCGCCAGAAGTTCGGCATCGAGCCCGAGGACATCCGCGCGATCAAGCCGGACGTCGTCTACGCCCGCGGCAGCGCCTTCGGCCCGCTGGGCCCGGAGTCCGACAAGGGCGGCTACGACATGACGGCGTTCTGGGCGCGTTCCTCGGCCGCCGCGAGCATCACGCCGGAAGGCCTCGACGGGATCCTGCCGCTGCCCGTGCCCGCGTACGGGGACACGATCTCGGGGACGAACCTCGCGGGCGGGATCGCCGCCGCGCTCGTCCGCCGGGAGCGTACGGGCGAGGGGTCCGTGGTCGATGTCTCGCTGCTGGGCAGTGGGGTGTGGGCGATGGGGCACGGCATCGCGCTCGCGCGGGCGAAGAAGCAGCCGTGGGTGATGGCGATGCCGGGCGGCCCGAACGGCATGGCCAATCCGCTCAGCGGCATCTACCGCACCTCCGACGACCGGCACCTCTCCCTGGTGATGCTGCAGCCGCAGAGGTACTGGGCGGACGTGTGCCGGCACATCGACCGGCCGGATCTCGCCGACGATCCACGCTTCGCGACCGCGGAGCTCATCGCCGAGCACGCGGAGGAGGGAGTCGAGCTGCTCCGCGAGATCATCGCCACCCGGCCGCTCGCCGAGTGGGCCGAACGGTTCGTCACTCTGTCCGGGCCCTGGGCGCCCGTCCAGGACTCCGTCCAGGTCGGCGAGGACGTACAGGTGCGCGCCAACAAGTACGTCACTCGCGCCGGACGTCTCGAACTCGCAGCCAGTCCAGTGCAGTTCGAGTCCGAGCCGCTCGACCACCTCGACCCCGCCCCCGAGTTCGCCGCGCACACCGAGCAGATCCTGCTCGAACTCGGCATGGACTGGGAACGCATCCTCGCCCTGAAGGAGGCGGGCGCGGTCACGTGAACGGCGGTGCGGAGAAGGATCTTGGAACGACGGGGCTGCGCCTCGAACGGGACGGCGCCATCGCTTGGTGTCACATCGACAGGCCCGAGGCGCGGAACGCGCTGACACCCGCGATGTACTTCGGCATCAAGCGGGCGGTACGCCGCGTCAACACCGACCCGGACCTGACCGCGCTGATCATCACGGGCACGGACGACGTGTTCGCGCCCGGCGGCGATCTGGGCGGCCGGGCGCAGCCGGGGGACGCCGACGTGTCCGCCATCGGCCATGACATCCTGCCGTTCACCGCCATCAGGGAGTCGCGGGCCCCGGTGATCGCCGCGGTGAACGGGATCTGTCAGGCCGGCGGTCTGCTGATCGCGATGATGGCGGACATCACGGTGGTCAGTGACCGGGCGACGTTCCGGGTGCCGGAGCTGCTGCGCGGCATCCCGGACGCGACGTTCGCGGCGGCGCTGCCCGCACACGTGGGGGTGGCGGTCGCCCGTGACCTGTTGCTTTCGGCGCGCCGTTTCGACGCGGCGGAGGCGTTGCGGCTCGGTCTCGTCTCACGCGTCGTACCGCACGCATCGCTGCGGGAGGCGGCCCTGGCGGCGGCGCACGAGGTGCTGCGGACGCCGCCGATGGCGCGGATGCACGTCAAGCGGATGCTCAATGAGCGGTACGGCGTCATCGACCACCAGACCATGTTCTGGGCACTGGAGGAGTCGCCCGAGCCGCGCGAGGGGATGCGGGCGTTCCTGGAGAAGCGAGACCCGAGCTGGGTGCCGGATCAGCCCACCACGTAGCCGCCGTCGACGGGCAGCGCCACCCCGGTGACGAAGGACGAGGCGTCGCTCGCCAGGAACAGCACGGCTGCGGCCAGTTCTGACGGCAGGCCCCAACGGTGCATGGGCTGCGCCTTCATGACAGCGTCGGGCGGCGGCACGGCGTTCTCCGGGCCGGCGCCGGAGAGCCCCGTCCACGTCATGCCGGGACACACGGCGTTGACGCGGATGCCCCGGGTCGCGTAGTCGAGTGCGGCGGACTTGGTCATCTGGACGACGCCGCCCTTGGCTGCCGCGTAGACGGCGTGCTTCTTCCAGCCGACGAGGGCGGCGGAGGAGGCGGTGTTCACGATCGAGCCGCCTCCCGCGCGCAGCATGGCGGCGATGCCGTACTTCATGCCGAGGAAGACACCCTTGAGGTTGACGGCGATGACGTCGTCGAAGGTGGCCTCGTCCTGTTCGGCGAGGGGTTTGCGGGGGCCGCCGAAGCCGGCGTTGTTGAACAGGACGTCGAGACGCCCGAAGTGCTGCTCCGCCGCGCCGATCATGTGCTGTACGTCGCCGGTGTCCGACACGTCGGTGTGCACCGCGAGGGCGGCGTTGTCCCCGATCTCCTTGGCGACCGCTCCCTCTTCGCCGCTGCGGTCGGCGCAGACGACCTTGGCGCCCTGCTCGGCGAAGAGCAGGGCGGTCGCCCGGCCGATGCCCGAACCCGCGCCGGTGACGACGGCGACCTTGCCGGCGAGACGGCCTGCGGCACTGCTTGTGCTCATGGTGGCGGCTCCTTGTCGTCGTCCGTGGTGCGGTGCCCTGTCTGTGCGGCGAGCGCCGGGTGCTGTTCGGCCACGAGCTGACGGACGCGGACCTCCGCGAGCGGCCCGAGCGTGTCGTAGATCTGCGCGAACACGGCGCGCGCGGCGCGGCCGGGCCAGCTCTCGGGCAGGAGGTTGGCCGGGAGTTCGGGGTCGATGCCGACGAGCTCGCGCCACACATCCTTCACGGTGGTGCGGGCCACGAGGGCTTCCGCGGAGCCGACCTGCCCGCTCGCCACCCTTTGCAGGAGCGGGGTGTACTCGGCGATGAAGTCCTCGTACGCGGACTGGATGGCGTCCAGGTCCCACGCGCCCAGCGGGTCTCCGGCGCCCCGCGCATGAGTGAGGGTGGAGCGCAGCACGGTGGCGCTGCGCACGCCGACGCTCTCGAGCAGTTCGACGGTCTGGTCCTGGTCGGCGTGCGGCGACATCCACACCCCGTCGTACACCGCGGCGTATCCGAGGAAGCCGAGCCGCCGCCGGAGGGCGTGGCGTACGTCGCGCCGGTCGTCGGGTACCGAGAAGATCACCGTGGTCCACAGTCCGTCCCACGGGCGCTCCCGCGCGCCGAAGTTCACGATGCGGCGCTGCAGCTGTTCCAGCGGGCGCACCGCGCTCGGCGCCGGCCGGTAGTAGGTGCGGCGTCCGTCTCTGTGGACGTCGAGGACGCCGCGCCGGGCCAGTCTGCCGATCGCGGCACGGGCACTGACCGGGGTGATCCCGAAGTCGCCGAGCAGTGCGACGAGCGCCGCCGACGGCAGGGCGTCCTCCGCCCGGAACCAGTGGTCGGTAAAGAGACCGAGGATCAGGTGCTGGGGGTTGGCGCCGGCCTGCGCGCGTGGCAGGTCGACGTCGACGAGAGTCTGCGCGTTCATCGGCGTGAGCGTACGTGGCCTCACACCGCCGGCTCGACGAGGGTGTCGAAGAAGGCGGCGCCCGCGTCGGGGATGCTCGGCTGCTCGAAGACGTTCACCGCGTAACTGACGAGGATCATCGAGAACAGCAGTCGCAGCAGGCGAAGTTCGGGTTCGGGGAGGGCGTCGAGGTCGTGGCCGTCGAGGTGGGCGATGGCCTCCTCGGCGCGCGGCGCGATCACGTCGTAGAACGCGCCGAGCTCCGTCATGTCCTTCGTCAGCCGCATGTCGTAGCGCTCCTGCCGGGTCGGCAGCGCCCAGTCGTCGACGTACGGTTCGAGCTCGCCGAAGCCCTCGGGGAGGAGCCGTTCGGTGGTGGTCATCACGCCTCCTGGTGGGCGGCGACGGTGTCACGGACGGTCTTATGGAAATGCCGGATGAGCAGTTCCTGGTCGCTGAGGTGGAACTCGCGGTTCGCGCGGGACTTCAGTCCCGAGTGGGTGGCCTCGATGGTGTTGACGTCCTGCATGGCGAACTCGATGGTGCTGTCGACGACGAGTTCCTGCGCGAGCCGCTGCTGGGCGTTCTCGGGCGGTACGAAGTACAGGTCGATGTCGTAGATGTGCGAGTCGGCGCTCTCCGGCCAATAGGTGTACGTGATGTAGAAGCCGCGGGCCCATATCTGCACGGAGAGGTTGGGGAAGAGCCAGAACTGGTCGTTGCCCCATGACTTGATGCGGCCCTTGTTGAGGAACTCCGGGAGCGGGCCGAGGTCGGGCACGTCGTCCGGGCCGAACAGTCCGGCGCGGAACAGCCGGTACACCCACTTCTGGTCGTTGGTCGCGGGCCCGAGCGCGCCGGGCTCGCGCGGCGGGAGCGGGGGCGGTCCCGGCACGGAGGTGAGCATGTGCGGGGTGAACAGGTCGTAGTGGTAGGCGTCGACCGGCGGCACCATCTTCTCGGCCTTGGCGACGTCCTTGTCGATGAACCGGGCGTGCACGTACGGCGGGTGGTACCACTCGCACACGGAGTCCACGGCGAGCTTCCAGTTGCCCTTGATGTGGGCGCGGAAGCCGTGGTGGCGGGTCATTTTCTCGAAGGGGTACTGCTCCAGTTCGAGGAGACGGTCACCGAGATGGACACGCAGCGGCACCGGGTCCTCGGCGAGATTGACGAAGACGAAACCGGCGAACTCCTCGCAGTGCACGGGCGGCATCCGCAGCCGCTTCTTGTCGAGGTCGAAGAACTCCTGCTCGTTCGTGACGTGCGTGACCTGTCCGTCGAGCCCGTAGCGCCAGCCGTGGTACTTGCAGTGGAACTGCCGGCACATCCCGGCGCTCTCCTCCTGCGGGTGCTCCTGCCACACGACCTTGTTGCCGCGGTGCGCGCAGACGTTGTGGAAGGCGTGCACCCGGTCGTCGGCGCCGCGGGTCACCACGATCGAGGCCAGGCTACCCGGTAGTTCGCGGGTGAAGTACGAGCCCCTGCGGGCCAGTTGTTCGGAGCGGCCGACGTAGAGCCAGGACCGCTGGAAGATCGCGGCGCGTTCCGCCTCGAAGAACTCGGGCGAGACGCAGTCCTCGTACGAGACGGGGGCGGTGCCGAGTTCGGGGTAGTTCGGTGTGAACTTGCCCTTGCCGGTGGCCAGTCGTTCCTGAAGTTCCGTCATGGACCATGTCCTCTCGGGTCACGCGTCACCGTGCACTGATAGTAGACAGTTGCTCGCGCTGAACTCCATATAACTGTCGCGTATTTGCGCCGCTTTCAGCTCCACGGCTCGTCGTCGTAGGCCCGATCCAGGGGCGCCATGCCACCACCGAACGGGAAGAACTCCTGCTGGGCGTACGTCTCACGGCCGAGGCCGTGACCCAGCTCGTCGAGGAAGGCGCGCTTGAGGTTCTGCGTGAACAATTGGCGGGTGTAGCGCAGGACCAGATACGGGCGCTTGGCGAGTTCTCGCGCGAGCTCCCAGGCCCGGTCCAGGACCGCGTCCTTGGGGTGCACCTCGGCGACGGCACCCCACTCCTTGGCCTCCTGCGCTCCGAGCTGTTTCCCGGTGAGCAGCAGGTAGCGGGCACGGTTGTGGCCGACGAGGAACGGCCAGATGACGTGCTGCCCGTCGCCGGGAACCTGGCCGCGCGGGAAGTGCGACACGTCCTGGAAATAGGCGTCATCGGAGGCCAGCACGATGTCGCCCATCAGCGGCACCTCGGAGTGGATGTTGCACGGCCCGTTCACCACGCTGATCATCGGCACGTCCACGTCGAGGACGTTCCACATGAGGTTGCGGTTGTACCAGGCCTTCTCGTCGAGCTTGCGCAGTCCACGCACGCCCGGCATGGCGTCGTACAGGGGCGGATCCGGGAGCTCGCCATTGGGCAGCCGCCCCCAGTCGGCGTTGTAGTTGGCGCCCGTTCCCGTATGGATGAGCACCTTGATCTCCCGGTCGCCTGCCACGTCGGCGAAGGCGTCGGCCATGTCGTCGTGCGCCTTCCAGTCCCACACCAGGCTGTCGCCGTCGGTGTGACACTGCATGAACAGGATGCCTTCCTCACTCAGCTCGAAGCGGTAGTTGCGGTACCGGTCCCGGTACTCGGCGAAGCGTGCGCGCTTGACCACATGCCCTCCCGTTCCGTTCGTCGCGGTCGAGGCATGGCGCCCCAACTGCTGGACAGTTATCGTGAGTTGCGTGACAAGTGTGCAGCCATTCAGGTTCGCCGTCCAGGCGACGAAGGCAACATCCGCGAAGGAGTGGCGCGAGACGGCGCGCTCCGTGCAGGACCTCGGCTACAGCACCCTGTTCCTCGCCGACCACTACCTCGGGCCCGGCCCGGCCCAGCAGGAAGCCCGTTGGCCCGCACAGCACCTGGCGCCCGTAGCGGCGCTTGCCACGGCGGCGGCCGTGACGGACACGCTGCGGGTCGGCTGCAGGGTGTTCTGCGTCGACTATCACGTGCCGGGCGTCCTGGCGAAGGAGGCCGCGACGATCGATCTGCTCTCCGACGGGCGCCTCGAGTTCGGCATCGGCGCCGGGTGGAGCGAGCCCGAATACCGGGCCATGGGCCTTGAGTTCGCTCCTGCGGGACGGCGCGTGGACAAGCTCGAAGAAGTGGTCGCGCTGTTGAAGGCGCAGTGGGGCGGTCAGCCGCTTGACCTGCGGGGCGAACATGTGACCGCGGTCGACCATTCCGGTCTGCCGCTGCCGGTGCAGCGCCCGCATCCACCCATCATGATCGGGGGTTCCCGGCGCCGCGTGCTGTCGTTCGCGGCGCGCGAGGCCGACATCGTGAGCCTCGCGAATGTCCCGTTCGTGGCCCGCGATGACGCGGGCCGCACACCTTCCGAAGAGGCGGCACACCGCTACGGGGTGGTGCGGGAGGCGGCGGGTCAGCGCATCTCCGTTCTGGAGGTGGAGAGTTCACCGTTCTTCGCCAGGGTCACCGACGACCCGGTGTCGGCGGCGGACCGTGTGGGTCGCAGGCTGGGTGTGCCGTCGGAGGGCCTGCTCGACCACCCGAACGTGCTCATCGGCCCGCCCGACGAGGTGGTCGACCGCCTCCGGGAACGGCGCGAGCGCTTCGGGGCCAACTACATCACCGTGCAGCAGAGCGAGGCGGAGCGCTTCGCCCCTGTGGTCGCGCGGCTCACCGGAACCTGAGGAGGCGCCGTGACACATGGCCCGCATGGCCCGCTGCACGGTCTTCGCGTCGTCGAGATCGCCACCCTCGCCGCCGGGCCCACCGTGGCGACGACGCTCGGCGAGTTCGGCGCGGAGGTCATCAAGGTGGAACAGCCCGGTTCGGGCGACCCCATGCGCACCTGGGGCGACCGTCGCGACGGCATCGGCCTGCTGTGGAAGAGTATCGGCCGCAACAAGAAGTGCACCACGCTCGACCTGCGCGCCGTGGCGGGCCAGGAACTTCTGCACCGCCTTCTGGAGCTCAGTGACGTGCTGGTCGCGGGCAACAGGCCCAGCGCGCTGGCCCGTTGGGGGCTGGAATACGACTCCGTCCACGCGGCGCACCCGCACATCGTGATGGCCCACATCACCGGCTACGGAAGCGGTGGCCCGAAGAGCGACCGGCCCGGCTACGGCACCCTCGCCGAGGCGATGAGCGGTTTCGCCCACCAGACGGGCCAACCCGACGGACCGCCGACGCTGCCGCCGTTCATGCTCGCCGACGGTGTGGCCGGCCTGGCGGCGACGTACGCGGTGATGATGGCGCTCTACCACCGCGACGTGCACGGCGCGCAGGGCCAGCTGATCGATGTGAGCCTCGTTGAACCGCTCACCCGGCTCCTGGAGACCGGCACGCTCGCGTACGACCAACTCGGCCTGGTGAAGGGCAGGTCGGGCAACATGCTGCCGGCCAGCGCCCCGCGCAATACGTACCGCACGGCCGACGGCCGGTGGCTGGCCGTCTCCAGTGCCTCGCCCAGCATCGCGGCGCGGGTGTTCCGCGCCGTCGGCCGCGCGGACATGGCGGAGGACCCCGACTACATGGATCCTGTACGCCGCCAGGAGCGGGCGGCCGAGGTCGACGAGGCCGTGGCCGACTGGGTCGCACGCCACACGCTCGACGAGGCCATGGCCGCCTTCGACGCGGCCGAGGCGGCGGCGACCGCGGTGTACGACGCTCCCGCCCTGCTGGCGGACGAACACCTGCGGGCACGCGGGACGTTCGCGGCGGTTCCGGATCCCGACTTCGGCAAGGTCACGGTGCAGACACCGGTGGCCCGACTGAGCGAAACACCCGGCCACGTAGCCCACCTGGGGCGGTCGTTGGGTGCGGACAACGACACCGTCTACAGCGAACTGCTCGGCCTCTCCCCCGCCAAGATCGACGAACTGCGCGCCGGAGGGACGATCTGATGGGCACGCACATACGTCGCCCCCGCCGCTCCGAACTGGCCACACCCGCGAGCAGTGAGCGCATGTGCGCCAAGGCCCCGGCCTCCGGCGCCGACCTGGTCTTCCTCGACCTGGAGGACGCGTGCGCACCGGCCATGAAGGAAGCCGCCCGCGCCATCGCCGTCACCGCGCTCACCGAGCAGGACTGGGGCACGACCCTGCGCGCCGTCCGTGTCAACGGCCTGGGCACCCCTTGGTGCCACGACGATCTCATCAAGGTCGTCACCGGGGCGCGCGACGCACTCGACGTTGTGATCGTGCCCAAGGTGCGCACCGCGCGCGACGTCTGGTGGGTCGACGTGCTCCTGACGCAACTGGAGCAGAAGCTGCGCCTTGAGCGGCCGATCGCCCTGGAAGTGCTCATCGAGGAGGCCGAAGGACTCGCGAACGTTCTGGAGATCGCCCGTGCCGGCCCTCGAGTGGAGTCCCTGATCCTCGGCGCGGGCGACCTCTCCGTGTCGCTCCGGTCCCGCGTCGACGGCAACTTCGATCCGCTGGGCGCCTACCCCGGCGACTTCTGGCACTTCGCCCGTACGCAGGTACTCACCGCGGCCCGCGCCGCGGGGATCGCCGCGGTCGACGCACCGTTCCCGGCGTACGGCGAGCCGGAGGCGTACCGCGCGTCGGCCCGGCAGGCCGCCCTGCTCGGCTTCGACGGCAAGTGGGCGATCCACCCGTCCCAAGTGCCCTTGGCCAACGAGGTGTTCACGCCGACCAAGGGGGAGGTCGAGGACGCCGAGGACATCATCGCGCGCTATCGCACGGCCGAGGCGGAGGGCACGGGCGCGATCGGGCACGACGGCCGCCTGGTGGACGCGGCGCACATCAAGTTGGCGACGAACGTGCTGGACCGGGCCATCCCTCGACGAACGGAGTCCTGATGCGTATCACGAACGACCATGTAGCGGTCATCACCGGCGGAGCCAGCGGGATCGGCTACGGACTCGCCGAGGCCCTTGCCGCGCGGGGCGTCCGCCTGGTGATCTCCGACGTACGCGAGGAGGGCCTGACGAAGGCGCGGGCATCGCTCGCGGAGACGGGAGCCGACGTCACGGCGGTGGCTGCGGACGTCTCCGACGAAGCGTCGGTACGGGCGCTGGCCGACCGGACCATGGCCGTGTACGGGCGGGTGGATCTGGTGTGCAACAACGCGGGCGTGGTGTCGCCCGCGGCTCCCCTGTGGGAGCAGACATCCCGGACCTGGGAGCTGATGATCGGCGTCAAGGTGCTCGGCGTCGTGCACGGCGTCCGCGCCTTCGCCCCGCTGCTCATCGAGCGGGGCGCGGGACACTTCCTCAACACCGCCTCCTCGGGCGGCCTCGCCCCGCTGCCCGACCGCACGCCCTACACCACGACCATGCACGCGGTGGTCGGCCTGACCGAGACACTCGACGTTGAGCTGAAGCGGGTCTCGCCCGCACTCGGTGCCACCGTGCTCTGCCCCGGCCTGGTCGACACTCCCCTCGGCCGGAACTCCGAGACGCTGGGCGCGATCCGCCTGCCACCCGGCACCTCAGCCTCGATGCGGGGCATGGCCGGGAGCCGTGGAGGCATTCTGTCCCCGCGCGAGGTCGCGGAGGCGGCGCTCGACGCCGTCGGGTCGGGGCGGGTGCATGTGGCGCCCGGCGGTGGTGTGGCGGAGCGGGCACGGGCGCGGGTCGCGGCGCTGCTCGCGGACATCGAGAGCGGTGACGCGTGAGCGCGCTCAGTCGTTCCGCACCGTGAGCCGCAGCGTCGAGCCACGTGCACCCACGCCCAACCTCACCCGGCCTGCCGGTACATCCGAGTCGATCTCCGGATAGTCGTCGCTCGACACACGCAGCGCCAGCCGGTGCCCCGCCGCGATCCGGTAGTGGGTCGGCCAGATGTGCACCGCCAGGTCGTGGTCCGTGCCCGGTGTCACCGGGGCGAGTTCGGTGTGCCCGTGGCGGTGGCTCGCCTTGAGCCAGCCGGCGGTGATCCGAGTGCGGGTGCCGTCCGGCGCCACGTCGTACAGTACGGCGGCGATATTGCCGTCGGAGGCGGTGAACGCGGCACGGACCGTCACGGCGCCGTCCCCGGCGAGGACCACATCGCGGGTGAACTCAGCGGTGCTGAAGAGGAGTTGTTGGTCGTCGCGGGGCGCATCGGTTCCAGTGTTGACCTCGAACGCGGCCTCCCCCGCTACGCCGGACGCGGCCCCGAGGGAGCCGTCCCGCCGCAGTGCCAGCGTCAGACGGTGCGCGTCGCGCGGCGGCCACTGTTGGAACTGCTGCCAGCCGCGGCCCGCCCCCGGGCCGGGGATCTCGTACGAGGTGATGTGCGCGGCCGGCAGCGGCGCGCTCCGGTCACCGCCGAGCCACCGGTCCCACCAGGCCAGGTACGCGCCCGGGCCGATGCCCGCGTACTGGGTCGCCGGGTCCCCGTGGTCCCAGGGGCCAGAGACGAGCCACACGTTCTCCGGCCGGGCGAGGTAGTTCTTGACCATGCCGTCGCGGTAGCGGTCGTACCAGCCGTTGATTTCGAGGGTGGGGACCGTGAGTTGGTCCCAACGGCTCTTGACGCTGCGACCGCGCCAGAAGTCGTCGTAGAGCGGGTGCGCGGCGTAGGTCTGGAGTGTGGCGGGGGCGGTGGACCGCTGCCAGTCGCGGATGCGTGGTGAGTAGATGCCGCCGCGGTAGATGGTGTTCTCGTACCAGTCGTGCAGGGCGTTGGTCGGGATGATCGCCCTGAGGTGCGGGGGCCGGTTCACCGCGACGAGGAGACTGGTGTGTCCGCCGTAGCTGACACCCATCTGACCGATGTCACCGGTGCAGCCGGGGTGCCGGGCGAGCCATTCGATCGCATCGTAGTTGTCGCGCTGTTCCTGGGGGCTGAAGGGGTCGACGGTGCCGGGGGACGCGCCGGATCCGCGGGCCTGGCAGACGAGCGCGTTGTAGCCGCGGCGGACGAAGTAGGCGGCCGCGTCGCCGAAGCCCTCCAGGTTGGCGGCGTAGGCGGTGAACTCGTAGACGATGCCCGGGAAGTGGCCGGTGGCCGGTTTACCGTCCGGGGCGCCGGGCCGGTACAGCTGAGCGGCCAGGTGACTGCCGTCGCGCAACGGCACTCTGACGTCCTCGCGTACGACTCCGTAGTCGGCCGGTCTGTCGTACGAGAAGAAGGGGTCGGTGAGGGTGCCGGGGCTCGCGGCCACGGCGGCGCGGGCCGGACCGAGTGCCGCGGTCAGTGCGCCGGCCCCTGCGAGGGCACACACCGTGCGGCGGCTCGGGGTGAACTCGGTGATCTCCATAGGTATGGACTCCTTGCCGTGGGTCGTCAGAGGGATATGGCCCCTGTGACGAGCGCCGCCGCCGTCATCACGAGCGTCGTGCCGAACGCCCACCGGAAGATGAAGCGCTGGTGCTCGCCGAGCTGGACGCCGCTCATGCTGACGAGGATGAACGTGGAGGCCGTGAGCGGGCTCAGCGGGAACCCGGTGGTCATCTGGCCGAGGATGGCAGCGCGTGCGATCTCCGCCTGGTCGGCGCCGAACCCGGACGCCGTGTGGGCGAGAACGGGCAACACACCGAAGTAGTAGGCGTCCGGGGTGAAGGCCAGGCTCAGCGGCATGCCGGTGACGGCGACGACAGGCGCGAGATGGCCGCCGAGGGACTCCGGCACGACGGAGACGAGCGCCTCGGCCATCTCGGAGATCATCTTGGTACCGGTGAGGACACCGGTGAAGACACCCGCCGCGAAGATCATCGTGGTGACCAGGACCACGCTTTTGGCGTGCTTCTCCAGGAGTGCCTGCTGCTGCTCCCAGCGCGGGTGGTTGACGACGAGTGCGAGGGCGAAGGCGACAGCGAACAGCACGGGCAGCGGCATGAGCTGCAGGACCAGCGCCACGATCAGGACGACGGTCAGCAGCGCGTTGAACACGGTGAGTGCGAGCGGCGGGCGAGTGGCCGCGGGCATCAGCGGGGTGCCGGGGCCATCACCGACGACGCGGGACGCCGCCTCCTCCTGCCGTTCCTCGCGCGGCGCCGGCACGGCGCCCAGGCGGCGGCGCTCCCTGCGGCCGATCCAGTACGCGGCCAGCAGTACCCACACGATCCCGCAGGCCATCGCGGGCAGCACCGGTGTGAAGACCTCCGAGCTGTCCAGCTTCAGCGCCGCCATGGCCCGGACCGTCGGCCCACCCCACGGGACCATGTTCATCACGCCCGCGCCGAGACACACCACACCGGTCAACACCAGCGGGCTCATTCCCAGGCGTTTGTAGACGGGCAGCAGCGCGGAGACCGTGATGAGGAAGGTGGACGCCCCGTCGCCGTCGAGTGCCACACACATGGTGAGAACCGCGGTGCCGACCGCGATCCGCGCCGGGTCGTTGCGGGCGAGCCGCAGGATGCCGTTGATCAGGGGGTCGAAGAGCCCAGCATCGACCATCAACGTGAAGTACAGGACGGCGAAGGCGATCATGATGCCGGTGGGCGCGACCGTGTTGAGCCCGTCGAGGATCATGTCGCCCATGTCCCCGGCGAATCCACCGGCGAGGGCCGCGAGGACCGGCAGCAGCACGAGGGCCACCAGGACGGAGACCCGTTTGGTCATGGTGAGCACGAGAAACAGGCCGATCGTGGTAAATCCCAGCGCTGCCAGCATGGTTGTCGCTCACCTTCTCGATCGGCTTGTTCTCGCCGATGAGTGTCGGAGCGGTGGCGTATCGGCGTCCAGCATCAAACCGAGATCTATCCATGCGGTTCCCGCATCAGTTTCCGTATCCATGGCGCCGACGGGCACGTAGGGTCCCTCGCCATGGACAGCACTCTGCGTCAACTCACGGCCTACGCCGCGGTGGCCCGTGCGGGCAGCTTCACCGCGGCCGCGACACACATGCGGGTCTCCCAGTCCTCGCTCAGCCGCGCGGTGGCTGACCTGGAGCGGCAGTTGGGCGCCCGGCTCCTCGAACGCGACACCCGCAATGTGGAGCTGACCGCGGCGGGGGGCGAGGCACTGCGGATAGCCGAGCAGATAGTGAACGCGCACCGGTCCGGCATGAAGGAGCTGGAGCGCTTTCTGCTCGGCGAGTCGGGCACGGTCGCCGTGGCCACCCTGCCGTCCGTCGCCGCGGTGCTGCTGCCGCGGGTGATCCTCGACTTCCGGCGGCAGCGGCCCCAGGTGGCGGTGCAGCTCATGGACGGTCTTGAGCAGTCCGTGCTGAGCCGGGTGCTGTCCGGCGACGCCGACTTCGCGATCACCACCGGCGAGCCGTCCGGGCAGTTGGAACACCGGCCGCTGGTGCGCGACCGGTTCGTGGCGGTGCTGCCGCAAGAGCATCCGCTGTCCGAGCGCGACGAGGTCACGTGGGACGACCTGGCCCGCGAGCCGTTCCTCGCGGTCGGCCCGGACTCCAGCGTGCGCCGCCTCACCGACGCCGCGTTCGCCCAGATCGGCGCGGGACATGCGCCGGCCGCGGAGGCGGGCAATGTGGCCACCGTCGGCGGGCTCGTCGCGGCAGGCCTCGGGGTGACTGCGATGCCCGCGCTGGTGCTGCCACTCCTGGGCACGGGACCCTTCGTGCACCGGCCGCTGGCCGAGCCGACCGTGCACCGACGCCTCGACATCGCCGTGCGCGCCCACCGTCCGCTCCCCCGCGCGGCCGACCGGTTCCTGGAGACCTTGCAGGAGTTCCGGGCCCGGCGCCACGAACTGCCGCCTGGTGTCACATGGGCCTGACCCCGCTCTCCCCTTCCCGCTCCGACTCATGCGTAGAACGCAAGGATTGATCACTCTTTAATGCTGGACGCTCATGCCGACAGGTAGGCAGGCTGAGGTGTGCCGTAATCGAACGCGCACAGCGGGGAGTTGGGACACACCGTGGTGACTGTCAAGGATCAGGGAGCCGGCGGCCGGGGCCAGTTGCGAGGCCTCAAGGTGGTCGAGTTCGCACATGTGGTGGCGGGCCCGCTGGCCGGTTCCATGCTCGCCGACCAGGGTGCCGACGTGGTGCACGTGGAGCCACCGGGTGCCGGTGACGCGGCGCGGGCCATGGGGCCGAAGAAGGACGGGCAGCCGCTCTGGTTCAAGGTCGCCGGGCGCAACAAGCGGTCCGTGACGCTGGATCTGCATCAGGAGTCGGGGCGTGAGCTCGCCCAGCGGCTCGTCGCGTGGGCGGACGTCGTCATCGTCACGCTACGGAACGGCCGGCTCCGTTCCTGGGGCCTGGACTGGGAGTCCGTGCACCGCGTCAACCCGAAGGCCGTGCTGCTGCAGATCTCCGGCTTCGGCGCCACCTCGTCCCGCGCCGACGAACCGGGATTCGGCAAGGTCGGCGAGGCCCGCAGCGGCGTGGTGCACCTGACCGGCTTCGCCGACACCCCGCCGGTGCACACCGGCTTCTCCCACGGCGACGCCGTGACCGGTCTCATGGGTGCCTATGCGGTACTGGCCGCCCTGCACCGCCGCGACAACGACCCGGACTTCGACGGCGAGTGGATCGACCTCGCCCTGTTCGAGCCCCTCTTCCGGCTCGTCGAGTGGCAGGTCATCGTGCACGACCAGCTGGGTACGGTGCCGCAGCGCACCGGCAACCAGTTGGCGGTCGCGCCGGCCGCCGTCATCAACACGTACCAGTCGCGGGACGGCGAATGGATCACGGTGACATCGGCCACCCTCCGCTCGGTCCGCAACGTCGCCGTGCTGCTCGGCCACGACGAGGCCGACTTCGCCACCACGGAGCAGCAGTTCGCGGGGCGGGCCGAGTTGGACGCGGGCCTGAGGGCGTGGGTGGCCGAGCGCACGGCCGCGGAGTGTCTGGAGGCATTCGCGCGGGCCGAGGTCGTCGCGTCACGGGTGTTCAGCGCCGCCGACATCGCCGCGGACCCCGTGTACGCCGAGCGCGAGGACATCGTCACGGTCGACGACGCCGACCTCGGTCCCGTACGGATGCAGTCGGTCATCCCGCACTTCCGGCAGCGGCCGGGAGCGGTGTGGCGGACCGGGCCCTCGCTCGGGCAGGACAACGCACTCGTCTACCGGGAGTGGCTCGGCCTCTGCGAGGAAGAACTCACGGATCTGGAGAAGCACGGTGTCGTCTGAGTTGTCGTCCGCCTCCTGTGCGCACACGAACCGTCCCCCGCTGCGCTCCCTGCTGTTCGTGCCCGGTAACAAGACCACGGCCTGGCTGCCCAAGGCCCGGTCGGCCGGCGCCGATGCCGTCGTCCTCGACCTGGAGGACGCCGTCCCCGAGGCCGACCGGGCGGCAGCCGTGCGCCAGGTGACCGAGGCGCTCGCCCGGCGGGCCGCCGATGCCTCCGACGGCGCCGGCCCGGCACTGTTCGTCCGCGTCAGGCCGCTGGACGGCTGGGCGGCGGCCGAGGAGCTGCGTACGGTGTGCGGCCCGGGTCTGAGCGGGATCGTGGTGCCCAAGGTGTCGGGGCCGGATGACGTCCGCCACGCCGACCGGCTGCTCGGGTGGTGCGAACGCGAACGACGGCTTCGACAGGGCCAGTTGGCCCTTGTGCCGCTGCTGGAGACGGCTGCTGCTCTCCGGGACACCTATGGATGCGCGACCGCCGCCACCGCCCGCGTCGCCTACCTCGGCGCGATCACGGGAGCGGGCGGCGACGTCGAGCGCGCCGTGGGCTACCGCTGGAGTCCCGCAGGGCACGAGACGCACGCCCTGCGTGCGCGGGTGCTGCTCGACGTACGAGCGGCGGGAGCGCCGCACCCGGTGGCCGGGCTGTGGACGCGGATCGGAGACCTCGACGGCTTGCGTGCCTTCGCCGAGCAGAACCGGGCGCTCGGCTATACGGGGATGATGGCCATCCACCCGTCCCATGTCCCGGTCATCAACGAGGTGTTCGCTCCGTCCCCCGATGAACTCGACCGCGCGGCACGGCTGATCGCCGCCATGGAGAAGGCCCAGGCGGACAGCGTGGGCGCGGTGACATTCGAGGGTGAGATGGTCGACGAGGCGATGGCGGCGACGGCGCGGGCCTTGCTGGCCCGGTACGCCTGAGAGCGCTCCTGCACGTCACCGCATCCCCCGCGCCAGCCCACGTAGCCACCCCTCCGTCCCGCCGTCGACGTCATGGTCGTCCTGTAGCGCGGACACGCTCACGTGGTCGTCCGCGATTGCCTTGATGTCGCTGCCCGCGTCGGCGGAGGTGTCGACGGCGCCGTAGCCCATCGTGTAGGTGCCGGGGCTACCCGGCTTGCCGTTGTCCGGGGTGAAGTCCGGGACGAGGAAGGCGCCGCCCTGGACGGTGGTGGGTTCGGTGCCCTTCGGGGTGGCGAGGCGGGGATCGCCCGTGGTGGGGTCCGTGGGGCCTTCGACGAGTGGGTAGTTGATGTTGAGGCCGATACCGCGGGGCATCAGGCGGCCGTCGTCCCGCGCCCGTGCCTTCAGCCGCTCGATCAGGTCGACGACGTAGGAGGCCGCGGGGCGCGCCGCGAGGCGAGTGCCCGCCGGCCAGTCCGGCTGAGTCTCCAGGCTCATCGCGAGGGCGGGGACGCCGAATTCGACGCCGGTCAGGGCCGCGTTGACGGTCCCGGAGTGGTTGACGAGGGCGCCGAAGTTGAAGCCGGGGTTGATGCCGGAGACGATCAGGTCGGGCTTGCCGTGCGGGAAGAGCTCGTCCATGCCGAAGTACACGCTGTCGGAAGGCGAACCGGGCGTCACGGTCCACACGTCCTTCTCGGGCTCGGCCACCTGGAGCTTCTGGCCCCGGCTCGACACGCGACCGCCCTGACCGCTCTGGTCGGTTCCGGGAGCGGCCACGACCACGTGGTGTCCGGCGGCGCGCAGCGCGTCGCGCAAGGCGACGATGTACGGCGTGTCCGCGCCGCCCGGTCCGCGCCAGCCGTCGTCGTTCGTGAGCAGGATGTTCAGGGGTCTTGATGCCTCGGGACCGGATTCGGGCGCCGCCCCCGCCGGGCCCATGACGAACCCCGTGGCGGCGACCACGGCGACACACGCAGCCGCACGTACAGAACGCTTCATCATCCGTGAGAGCCCTTCATCAGGCCGGAGGGGACATTACGAGAATCCCATTTACGCATAGCGGTAAGGTGATTGACACCTACTCGACGTGCCCATAGCGTGAATCGGCGCGCAGGCCGCAACCGAGCCCAGCCCAGTCCAGTCCAGTCCGGCCGAGGAGGTTCCGTGGGTTCCACCGGCGATGAGACATCCCCCGTCCTGACCGTGACCGCCGAGAAGGACGTTCGTGTCGTCACGCTCAACCGACCCGATCAACTCAACGGCGTGTCCGCCGAGTTGCACCGACGGCTCGCCGAGGTCTGGGACGAGATCGCCGCGGACGGCGACGCGCGGGCCGTGGTGCTCACCGGTGCCGGGCGGGCGTTCAGCGCCGGTGGCGACTTCGAGCATCTGCTGCGCCACACGAGCGACGCCGAGCTGCGGGAGCGTTCCATCCGGCTCGACCGGGCTATCCAGACGGCGATGATCCGATTCCCGCTTCCGGTGGTCGCCGCCGTCAACGGGCCCGCCGTGGGCCTCGGCTGTTCGCTCGCGCTCGGCTGCGATCTCGTGCTGATGGCCGATGACGCGTACCTCGCCGACCCGCATGTGTCGGTCGGTCTGGTCGCCGGGGACGGCGGTGTCACCCTGTGGCCGCTGCTGACGAGCCTGCTGCGCGCCAAGGAGTACCTGTTCACCGGGGACCGTATCCCTGCCGACAAGGCGGTGGAGTTCGGGCTCGCCAATCGCGTCGCACCGGCCGCCGAACTCACCGAGCAGGCCATGGCGTTGGCGCACCGGCTCGCCGCCCAGCCGCCGCAGGCGCTGCGCGCGACGAAGGCGGCCCTCGCCGTGGTCGTGGAACAGATGTCCCGCGGTGGCATGGAGGCGGCCCTCATGGCCGAGCAGGCCACCATGACCAGCCCCGACTACCTGCGGATCGTCACCGCGCTCGCCGAGCGGGGCGCGAAGAGCGACTCTCGCGGCGACCGGAAGGAGTGAGCCGTGCGGGCGGAGGAGTTCCGGCTGGTCCGTGAGGCACTGGGGGCCTTCGTCGCCGACCACCGGTGCACGTCGGCCGAGCCCACGACAGCGCAGCGGGACGCCGCGCAGAAGGCGCTCGAGGGGCTCGGTCTCGTCGAACTGCGAAGGGAGGAGAGGCCGTTGGCGAGTGCGCAGGAGTGTGCGCTGCTCGCGGAGGATTTCGGGCGGCAGCCGATGACGGCCTCGTTCCTGGGGACCGTACTGCTGGCTCCCGAGGTGCTGCGGCTGATCAGAGCGGGCGGCGACCACATGGCACACGAGGGCACACCCACCGTCGCGCTCGGACATGATCTGCGGTTCGGCGGCGGGGCAAGTGACGGCACGTACCGCGCCTGGGACGCCGAGGGAGCCGACCGGGCCCTGTACGTCGCCGTCGACGGGACCGTGCGTTCCTTCGCGGTCGGCGATCCGGCACCCGGTACCGATCTGCTGCGGGTCGTGCGCGAGGCCCACGACGACACCTCATCCCCCGTCGGACGACTCGGTGACGAGGGCGTGCGCGCCTGGCAGGCCTGGGCCCTGGTCATGGTGAGCAGTGAACTCGTGGGCGCGGCATCGTCGTTCGTCGAGCAGAGTGTCGCCTACGCGCACGACCGCGTTCAGTACGGGCGGCCCATCGGCTCCCGTCAGGCGGTGCAGCATCTGCTCGCCGACGCCACCGTCGCCGTCGAGGCGTGCGCCGGCGCGACCCGCTACGCCGCCTGGTGCCTCGACCATGCTGGAGCGGACGCGGCGCTGACCGCCGCCCGTGTCGCCAAGGCCGAGGTGGACGTGTCCGCCCTGGAGGCGGTGTACGCGGGGATGCAGGTGTTCGGTGGGATCGCGCAGACCTGGGAGCACATCGCGCATCTGTATCTGCGTCGGGTCCGCGTCGGCGCCACGGTCCTGACCAGCACCGCCGAGCTGCTGTCCGCCCTCGCCCTGCCGCCGTCGCCGCCGCATCACCCTTCGTCGCGACAGCCGTCGTCGTCCGAGCCCACGGAGGCGTCGTGACCCACCAAGATCTGCCGCTGGACTTCGGTGACCCGGCGGGCCTCGCGCAGCTGCGTGGCGAGCTGCGTGCCTGGCTCGCCGAGCACCCGCTGCCCGAACGCCGCCCGGACGAGGAGCCGGCGCGGTTCCTGCACCGCTGGCACCGCATGCTGCACTCGGGCGGCTGGGTGGGGCTCGATGTGCCCGAGGAGTACGGCGGCCGGGGCCTGACCGCGCTGCATCAGGTGGCGGTCAGCGACGAACTGGGCGCCTGCCGGGCTCCGGGCGTGCCGCGCATCGGTTATCTCGCCCACGCGCTGCTGGAGTTCGCCTCGCACGAGCAGCGGGCCGGGCTGTTGCCCAGGATGCTCGCCGGGGACGACGTGTGGTGCCAGGGGTTCAGCGAGCCGGGCGCGGGATCGGACCTCGCGGGCATGACGACGTACGCGCGCAGGAGCGAGGACGGGCGACATTACACCGTCAATGGGCAGAAGCTGTGGACCAGTTACGCCCAGTACTCCGACTACTGTCTGCTGCTCGCCCGCACCGACCGCGAGGCACCCGCTCACACCTCGATCACCGCGTTCGCGCTCCCGCTCGACCGGGCCGGCGTGACCGTACGCCCTCTCAGGGCGGCCAATGGGGACGACGAGTTCTGCGAGCTGTTCCTCGACGACGTACGCATCGAGGCCGCCGAGACGATCGGCGCTGAGGGCGACGGCTGGCGCCTCGCGATGACCACGGTGAACTACGAGCGCAACGCGCTCGACACCGGCCATCTCTCCAAGTACGGGCTGCTGTTGGAACGGCTCCGTCAGGAGCTGCGCGACCGGGATGGCGCCCTTCCCGACGGGCTCGTGTCGGCGGTGGGGCGGTGCGTCGTCGACTACCAGGTACTCGTCGCGCATGCCCGGCGCCGCACCGCGGAACGCCTCGCGGGCGGCGCGGCCGGGCCCGAGTCGTCGATCGACAAGCTGCTGATGACGCGCGCCGAGCAGCGCCTGTACGAGACCGCGCTGCAGGTCCTGCCGGACGAGCTGCACACCGAGGGCGGCGCCGTGTACGGCGAGTACTTGTACGCGCGTGCCGCGTCGGTGTACGGCGGCACCGCCCAGATCCAGCGGAACATCATCGCCAAGCGGCTGCTGCGGCTGCCGTCGGCCTCATGAGCCCTGAAGCACGCGAGCACTGACGCCCGACGCCACGAACGGAGCCGTGATGCGTTACGACCAGGAGTACTTGAGCATCCCGAACGTCGTCCGCCGGGCAGCCGCACAGTACGGCGACGCGCTCGCCCTCGTGGACGGCACCACTCGCTGGAGCTTCCGCGAGCTGGAGCGGCGGACGACGAGGGCGGTGCGCGCCGCGCTCGCCCTCGGTGTCTCCCCCGGCGACCGGGTCGGCATCTGCGCCCCGAACTGCGCCGAGTGGATCGTGGCCGCGCTGGCCGTCCAGGGCGCGGGCGGCATCGTCGTCCCCCTCAACACCCGCTTCAAGGCCGCCGAACTCGCCTACATCCTACGGAAGTCAGGGGCGAAGGTGCTGTTCGCCTCCCCGTTCCTCGACACCGACTACGTAGCGGATCTGCGCAAGCACGAACCCGAGTTGGCCGCCTTGCGCACCACCGTGTCCTTGCGCGCGGAGCCCGGCGACGCGGACCTGGGATGGGAGGACTTCCTCGCCAAGGGTGACACCGTCACCGAGAGCGCGGCACACACGTCCATCGACCAGATCTCGCCCGACACCGTCTCCGACATCATGTTCACCTCCGGGACGACGGGCCACCCCAAGGGCGTGGCGCTCACGCACGGCCAGTCGCTGCGCGCATACGGCTGGATGGCCGAGCAGTACACCTTCCGCCCCGGGGACGCCTTCCTCGTCGTGCCGCCCTTCTTCCACTGCTTCGGCTACAAGGCGGGCTGGCTCGCCTCGTTCCTGCACGGCGTGACCGTGGTCCCCATGGCGATGTTCGACGCGGGCCGGGCGCTGGAACTCATCGAGCGGGAGCGCATCTCCATCATGCTGGGCCCGCCGACGATCTTCCAGGACCTGATCGCCGCCCCGGATCGTTCCCGACACGACACCTCGTCCCTGCGGATCTCCATGACGGGCGGCGCCACCATCCCCGAGCAGCTGATCCACGCGATGAAGGACGAGTTGTCGTTCGACATCGTGATGAGCGCCTACGGACTCACCGAGGCCTCCGCCCTCGTCACCACGACACGCCTCGGCGACGGCCCGGCGATCGTGGCCCGCACCAACGGCCGCCGCATCCCCGACGTGGACGTGCGGATCGCCGACGACACCGGCACATCCATGCCGGCCGGCGACACGGGCGAGATCCAGGTGCGCGGCTACACCGTCACCAGCGGCTACTGGGACGAACCGGAGGCCACGGCCGCCGCGATCGACGCGGAGGGCTGGCTGCACACCGGTGACATCGGCAGCCTGGACGCCGAGGGCAATCTTGCGGTCGTCGACCGCAAGAAGGACATGTTCATCGTCGGCGGCTTCAACGCCTACCCGGCCGAGATCGAACGTCTACTGCTCGGCTACGGTCCGGTCGCCGAGGCCGCCGTCATCGGCGTGCCCGACGAGCGCCTCGGCGAGGTCGGGTGTGCGTACCTGGTACTCAAGCCGGGCGAGACGACCACGGCGGCGGACGTAACCGCCTGGGCGCGTGCCAACATGGCCAACTTCAAGGTGCCGCGGCACGTCCGCTTCGTGGACCGGCTCCCGCGCAACGCCAGCAGGAAGGTCCTCAAGCACGACCTGCGGGCCTCGTACCAGGAGCACGACGCGTGACGGGGCCGCTGGCCGGTGTCACCGTCGTGTCGGTCGAGCAGGCGGTCTCGGCTCCTCTGTGCACGCGGGCCCTCGCCGACCTGGGCGCCCGTGTCATCAAGGTGGAGGCGCCCGGCGGTGACTTCACCCGCTATTACGACGACGTGGTGCACGGTCTCGCCGCGCACTTCGTGTGGGTCAACCGGGGCAAGGAGTCCCTGGCCCTCGACCTGAAGTCGGCGCACGGCGCACACCTCCTGCACCGACTCCTCGACCGCGCCGACGTCTTCGTGTCCAACCTCGCTCCGGGCTCCGCCGCCAAACTCGGCTTCTCCGCTAGCGATTTGTCTGCCCGCCATCCCGATCTCATCACCATGGAGATCGACGGCTACGGCCCCGGCGGCCCGCTCTCCCACAAACGCGCGTACGACCTCCTCGTCCAGGCGGAGGCGGGCGCGTGCGCGATCACCGGGATGCCGGGCGCACCCGCGAAACCGGGCCCGCCGATGGCCGACGTGTGCACCGGCCTGTACGCGGCGCTGTCCATCACCGCGCTGCTCGCGGAACGCGGACGCGGCACCGGACGGTCGCAGGGTCCCGCCGCAGTCTCGGTGAGCATGTTCGACACGATGACCGAGCTGATGGGGTACGCGCTGACGTACACCCGGCACACCGGCGTCGACCAACAGCCGGTGGGTATGGGCTCCCCCGCCGTCGCCCCCTACGGCGCGTACGCCACCGCCGACGGCCACACGGTGGTGCTCGGCACGACCAATGACCGCGAGTGGCAGCGCTACGCCCGTGAACTCCTCGAACGTCCCGACCTGGCCGAGGATCCCGGGCTCGCCACGACGGCCGACCGGGTCGCTGCCCGCGAGCGCCTCGACGCGGAGATCGCCGGCTGGTGCGCCGCGCATACCCTGCACGACATCCAGACGGCCGCCGACGCGGCGGGCATCGGCAACGCCAAGCTCAACACCCCCAGCGAGGTCCTCACCCACCCGCAGCACACGACACGCGACCGCTGGCGCGAGATCGACACACCCGGCGGCCGCACCGTGGCGCCGCTGCCGCCTCCGGTCTTCGAGGGCCGTCCTCCGGCCCCCATGGGGAACGTACCGGCGCTCGGTGAGCACACGGAGGCGATCCTCCGGGAACTGGGCATCAAGGGCGGAGAGCTGACGAGGGAAAGGGTGAACAGTGACACATGACCGTCGTGAAGCAGTGATCGTGGAGGCCGTCCGCACCCCCGTCGGCAAGCGGAACGGTTCGCTCGCCGAGGTTCATCCCGCCGACCTGTCCGCGCACATACTGAACGCGCTCGTCGCCCGTACCGGCATCGACCCCGCCGACATCGAGGACGTGATCTGGGGGTGCGTAGGACAGATCGGCGACCAGTCGGGGAACATCGGGCGCTACGCGTTGCTCGCAGCGGGCTGGCCGGAGACGGTTCCCGCGACGACGGTCAACCGGGCGTGCGGCTCCGGTCAGCAGGCCCTCGACTTCGCGGCGCAGGCCGTGCTGTCGGGCCAGTACGACATGGTGGTGGCGGGCGGCGTCGAGGTGATGAGCAAGGTGCCGCTGGGCGCCGCGCGGGCCGGCGGGACACCGTGGTCGCAGAGCGTTCTGGAGCGCTACGACCACTTCACCTTCAACCAGGGCGAGTCGGCGGAGCGGATCGCCCGCAAGTGGGGCTTCTCGCGGCACCAGCTGGACGAATACGCCTCCCGGTCACACGAGTTGGCGGCGGCAGCACAGGACTCGGGTGCGTTCGACGCTCAGCTCGCTCCACTCCCCGGCAACCCGCTCTCGGCGGACGAGGGAGTCCGCCGCGGCACCACGCCCGACACGCTCGCCAAGCTGAAGCCGTCCTTCGACCCGAACGGTGTGATCCACGCGGGCAACGCCTCGCAGATCTCCGACGGCGCCGCCGCCCTCCTGGTCACCACGCCGGAGCGGGCCCGCGAGCTCGGTCTCACCCCACTGGTGCGCTACCGGGCGGGCGCGGTCACCGGCGCCGATCCGGTGCTGATGCTGACGGGCCCGATCCCGGCGACCGTGCAGGTACTCACGCGCGCCGGGCTCCGCCTATCCGACGTCGGCGCCTACGAGGTCAACGAGGCCTTCGCGCCCGTTCCGCTGGCGTGGCTCGCCGAGACCGGCGCCGATCAGGCCCGGCTCAACCCGCTCGGCGGCGCGATCGCCCTCGGCCACCCGCTCGGCGCGTCCGGCGCGGTCCTGATGACACGCCTGATCCACCACATGCGGGACCGGGGCATCCGCCACGGACTGCAGACGATGTGCGAGGGCGGCGGCACGGCGAACGCCACCGTCGTCGAACTCATTGAATAATTGAAGGAGTTGAGGGTGCGCCGAGACATCTACACCGCCGACCACGAGGCGTTCCGGGAGCTGGTACGGGACTTCGTCGCACGCGAGGTGGTCCCTGCCTACGAGGAGTGGGAACAGGCCGGCCGAATGCCGCGCCGCATCTTCGAACAGCTCGGGGACATCGGTGTGATGGGCCTGGCGATCCCGGAGGTGTACGGCGGGGCGGGCGCGGACGACTACCGCTACAACGCGATCCTCCAGGAGGAGGCGTCCCGCGCCCTGGTCACGCTGGGCACGGTCCGCACTCAACTCGACGTGATCCTCCCCTACTTCCTCGCCTACGCGAACAAGGAGCAGCGCGAGCGCTGGTTCCCGGGGCTGGCCGCGGGACGCCTCCTCACGGCGGTCGCCATGACGGAGCCCGGTACCGGTTCCGACCTCGCGGGGATCCGCACCACGGCGGTGCGGGACGGCGACGACTACGTGCTCAACGGCGCCAAGACGTTCATCACGGGCGGCCTGCTCGCCGACCTAGTGATCGTCGTGGCCCGCACGGCGACGGACCCGGACAACCGCCGCGCCGGCCTCACCCTCCTGGTCGTCGAGGACGGTATGCCCGGCTTCACCAAGGGCCGCGAACTCGACAAGATCGGCATCCGTGTGCAGGACACGGTGGAGCTGGCCTTCGACGACGTACGCGTCCCGGTGGCGAACCGGCTCGGCGAGGAGGGCGAGGCGTTCTCGTACCTGGGCCGCAATCTGCCGCAGGAGCGGATGACGGTGGCGGTCGGCTCGGTCGCCCAGTCCCGCGCGGCCCTTGACACCACCCTCGCGTACGCGAAGGACCGCAAGGTCTTCGGGAACGTACTGGCCTCGTTCCAAAACACGAAGTTCGAGCTCGCGGCGGTGTCCACCGAGGTGGAGGCGGCACAGGCAATGCTCGACCGGGCGGTGGCCGAACTGGTGGAGGGCCGACTGTCGGGAGCGGACGCGGCGCGGGTGAAGCTCTTCTGCACGGAGGTGCAGGCCCGGTGTGTGGACCGCTGCCTTCAACTCTTCGGCGGCTACGGATATATACGCGAGTACCCGATAGCCCGGCTGTACGCGGACGCGCGGATCACGCGGATCTACGCGGGGACCAGCGAGGTCATGAAGGTGATCGTCGCGAAGTCGCTGGGCCTGTGAGTCTCTGAAGGAGATGTCGAGTTGACGGACTACGAACAGGACTTCGACGCCCGCAAGGGCGCCGCGCTCGTCGCGGGCGGCACCGGCGGCATCGGTTCGGCAATCGTGCGCACACTGGCCCGGCGCGGCAGCACGGTGATGTTCACGTACCGCTCGAACGAGGTGGCGGCCGCGGAACTCGCCGCGGAGCTGCGCGCGGACGGCTCCCAGGTGGAGGCCGTCCGGGCGGATCTGTCGGACGAGGAGGAGGCGGCGTCGGCGATCAGCACGACTGTCGGCCGGTTCGGCGCCCTGCACACGCTGGTGTACGCGGCGGGCCCGCATGTCCCGATGGTGCACCTGAGCAAGGTCCCGCCGTCCCAGTACCGCCACCAGCTGCACGCCGACACCCTGGCCTTCTACAACCTGGTCCACCCGGCACTCGACGCCCTCCGCGCGACCGCCGGCAGCGTCGTCGCGGTCACCACCGCGGCCACCCACCGCTACCCCGTCCGCGACGGCCTGTCCTCCGGCACGAAGAGCGCGGTCGAGGCGGTGGTCCGCGCGCTCGCGGCCGAAGAGGGCCGCTACGGGGTCCGCTTCAACTGCGTGGGCCCCGGCATGCTCACCGACGGCATCGCCGCCCGCCTCATCGAAGACGGCGAGCTCGACGACGCCGCCCTCCAGGTGACCCGCCGCAACATCCCGCTGCGCCGCTTCGGCAGCGCGCGGGACATCGCGGAGGCAGTGGCGTTCCTCGCCTCGGACCGGGCCGGGTTCATCACGGGCCAGCACCTGGCGGTGGACGGCGGCTACACCGTCTGACGATGCTGGCGCCGGGGCCTCGGCCGGTCACGGACGCGGGCCCACCTCGGCGCCGTCAACGGCGAGCCGCTCCACCTCGACCTCGCGCGGGGTGTCGTCCGTGATCCGGTCCCCCATCGCCGACAGGTCGTACGACTGCCGGGCCAGCCAGAAGCGCAGGAATCCGGTGAGCGAATAGCGCAGGTACACCACGCCGCCCACCACCGCGCACACCACACCGGCCAGGCCGATGGCGATCGCGTCGCGCTGGGCGAGGGGGTCCTCGGTGGCGTGGGCGAGGGGGAAGGCGAGAGCGCCCAGGACGAGGCCGAGAATCAGCAGGGCGCCGCCCGCCCGCAGCCACAGTCCATTGCGGGCGGTGGCCGGATCGGGGATCTTCAGCGCGGCGAGGTCCCGGACGAAGCGGTCGGCGCGGGCTGGGGTGTGGTCGGGCTGAGCGGTCATGCGGCGCTCCCGAGGTAGTAGGAGGACAGTTCGGCGTGCAGCGAGCTGTCGGGGCGGCCCTGCCACTGGACGCCGCCGCGTACGACGACGGCCGCGTGATCGGCGATCTTGAGGACGGCGGTGGCGAACTGCTCGACCACCAGAACCGCCACGCCCTGGCGGGCCAACTCCGCTACGTGTTCGTACAGTTCACCGACCACCAACGGCGCAAGGCCCATGGACAGTTCGTCCAGGAGGAGGACCGCCGGGTCGGTGGCGAGGCCGCGGGCCAGGGCGAGCATCTGCTGTTCGCCGCCGGAGAGGGTGCCCGCCGCCTGGCGTGCGCGTTCACCGAGGACCGGGAAGCGGGCGTACGCGATGTCCTCGATCTCCGCGCGGTCGCGGCCGGTGAAGGTCATCATGCGGAGGTTGTCGCGCACGGTGAGATTGGGGAAGATTCCGCGCCCCTCCGGGATGAGGCAGACCCCAGCCCTGGCCAGGTCGCGCGGGTGCGCGCCGGTGACCTCGCGCCCGCCGAGCAGCAGGCGTCCGGCACTGGGGCGGTGGGCGCCGGCGGCGACGTTGAGGGTGGTGGTCTTTCCGGCGCCGTTGGGTCCGAGGAGCGCGACGACCTGGCCCGCCGCCACCGTCAGGTCGACGCCGTGCAGCACGGTGATGCGGTCGTAGGCGGCGCACACCCCCTGGAGTTCCAGCAGGGGCGGCGGAGTGGACATGGGTGCGGGCATGGTGCTCAAGCCTCCCCCAGATAGGCGGCCAGGACCGTCCGGTCCTGCTGGATGTCCGCGGGCGGGCCGCAGGCGACGATCTTGCCGAGGTCGAGGACGTAGACCTGGTCGCAGACGCTCATGACCAGGCCCATGTCGTGTTCGACGAGGACGACTGCGCAGCCCTCGGCGGCGACGTCACGCAGCAAGTCTGCGAAGCGGCGGGTCTCGTCGGCGTCCTGCCCCGCGGCGGGTTCGTCGAGGAGGAGGACGCGGGGCCGTCCGGCGAGGGCTCGACCGACCTCCAGGAGGCGGGCGGCGCCGGTGGGCAGCGCGTCGGCGGCGGTGTCGGCTTCGGCGGACAGTCCGATGCGTTCCAGGATTCCGTCGGCGATGGGTCCCGACTCGCTTCCACGGGAGCCGAGTTCGGCGGCGACGAGCAGATTGTCACGGACGGTGAGCCGTCCGAAGAGTTCCAGGCGTTGGAAGGTGCGGGCCATGCCGCGCCTCGCCCGCTGGGCGGGGGTGGCGCGGGTGATGTCGTGCCCGTCGAGGGTGACCACCCCTGACTGGGGCCTGCGCAGTCCGGAGACGACGTCGAACAGGGTCGATTTGCCTGCCCCGTTGGGCCCGATCAGGCCGGTGATGCGGCCGGGCTCCGCCTCGAATCCTGCCTCGTCCAGGGCCCGATTGCCGCCGAAGACGACGGTGACTCCGTCAGCTCGTAGCGATGCCACGCGCGATCACCTCCCGGTCCTTGTGCCGCCAGGGCCGGCGGATCCCCCACCACTCGACGGGGTCCGGGTCGGGCGCGAGGCGACCGGGATCCTCGGACTGCCGCGCCGTCGCCCACATCCGCAGCGCGGTCGCCGACACGATCGCCGTGACAAGGAACAGAGGGCCGCCAACCAGGCCGGTCGCGTACAGCGCCCAGAGGAGGGCCAGCACGGCCCCGGTCACCGGGAACAACCGCCGGTCTCGTACCAGGAACGCCCATTCGCCACGCATGCGGGGCACGATCCCGCCGGGGCTGTGCGCGAGGCCCATTCCGGCGAGCGCGATGAGGAGCGTCGACGCATCGTGCGCCCAGTCCCCGAAGTAGCCGAGCAGTTGCGGCGGGGCCACGTAGGCGATGCCGGTGAACAGGCCGGTGCCGACCGCGCCCAGGCCGCCGATGACGGCGATCAGGAAGACTGGCAGGTTCGCCACGAGGTTGAACTGCTCTGCGGTCACCGTGCGTTGGACCATTCCGTACAGTGCTCCGCCGAGTCCGGCGAGGGCGGCGGACAGCGCGAACACGGCGACCTTCGCGCCGAGCGGCCGCCCGCCGAGCGTCGCGTAGGCGGCCTCGCTGTCGCGCAGCGCGATGAGCGCGCGGCCGAACCTGCCGCGGCGCAGCCAGGCGACGGCGAGCGAGGACAGGGCGAGCAAGACGGCGGAGAACAGCAGGAGTTCGCGTTCCGAGGTCAGCTGCCAGCCCAGCAGGTTCGGGCCGTGCACCTCCACGGAGCCCTGGTCGAACAGAGCGATGCGGACACCGAGGAGCTCGAAAGACGGCAGGGTGAACACCCACCGGTCGAGGACCACCGCGAACGCCGCCGTGCCCAGGGCCAGATAGATGCCGGACAGCCGCAGCGCGGGCACGGCGATGAGCGCTCCGACCGCGGCGGCGACGAGCACCGCCACCGGCAGCGCCCACAACTGCCCCTGTCCGCCCAGGTGTCCCCACACGATCGCCCCGATCCCGGCGATGCTGAGCTGGCACAGCGAGATCTGCCCCGCGTATCCCGCCAGCGGCACGTACGAGAGCGCGACGATACCGAGCGCGAACAGCGGCCCGTACGAGATGAGTCCCTCGCTGTCGAGGACGGTCACCAAAAACCCGGCGAACAGCAGCACACTCCCGGCGAAGACGAGCGTTCCGCGCACGGTCGGCAACGGCACCTGGACGAGGCGGCGTTCACGGCCGCGCAGACGCCGGTGCGGGAACACGATCAGTGCGAGGAACAACAGCAGCGCCGGCGCGGCGAGGCGCAGTCCCGGCAGGTAGTCGTTCTGCGGGAGGTAGCCGGTGAGGAAGCTCTCCAGGCAGCCGACGACGAACGCGCCGAGGAAGGTGAGCGGCAGGCTGCGCAGGCGGCCGAAGACGGCGGCGGTGTACGCGGAGACGATGAGCAGGGAGAGCTGCTGGGCGTCGAGGGCGACGGTCGGCGCGATCAGAATGCCGCCGATCGCGGCGAGTTGGGTGCCGAGCACCCAGGCGAGGCGGGCGGCGCGCTGTGGCGACGCCCCGGCGAGCCCGGCGAGCGCGCGATCGTCGACGCAGGCCCGCATCTCCGTGCCGGCGCGGGTACGGCCGAGCAGGAACCACAATCCCAGGGCGACGAGCACGGCCACCGCGAGGGTGAGCGCCTGGTGCCAGGTGACGGTGGCGGGACCGAGGTCGATCGCCGGCCGGTCGGCGAAGAAGGGACGCAGCGGGCGGGCGACGCTGGGGTCCCAGATCCAGCGGGCCAGCGAGATGCACCCGGTGAGCAGGGCCACGGCCATCACGAGCCGTTCCGCCTCCCCGAGCGACTGCACGGGGCGCATCAGAACCCGCTCGACGAGCAGCCCGAATCCGGGGGCCAGGACGAGGAGTACGAAGGCCAGCGCGAGCGGCACCGGCCAGCCCCAGCCGAAGGCCAACTGCCAGTAGGCGAAGGCGGAGAGCATGCCGGCGGCACCGTGCGCGAAATTGAAGACTCCGGCGGTCGTGTACGTCAGGACGAGCCCGCTACCGACGATGGCGTAGATCGCGGCGGTGGTCAGTCCGACGACGCCGAAGGTGAGGAACTGTTCCACGACTTTTCCTCCCCGGCCCTCTCCATTGGCTGGGCCTAGGGGTGGAAACTAGCTTCTCACTGAAGGAGAATCAACCATCCGGACACGAGATCGTACATGTCCGCCCGACCCACTCCGCGTACCGAACGAGGAAGGACGGCATCCCCGTTGACCGCAGAGCACACACCCACAGGCGCCAGTCGCAGGTACGACGACCTCGCCGACATTCAGCAGCTGCTTGCTCGCTACGCGGTGGCGATGACCCAGGGCGACACCGACCGTGTCCTGGCCGTCTTCACCCCGGACGGCAGCTACAGCGCGTTCGGTGACACCTACCCGCTGGACGACTTCCCGGAGCTGATCGCGGCGGCCCCGCAGGGCCTGTTCATGACGGGCACGCCGGTCGTGGAGTTCGCCGAGGACGGCCGCAGCGCCACCGGAACCCAGCCCCTGTGCTTCGTAGAGCACGCGCGCCACGACATGCGCATCGGCTATTACAACGACACCTATCGCCGCACCCCGGACGGCTGGCGGCTGCACACGCGCGCCATGACGTTCATCCGCCGCAGCGGCGCCCACGACTCGGGCCGTCCGCACGCCTTCGAGCGGACGCGGACGTGATCTCCATGGACACCGCCACGTTCCGCGCCGCGTTGTGCGCATGGCTGGACGAGCACGACCTGTCACCCGACCCCACGGACGATTCACTGGACGCCCACGTGGCCCAACTAGACCGGGTGAGACGTGAGTTGTGGGACGCCGGCTGGATGCGGCACGGCTGGCCGGAAGCGGTGGGCGGTGTCGGCGGGCCGAGCGTGCTGCGGGCCGTGCTGGGCGAGGAGGTCGCCACGCGCGGCCTCGCCGAACCGGGCCTGTACTCGATGGTCGAGGTCCTCGTGCCCACTCTCCTCTCGTACGCGCCCGCCACCCTGGCCGCCGAGATGGTGCCTCGGCTGCTCGGCGGCCGGGAGCAGTGGTGCCAGGGCTTCTCCGAACCGGGATCGGGCAGCGACCTGGCATCCCTCACCACCAGAGCGGTACGGGACGGCGACGGCTGGGTGATCACCGGGCAGAAGGTGTGGACGAGCCTGGCCCAGTACGCGGCGCGCTGCGTCCTGCTCGCCCGCACGGGGCCCGATCCCGGGCATGCCGGGATCAGCGCGTTCTTCCTCGACATGGACTCCCCCGGCATCACGGTCCGGCCGCTGCGCACCATGCACGGCGTGGACGAGTTCGCGGAGGTGTTCCTCGACGACGTACGCGTACCCGGTGACCGGCTGCTCGGCGCGGTGGGCGACGGGTGGCGGCTGGCCATGGACCTGCTGCCGCACGAGCGCTCCACGTGCTTCTGGCACCGGGTCGCCCACCTGTACACCCGGCTGGACCGGCTCGTCGAGCAGATGTCCGCTCAGCAGGACGAGGCGGCCGCGCTCGGCGAGGCGTATCTGGCGCTGCACACGGTGCGCTGCCGCTCGCACGCCACACAGGCCCGGCTCGCGGCGGGTGGCCGGCTCGGCCCGGAGACATCCGTCGACAAGATCCTCCTCGCCACCGCCGAGCAGCAACTCTTCGACACGGCTCGGGACCTGCTGCCGGGGGCCGTGGAGCTGACGGATCCGGCCTGGCGCACGGAGTACCTGTACTCACGGGCCGCCACCATCTACGGCGGCACTGGCGAGGTGCAGCGCAACATCGTGGCCCGGCGGCTGCTCGACCTCGGTAAGGAGTGACATGGACGAACGCGAACGGCGGCTGCTGGAGGAGACACTCCGCAAGACGATGACGGCCGCGGACACCGACCGGGGCCCGCTCGATGCCGCGCTCACCGACCTGGGCTGGCCGGAGCTGCTGGCCGAGTCCCCCACCGACGCGGTCCGCACCGTCTTCCGCCTCCTCGGCGAGACCGGCGCCCACGCCCCGGTCCTCAACGACGTGCTGCTGCACGAGGCGGGGCGCCCCCTGGGCGGCACGGTCCCGATGCCGTACGCGGGTGGGCACTGGGTGGTCTGGGAGCGGGAGGCCGCGACGGCGGGCCAGGGCCTCGACCCGGATCTCCCGCTGCGGGTCCTGCCCGCGTCCGGCGCCCCCGTGCCACTCGCCCTCGGGCGGCAGGCGCTCGGCTGGTGGCTCGTCGGCACCGGCCGCACGATGCTGGGCCTGGCCCGCCAACACGTCCTGGACCGCCACCAGTTCGGCCGCCCGTTGGCTTCTTTCCAGGCACTGCGGCACAAACTCGCCGAAACGCTGGTGGCCCTGGAGGGCGCGGAGGCCACCCTGCTCGCCGCCGACGGCGACCTCAGTTCCCTGCTCGCCAAGGCGGCGGCAGGCCGCGCCGCCCTCACGGCCTCCCGCCACTGCCAGCAGACACTGGGCGGAACAGGATTCACCGCCGAACACGAACTCCACCGCCACGTAAAACGCGCCCTGACGCTCGACGGCCTGCTGGGCAGCTCCCGTGAACTCACGCGTGAGGCAGGCCACTTGCTCGCGGTCCGCGGCACCGCGCCGCGTCTCGTACACCTGTAGGCACCAGGAGGAGTAGCGATGACCGACCAGGACCTGTGGAACGACCTGCTCGACTGCCTCGCCCCCAAGCCGCTCGGGCAGGAGGTGTACGAGGCGTCCTCCCAGCACCTCGCGTACCACCGTCTGTTCGGCGGCCAGCTGCTCGCGCAGACCGCACGCGTCGCCGAACTCACCTGCCCCGGCAAGGCCGTGAAGTCGCTGCATGTCCTGTTTCCGCGCGAGGGCAGGGGCGGGCAGCCCGTGCGCTACGAGACGGACCGCGTCCAGCAGGGCCGGACGTACGCGGCCGTGCAGATTCAGGCGCGGCAGGAGCACGGGGTCGTCGCCGTGGCCACGGTGAGCCTGCACACATGGGAGGGCGGGCCGCTGCGGCAGTCCGTCGAACCAGTGGGGGAACTGCCGGGCGAGGAGCGGCGGTTCGACCTGGACCTGCTGCCGTGGGAGACGCGCGCGGCGACCGACCTGGACTCCCCCGACAACGAACCGCCCGCCTACGAGCTGTGGACGCGCACCCCGCCGGTCGACGCCGAGCTCGGCCCGGCCCTGCTCTCCTACGCCACCGACCTCACGCTCATCGGCACGGCACTGCGCCCGGTGCCCGGTGTCACCCAGCACGACGCGGGGCAGGCGTTCGTCTCGGCCGTGACCTCGCACTCCCTCTGGTTCCACCAGCCGGTGCTGACCGACGACTGGCTGCTGCTGCGTCAGCACAGCCCCCTCGCGGCGCACGGGCGGTGCCACGGGCGGGGCGATGTCCTCACGCGGCGGGGCGAGCTGGTGGCTTCGTACGCTCAGGACGCGCTGCTGCGGTTCACGTAGGGCGAGGGCCCATCACCCGGCCTGCATCGATCCCGGCCGGGTGACCGCCGGCCGGACCTCGGTCGGCGGCGCCCCCAGAAGCAGCACGGTCAGTGTGTCCCGCAGGGTCTCCTGGTAGCGCTCGTCGTCACTGTCCACCATCCACTGCTGCTGCATGCCCTCGAAGAGCGCCATCAGCGCGGTGGCCGCGGCACGGGGCGTGAGGCCGCTCGGGAGGCGTTCACCGAAGCGGCCGGTGAAACCGTCGGTGATCTGGTTGATCAGCTCGCGGTAGCGCTCACGGGCGAAGCCCCGGGCCGGTTCCTGCCCCGTGGCAGCCTCTGCCATCACCACGCTGTGGACCTGCGCGAGGGACGGGATGCCCTGGTCGAAGGCGAGCGCCTCGGCGAGCCTGCTCGGCATGTCGGGATCGTTCCAGTCACCTTTGGAGTGCTGCCGGTTGAGATCCTCGCGCAGGTGCAGCAGGGCGAAGAGGAGGCGCTTCTTGCTGGGGTAGTAGTGCAGCACGCCCTGCCGGGTCAGGCCCGCCCGCTCGGCGACGGCGTCGATCGAGGCGCCCCGGTAGCCACGCTCGGCGAACACCTCCATCGCCGCCCCGAGTATCTCTTCACGCCGCGCCGAGGTCATGGCCCACCCGCCCTCTCCGCTCGCCTGCCGGGGTCCGTCCGCGCTGTTCACCCTACGGACGAGCGGCGCGCTGCGGGAGAGGGCGGGGCTCTGAAGTGACCACCACCCGGTTGCGCTCACTTCACGTCGGACATCGACCTGCCGACGTCGGCGAGCGTGGCGGGCTCGACGTACTTGCCCCGGTACTTCACGGCCGGGGCGTCACAACGGTAGGGCCCGTTGTCCGGCTTGAAGTCGGCCGGCTTCCAGCCCTCGGGTGTCGCCTCGACGATCGAGTAGCACTTGTCCGGGCTGTGCCCCTTGGCCAGGTTGAACGGGGCCTGGATCCCGCCGGCCGTCCACTCGGTGTTCTTGGTGGCGTTCTTGTAGACACAGCTGCGGGTCAGCTCGGCGCAGTCGCGGGCCGATGTGGCGAACAGCAGCCAGGAGGCGAAGGCGCGCAGCGACAGATAGCTGACCTTGGCCTCGGGGGCGTACTTGGCGTACAACTGCTTGATCTTGTCCGTGGTGGGCGACGATGTCTCCAGCGGCGCCGTGGCGAACAGTTCGGCGTAGTTGTGCTGGGTCTTCAGGGCCGCCCCGGCGAGCTTCACGAAGGCGTCGCCATAGGAGTTGCTGTTGGAGTCGATCCAGTCAGGGGCGTAGCCGAGGCTGGTGAGGGACTGCTCCAGCTTGGCGAGCGAGCTGAAATCCCCCAGGAACACGAGGCCCTTGACCTTCTTGTTCTTGATCGACTGCGCGTACGGCGTCCAGTCCGAAACGCCGGTCGCCGGGTACAGCTCGGTGTAGGAGACCTTGCCGCCGAGCTGAGCGATGGACTCCTTGAACTGCGCGGTCATCATCTTGGTGACCGGGCTGTCGCCGGAGATGATCCCGACGTTCTTGGCGGACGACGGGTGCTTCTCGGTGAGAAGCCACTTGTAGAGGCCGGCGTACTGGAAATAGTCCGCGTACGGTCCCGAGCCGATCACCTGCAGGTCGGAGCCGGTGCCCGGCGGCATGCTCGACTGAGCAGCGAAGTTGGGGAGCAAACACTTCAGCCGGTCCTTGACGCCGAGCCCGTCCAGCGCGGCGGCCCCGCCGGCCAGCACGAAGTCCTCCTTGCAGGCCTGCTGCATGCGCTGGCGCACCTCGAGGAGCTTGGCGTCGTGGGTGACGGGGGTGAGCTCGCGCCCGTTGATCCCGCCATTGTCGTTGCACCAGGACGTGAACACCTTCGCCGCTTCGGTGAAGTCGCGCGTCTTGTTGAAGCCCTCGTCGGTGAAGACCCCGACCTTGATGTCCTTGGCGGTGACGCCCTGCGTGCCGACCTCCTTGGCCTCGCCCTTGCCGCACACATCTTTCAGCGTCCCGAATCCGGAGCCGCCGGCCGACGCGGCCGGAGCACCCGCCTTGGCCGTCTCCTTCTCCTCGGCGCCGGCGTTCTTCGAGTCCGAGCGGGTGGAACATCCGGCGAGCAGCACCGCAAGCACGGTGACCACGCCGATGAGTAGCCTTCGCAACGGTCCTCCCCAGGGGCGTACCCCGACGCACCTCGAGGTACCTCGACGTACACGATTGGGGCGGAAACTACATTCTCCAATGAGGCGAAGCAACGTTCCAGACCAGAGAATCTTGACTGCTCTTCGCGCGGTGGACGATTCGGTAGGGCGATCACCGACGCTTTTCACGTGCGCGGAGTATCGTTCTGCCATGAATGCCGTCCCCGCCGAACCCGCTCCGCCCGCCTGGCGTCAACGCGCCGTCGAGCGGTCCACCCGTGCCGCCAAGCTCCGGGCCGAGGAACGCATCCAGCGCTTTCTGGACGCGGCCCACGAGCTGATGGCCGAGAAGGGCACCACCGACTTCACCGTGCAGGAGGTCGTCGAGCGCTCGAAGCAGTCGCTGCGCAGCTTCTACCAGCACTTCGACGGAAAGCACGAACTGCTCCTCGCCCTCTTCGAGGACGCCCTGTCCCGGTCCGCCGACGAGATCCGTACGGCGACCTCCGCGAAGAAGAAGCCGCTGGACCGCCTGCGGGTCGCGGTGGACCTGCTCTACAAGCAGTCGCAGCCGCGACCGAACCAGCAGAGCCCGCTGTTCACCGACTTCGCGATGCAGCTGCTCGCCACCCACCCCGCCCAAGTGGCCACGGCGCACGTGCCGCTGCTCGACGTGTTCACGGAGCTCGTCGAGCAGGCCGTCGAGTCCGGTGACGCCCGCGTCGCCAAGCCGCGCCGGACCGCGGCGCTCGTGATGCAGACCGCCATGTTCACGGCCCAGACCCCGGGCGTCCCGACGGGCAGCAAGTCGACGTCCGTCACCGCGAAGGAGGTCTGGGACTTCTGCCTGGGCGGGATCGTCGGAGCCGGCGGCAAGTAGCCCGGAGACACGGAATGGGACCACACGGGCCGGGCGGCAGCCCGGCCCTCTCCATTGGCGCCCACCCCTCACCCCGAGGCCTCACCCGCAAAAGAGCGCTGCTCTAAAATTACGAGAACGCCACTTCCCAAATGCGATAGCGCGCCTCTACGGTGGCGGAGCCGGCTCGACGGGTCGCGGTACGTGGGAGGTGCTCGATGGGGAGCGAAGCGTTCGACGGGATACGAGTGGTCGAACTGGCCCAGTGGGTGTTCGTGCCGGTCGCCGGCGCGCTGTTGGCCGACTGGGGCGCCGACGTCATCCGCGTCGAGCGACCGGAGGGCGACCCGTACCGGGGGCTCGCCACCCAGCGGATCGGGACCGACGGCGGCGGCGTGAACCTGTCGGTGGCGCTCGCCAACCGCGGCAAGCGTTCCGTCGCCCTCGACCTGCGCCGCGAGGGGGGCCGCGCGCTGCTCGACCAACTCCTCGCCACCGCCGATGTGTTCCTCACCAACCTGCGGCCCGGCGCCCTCGACCGCCTCGGCCTCGGCGCCGAGGAACTCGCGCGGCGCTTTCCCCGGCTGGTGTACGCGCGGGGACACGGTTACGGCGTACGGGGTCCCGACGCCGACCGGGCCGGGTACGACTCGTCCGCGTTCTGGGCGCAGGGCGGAATGGCTCACGTACTGACGCCGCCGGAGCGCGAGTACCCGATCAGTCAGCGCGGGGCGATGGGCGACCGCAACGCCGCGATGGCGCTCGCGTTCGGGGTCGCCGGGGCGCTGCTCAAGCGCGAACGGACCGGCGAGGGATCCGTGGTCGATGTGTCGCTGCTCGCCACCGCGATGTGGACACTGTCCTCGGACGTGCTGTCGGCGCTCGTCGGCGGGCAGCCGCGCGGGGTGTCCGGGCGCGGTGGCTCGGTGAATCCGCTCGTGGGCACGTACCGGACCAAGGACGGGCGCCACATCCAGCTGGTGTTCCTGCAAGGTGACCGGTACTGGCGGGAGTTCTGCGCACTGATCGGCCGGAACGAGCTGGCCGAGGATCCGCGCTTCGTCGATCTGCGGGCGCGCGGCGAGAATCGGGAGGCGTGTGTCGCGGAGCTGGAGGCCGAGTTCGCACTCCGGACGTTCGGAGAGTGGAAGGCGCTGCTGGCGCGGATAGACGCTCCCTGGGCGCCCGTTCAGGCCGTCGAGGAGTTGTTGACGGATCCTCAGGTCCTGGCCAACGACTATCTCGGAGAGGTGGAGCTGGAGGACGGCGCGTGGTATTCGATGCCCACCGTTCCCGTGCAGTTCGACGAGCGGCCGCCCGGCCTGCGGCGGGCACCCGAGCACGGTGAGCACACCGAGGCCGTGCTGCTCGAACTCGGCTACGGCTGGGCGGAGATCGCCGAACTCAAGGACGCGGGGGCGATCACATGAGCGGCGCCCACCGTCCGGTGCCCGTGCCGGACACCCGGTCCGCCCCGTACTGGAAGGCGGCCGCGCGGCACGAACTCGTCCTCGCGCGCTGCGGCCGGTGCGCGGCCTTCGCCCTGCCGCCCGACCTCACGTGCCCGCACTGTCACGCGACCGAGCCCGGCTTCACGTACGAGCCGGTGACCGGCCGGGGCACGGTGCGGTCCTGGACCGTGGTGCGGCAGTCACCACTGCCGGGCCTCGCCGATGAGGTCCCGTTCGTCCTCGTGGATGTGGAGCTCGACGGACTGGGCGGGCCGCGGATGATCGGTCGGCTGCTCGACGGGCCCGACTCCCCGTTGCGCGTGGGTGACCGGGTGCACGTCGCCTTCGAGGACATCGCTCCGGGAACCGCCGTGCCCGCCTTCACTCTCGGCGAGGTGGCCTCATGAGCGGACGCTTCGGCGCGGGCGGCCAGGTGGCCGTCGTGGGGTACGGACACAGCGCCGTGCGGCGCCACGCCGAGCGGCCCCTGGGGGCGCTCGCCGTCGAGACGGCCCGAGCCGCGATCGCCGATGCGGGACTCACCCCGGACGACGTCGACGGGTTCGTCGGATCGGCGCTGTTCCCCACCGCCGGGGGCCACGCCGCCGAGGACGGTGTCAGCACGGTCACCTCCGCGTGGCTCGCCCAGCATCTGGGTGCGCGGCCGTCCTACGTCGCCGGGTTCCAGGGCATCGGGCAGATCCCCGGCTCCGTGGCGATGGCGGTCAACGCGGTGGCGAGCGGCGCCGCCGACCACGTCCTCCTCCACCGCGCCCTGCACAACCCGCGCGCCCCCTATCACGGCACCTCGGTGCGGGAGTTCGGCGGCACGCAGCAATGGACGGCGCCGCAGGGCCTCTTCGGGCCGCTGCCGATGATCGGGCTCGCGTACAACGAGTACCTGCAGCGGTACGGGGCAAGCCGCGAGGCGATGGCGGCGGTCCTCGTGGAGGCGCGCAAGAACGGGGCGCGGATCCTGTGGTCGTACTGGCACGGCCGGCCGCTGAGCACCGAGGAGTACCTCGCCGCGCCGATGGTCAACGACCCGGTCTGCCGCTACGACTGCGACATCCCGGTCGACGGCGTCGCGGCCTTCGTGCTGACGTCCGCCGAGCGGGCCCGCGACCTGCCGCACAAGCCGGTGTACGTCGCCGGGTACGCGGGGAGCGCGCCGGGACCGCACCGTCTTCCCCTGCACTGGCCACTCGACGACATCATGGCCGGGGGCGCGGAGACGGCCCGTCGGCTGTGGGAGCACGCGGGGGTGAAGCCGGCCGACATCGATGTGCCGCAGGTGTACGACGGCTTCTCGCCGTTCGTGTACTTCTGGCTGGAGGCACTGGGCTACTGCCCGGCCGGCGAGGCGCACCGCTTCGTTCTCGACGGGGGCATCGACAGCGACGCTCCGGGCGCCCTGCCCGTGCTGAGCGGCGGGGGCGCGCTCGGCAACGGACGCATGCACGGTGTGCCCCAAATGCTGGAGTGCTACCTGCAGTTGGCGGGTCGCGCCGGTGAACGGCAGCGCGCACAGGCCGCGTTCGGCCTTGCCTGCCACTCCTCGCCCCACTACGGGGGCGCGGTCGTGTACAGCGCGCTCCCCTGGTAGCCATCCCCCCCTTGTCCACCGCGCCGATGCACGGCGCGAGAGAGGCGGAATCGTGCACGACATCATCGACCAGCGGCGCTCCTACGTGGCCGGGAAGTGGATCGACGGCGACGAGCGGCTCGCCGTCGAGAACCCCGCCGACGCCTCGCACGTGACCGAAGTGTCGGTGACTCCGCTGCCCGAGATCGAGCGCGCGGCCGTCGAGGCACGCGAGAGCTTCGAGCGCGGTGTGTGGGCGGACGTTCCGGCCGTTGAACGCGCCAGGATCCTGCACGCCTTCCTCGATCACGTGGAGGCGTCGCGGGCGGCCCTGGTGGCCACGACGGTCGCGGAGGCCGGGCAGCCCGCCGCGTTCGCCGAACGCGCCCAGCTTCAGGGCGGGTTGGCGGTGGCACGCGGGGCGATCGACCTGTATCTGACGATGCCGCACGAGGAGGCGACTCCCGTGCCCGTGGACGAGCTGGTACGCGGCCGGGTCGCGCTCAGTGTGGAGCGGCACGAGCCGGTGGGCGTCGTCGTGGCGATCACGCCGTACAACGGGGCGATCGTGATGGCACTGCAGAAGATCGTCCCAGCGCTGATGGCAGGCAACTCGGTGATCCTGCGGCCGAGCCCGCTGACACCACTGTCGTCCTTGGCATTCGGCGCGGCGGCGGACGCGGTCGGGCTGCCGCCAGGTGTGCTGAGCGTGGTGGTGGAGGGCGGCGCTGCAGGGGCCGAGCTGCTGACCGGCCATCCGGCCGTCGACATGGTGTCGTTCACCGGATCCACCGCGGTCGGCAGCCGCATCCTCGCGCAGGCCGCGCCCACCGTGAAACGGGTCGCCCTCGAACTCGGCGGCAAGTCCGCACAGATCTACCTGGACGACGCGGTGGACCGGGCCGCCGCAGGCGCGGTCGCCGTCGTGGCCGCCACGGCCGGCCAGGCGTGTGTCGCCGCGACCCGCATGCTGGTCCCTCAGGATCGGAAGGCCGAGGTTCTGGAGGCGGTGAGCGCGGCGTACGCGCGACTCGTCGTGGGTGACCCGAACGCTCCCGGAACCACGCTTGGCCCCGTGATCAGCGCGGCCCAACTGGAGCGCTGCGAACGGTTCGTGGCGCTCGCCACCGAGCACGGCGGCACAGTCGTGCACGGCGGCGGCCGGCCCCGGGGCCTCGACCCGCGCATCGCGCGCGGCCACTACTTCGAGCCGACCGTCCTCGACCTGCCCGGCAACGACAACCCCGCCGCCCAGGAGGAGATCTTCGGCCCCGTCCTCGCGGTCCTCGGATACCGGGACCCCGACGACGCCGTGCGCATCGCCAACGACAGCCGCTACGGACTGTCCGGGCAGGTGTACGGCGCCGACACCGCCGCCGCGACCGCCGTGGCCCGGCGCCTGCGCACCGGGGCGGTCAACGTGAACACCGCCGTCTTCAGCGCCTACGCCCCCGGCGGCGGCTACAAGCAGAGCGGCCTCGGCCGCGAGCGCGGAACCGAAGGCATCCGCGCGTTCCAAGAAGTGAAGCACCTGGCGATCGGCGAACTCCGTTAATAAACCTATGAGTTGAAGGAGCACCCGTGTCCACATCCACCGCCCCCACCGCACAGGACGTCACGGCCGGCCGCTCGCTCGACTGGCTGATCTCCGTCGACGACCACATCCTCGAACCGCCCCACCTGTGGGTGGACCGCGTCCCGAAGGCCGACCGCGACCGCGCCCCGCACATGGTGACGGACGACAACGGCATGGACTGCTGGGTCTACGACGGCAAACGCTTCCCCAGCTCCGGGCTGAGCGCCGTGGTCGGCAAGTCGAAGGAGGAGTTCAGCCCCGAGCCACTGCCGTACAGCGAGATGCGGCCCGGCTGCTACGACCCGAAGGCCCGCATCGAGGACATGAACCGGGCGGGGATCCTCGCCTCGCTGTGCTTCCCCACGGTCACCCGGTTCTGCGGGCAGCTGTTCATGGAGGCGAGCGACCGCGGCTTCGGTCTCGTATGCCTGAAGGCCTACAACGACTGGATCATCGAGGAGTGGTGTGCCGCCGCCCCCGGCCGCTACATCCCCCTCGTCCTCATCCCCCTGTGGGACCCGGCACTCGCCGCGAAGGAACTGGAGCGCTGCGCCGCCAAGGGCGCGACGTCCTTCGCGTTCTCGGAGAACCCGGCCCCACTCGGCCTTCCCACCATCCACGACAAGGACCGGTACTGGGACCCGGTGATGGCCGCGGCCAACGACCTGGGCATGGTCGTCTCGATGCACGTCGGCTCGTCCTCGACGGTGCCGCAGATCGCGCCCGACGCCCCGTTCCTCGCCAACCTCGCCTGGGGTGCCACCCGCACCTCGGGGGCCATGCTGTCCTGGCTGTTCAGCGGCATGTTCCAGCGCTTCCCGAACCTGAAGATCGCCCTGTCGGAGGGTGAGATCGGCTGGATGCCGTACTTCCTGGAGCGCGCCGAGCAGGTCCTCGACACGCAGCGGCACTGGGTCAAGCGGGGTGTCCGCTTCAACGACCACGCGGGCAGCGGCGCCGTCGACCTCGACACCCTCGACATCCGCGCCACGTTCCGCGAGCACGTCCACGGCTGCTTCATCGACGACGTGCACGGCATCGCCAGCATCGACGAGATCGGCGAGGACAACATCATGTGCGAGACGGACTATCCGCACTCCGACTCGACGTGGCCGAACTGCATCGACCTCGTCAAGAGCCGCATCGCCCATCTGTCGCCCGAGCGGCAGTACAAGATCCTTCGCGGCAACGCCGAGCGCCTCTACAGGTTCACCCCGGCCGAACCGCCCGCCCGCACCGCGGCGAAGGCCTGAGATGACCGGCCCGCAGGTCGTCGTCGACCGGGAGCGGTGTCTCGGCACCGGCATCTGTGTCGTCTACGCCCCGGACACCTTCGCCCACGACGAGGACGCGAAGGCCGTCGTCGTAGGGCCGCCCGAGCCGCTGGACGAGGTGCGCACGGCGGTCGAGGGGTGCCCCACGCAGGCGTTGCGCCTGACGCCGGACCCGCAGTTCGCCGACGAGGAAGGACGGTGACCCACGTGTTGCTCGACGGAAGGACCGCGCTCGTCACGGGCGCCGGGTCGGGTGTCGGCGCGGCCTCCGCGCTGCGCTTCGCCGAGGAGGGCGCCCGCGTCGTCTGCGCCGACATCCGCGCCGACGCCGCGAAGGAGACCGTGCGCCGGATCGAGAGGGCCGGTGGCGTCGCCGCGACCGTCGCCTGCGACGTGTCCCGCGAGGAGGACGTGGTGGCCGCCGTCGCGGCGGCCGTCGAGCGCTTCGGCCGGCTCGACATCGTCTTCAACAACGCGGGGATCCCGACTCCGCGTCTGGGAGCGAAGCTGGAGGATCACACGGCCGAGGACTTCCAGCGTCTCGTCGGGGTCAACCTCACCGGCGTGTTCCACGGCTGCAAGCACGCCGTCCTCCAGTTCAAACGGCAGGAGGGCGGTGGCGTCATCCTCAACACGGGCTCCGTGGCGGGGCTCGTGGCCTGGGGCGGCTCCGTCTACGGGGCCACCAAGGGGGCCGTGCACCAGCTCACACGGGCCGTCGCCATCGAGGGCGCGCCGTTCGGCATCCGCGCCAACGCCATCGGCCCCGCCGGGATGCCGCTGACCAACTTCATGGCGGCGGGCGGGCTCGACGCCTCGGACGCGGACGCGCTGGACAGGACCGTGCAACGGGTCGCGGAGAGCCATCCGCTGGGGCGGGCCATCACCGCGGAGGACTGCGCGGAGGCCGCCGTCTTCCTGGTGTCCGACCGGGCCGCCAACCTCACCGGTGTCGTCCTGCCGGTCGACGGCGGATACGTGGCGAGGTGACACGATGACCACACTCGCATCCCTCGACCGCGACCGGGTCCGCGAACTCTTCGACCTGCGCGGCGCGTACCTCGCCCAGGTGGGCGGCGGCTATCGCGACGACCCCTACCCGGCCTGGCACCGGCTGCGCGCCGAGGCTCCCGTCCACCCCGGAACCGTCCACGAACTCACCGGCTACGACGGGCCCGCGCACTTCCAGGGGCTGCCGTACCCGGACCGCCCGCACTTCTCCGCGTTCAGCTATGCCGCGTGCGACGAGGCGTACCGCAACCCCGATGTGTTCGCCGCCTCCCCTACCCCGATCGATCCGCGGACCGGTCAACTCGCCGCGCAGAACAGCATGTTGTCGATGGGCGGCACGCAACACCGCCGCTACCGCGCGCTCGTCCAGCCGTCGTTCGTGCCCGGCAAGGCCCAGTGGTGGATCCGCAACTGGATCGAGCGGACCGTCCACCTGCTCATCGACTCCTTCGCAGGCGACGGCAGCGCCGAGCTCAATGTGGACTTCTGCGCCGCGATCCCGGTGCTCACCATCACCGGCAGCTTCGGTGTCTCGGTGGAGCGGGCCCTCGACATCCGTGCCGCGCTCCGTGATCCGCAGCGCATCGTCGAGATTCTCGCACCGGTCGTCGCGGCCCGCCGCGCCCACCCGCAGGACGACCTCATCAGCGTCCTGGTCGAAGCCGAGATGACCGACGAGGACGGCATCGCACACCGGCTGTCCGACGCGGAGATCTACTCCTTCGCCATCCTCCTGCTCACCGCGGGCTCCGGCACCACGTGGAAGCAGATGGGCATCACGCTCACGGCCCTGCTCCAGCGCCCCGCCGTACTGGCCGCCGTACGCGAGGACCGGGAGCTGCTGCGCCCGGCGATCGAGGAGGCGCTGCGCTGGACACCCACGGACCCGATGTTCTCCCGGTATGTCACGCGCGACATCGACTTCCACGGCGTCCACCTGCCGAAGGGTTCCGTCCTGCACCTGTGCATCGGCGCCGCCAACCGGGATCCGGCGCGCTGGGACCGCCCGGACGAGTTCGACATCACGCGAAAGCTGCGCCCGTCGTTCGCGTTCGGCGGCGGCGCGCACGTCTGCCTCGGGATGCATGTGGCGCGCGCCGAGATACGGGTCGGGATCGGCGCGCTCCTGGACCGGCTGCCGGGGCTGCGGCTCGCCCCGGACGCGGCGCCGCCGCGCTTCATCGGGCTGTACGAGCGGGGCGCCACCGAAATCCCGGTGGTCTTCCACCCCCCCGAGGAGAGGGACTCGCATGAGTGAACCCGCTTACCACAAACCGGATTTGACGCTGACCGGCGCCGAGCACGTGGCCCGCTACCTGGAGACCGATGGCGAGGTCGGATACGAGTGGAACGGCGTCTCCATCCTGCTGCTCACCACCACGGGGCGCAGGACGGGCGCCCCCCGCACCAACGCTCTGATCTTCGGCCGGGACGGTGACGACTACCTGGTCGTCGCCTCGACCGGTGGGGCGCCGAAGCACCCTTCCTGGTACCTGAACCTGGTGGCTCGCCCTGAGGCGGAGATCCAGGTCAAGGGCGAGCACATCCCCGTCGTCGCGCGGGCCGTCACCGGCGCCGCCGAGCGTTCGCGTCTGTGGCGGCTCGTCAACGGCTACTGGCCCAATTACGACACCTACCAGGCGCGCACCGACCGCCTCATCCCCGTCGTCGTGCTGACGCCCACCAAGGAAACGTAGGGCCGGACACATGTCGAACCCGAACACCACGACGTGGGCGGACCACGCGGCCGACCGCTCCCCCTCCGTGCAGCGGTCACGGGCCCGCAGCGTCCAGCAGGCGCAGTCCATCACACGGGCCGCGCACCGGCTCGTCCGGGAGAAAGGAAGCGCCTTCACCACACAGGAGTTGACCCGCGAGTCCGGCGTCGCGCTGCAGACCATCTACCGGCATTTCCCGAGCAAGGACCACATCCTGCTGGCCCTCGTGGAGGAGATCATCGCCGAAGAGGCCCTGCGCATGCGGGCGCAGGCGCGCGACCTCCCGGACCCGGTGGCCCGGCTGCGCTTCTACATCACCAGGACGCTCGACGCGCTCCACGGAGACGGCGACCGGACCGGACCGCGGTTCATCACCGCCGAACACTGGCGGCTGCACCAGCTGTTCCCCGACGAGATGGCGCGGATCGCCCAGCCGTTCGGCGATCTCCTCGCGGTGGAACTCGGGGAGGCCGCCGAGCAGGGCCTGCTGCGGACGCGTGATCCCGAGCACGACGCGTGGTTCGCCATGAAGCTGGTCACCTCCGTCTACCACCACTACGCGTTCGCGACCGCTCGGGAGCCGGTCGAGGAGGTCGCCCGGCGGCTGTGGTCCTTCTGCCTGGCCGCGTTCGGCGGGCTGCCCCTGGGCGACGGGCCGGCCGAGGAGAGGGGGAAATCATGAGCGAGACTCCCGTCTTTGCCAAGGGCCGCGATCTCGACGCGGCCGCCCACTCGCTGCGCCCGTGGCTGACCGCCCGCCTCGGCACAGACGACGTACACGTGGAGAACCTGGTGTATCCACTGGGCGCCGGTGTCTCCAACGAGACGATCCTCTTCGACGCGCGGGCCGCGGGGCGCTCGCACGAACTCGTCCTACGGGTGGCACCCGCGCCCGAGCACCAGATGTTCCTGGATCCGCGCTTCAGGCTCCAGTACGACATGCTGGTCGCGCTGCGCCGCCTCGGCACGGTGCGGGTCCCCGAGGCGCTCTGGTACGAGGAGGATCCCGCCCTGCTCGGCCGGCCGTTCTACGTCATGCGCCGGATGCGCGGCCGGGTGCCGGTGAGCATGCCCGTGTACAACGCGACGGGCTGGCTCACCGGGGCGACACCCGCTGAGCGACGCACCCTGTGGGAGGGTGCCGTGCGCCAGCTCGCCGCCATCCACGGCGCGCCCACCGAGGACTTCGCCTTCCTCCACGACTCCGGCCAGGGAACGCCCGGCGACGAGCAACAGCTCACGTACTGGCGCCGGTTCGCCGACTGGGCACTGGAGGACGAGATCCCCGATACCGTGCACGAACTCTTCGCCTGGGTGACCGCCACCCGGCCGCCTACTTCGACACCCGGGCTGTCGTGGGGAGACGCCCGTATCGGCAACATGATGTTCGACGAGGACTACGAAGTCGTCGGAGTCATGGACTGGGAGCAGGCCTCGCTCGCCGGGCCGATCGCCGACCTCGGCTGGTGGCTGCTCTTCGACGACATCCACAGCGTCGAGCAGGACGTCCCCCGCCTCGACGGGCTCGGCACCCGGCGGGAAACCCTGGACCTGTGGAGGGAGTTGACGGGCCTCCCGGTGGAGCACCTGCACTGGCACGAGGTGTTCGCCGGGCTCAAGGCGGGCCTGCTCGCGCTGCACACGCGCCGCTCCATGAAGCTGCCCGCCGCAGGGCGCCCCAACCCGTTCATCGAGCGTTCGCGCCGGCTACTGGGCTGGTCGAGCCCGGGGACGGGCACGGGCCGGGCGGCCGGATCCATGGAGGTGTCATGACCTTTCCCGGCGGCCCCGCGCCGCAAGACGAATCGGTGGCACTCTCGCCGCCATGGCTCACCGCCGTACTGCGGCAGCGGCACCCGGGTGCCACGGTCACCGCGACGCAGATCACCGAGCGGATCGAGACGGTGGCCACCAAGGTGCGTTTCGACGTCTCGTACGAGAACGGGGAGACCGGCACCGCGCCGGGCGACGCGCCGCCCGCCCTGTGCGTGAAGGCCTACTTCAATCCGGCCTCCCGGCAGCGCGGCACCTCGCGCGCGGAGGTCGACTTCTACCGGCTGCTCGCTGCGTCGCTGCCAGTACGGACGCCACCGTGCGTGCACGCCGAGGTGGACGAGGACTCCGGACATCCGCTGCTCCTCATGCACGATCTGGTGACGTCCGGCGCCCGGTTCGGCGACCCTCTCATGGGCTTCGGCAGAGACCAGGCCGCAGGCACGCTCGATCAGCTGGCGGCGCTGCACGCGGCGACATGGGACGGCGCGAAACCCCTGGGCGGGGCCGCGGACGACAAAGAACACCGGCCCGACCTCGCCACCGCCTTCCCGCCCCGACTCACCTCACTCACCCGCTACATGGGTGTCGACCGGCTCCAGGCCCAGCTCGACGACGGCCGGGCACCCGGCATCCCGGCGGATGTGCGCCGCGCCGACCGGCTGCTCCCCGCGATGGGCGCCCTCGCGGAGCGGTCGCCCGCACACCCGCGCTGCCTCGTTCACGGCGACGTACACACCGGCAACGTCTACGCCACGGCCGACGGCTCGCCCGGACTGATCGACTGGCAGGTGGTGCAGTACGGAGTGTGGGCGCTCGACGTCGGCTACCACCTCGCCGCCGTCCTCCACCCCGATGAACGCGCGAACTGCGAGCGGGAGTTGCTGGATCACTACCTCGACCGGCTCGCCGCGCACGGCGGCACGCCGCCCGGGCGGGACGAGGCGTGGTGGGCGTACCGGGCACACCTGCCCTACGGCTTCTTCCTGTGGGGCATCACACGGGCCGTCGAGCGGCCGATCACCGAACGGCACGCGGGACGGCTCGCCCAGGCAGTCGCGTGGCACGACAGCTTCGGCCTGCTCGGCGTCTGACGCCGCGGCTCCCCGATCGACCCCTCACCGTCTGCGGAGGAATACGGCAATGGAAAGCGGAACGGGCATCGCCCACCTGATCAGAAAACTGGCGGCGTCCTGCACGGGCGCCGAGGTACTGCGCCATGTCGCCCTGGACGGCAGCGAATCTGCTTTCACCTGGCGGGAGTTGGACCGTCGCTCGGACCAGCTCGCGGGTGCGCTCGCCGCACGGGGCCTTCGTGACGGCGACCGCCTCTCGCTCGCACTGCGCAACTCGCCGCAGCTGATCCTCGGTGTGTTCGCCGCCTGGAAGCTCGGGGCGGTGCCGGTGCCGGTGCGCTGGGATCTGCCCGAGTGGGAGCTGGGGCGCTTGCGCGAAGTCGTCCGGGCACGCGTGCACCTGGACGCCGACGACCTGGCGTGGATCGACGCGTCGGCGGCCGCGCATGTGCCCATCCTGCCGCTCGACATCATGTCCCCCTACGCACACGGCATTTGCAGCAGCGGTTCCACCGGTACTCCGAAGGTCATCCTCACCGCACGGCCCGCCGTCCATGCCCCCGCATTCAGCACCCCGCTGATGGAGTCGTGGGCCCCGGTGCCGCGACCGCAGACGATTCTCGTGCTCGCGCCGATGTACCACGCCAACGGATTCACCACGCTCTTCGGCCTGTTCGACGGCGACCGGCTGGTCGTGATGGAGAAGTTCGACGCGGCCCGCGTCGTGGACGTCATCGAGCGGCACAGGGTCACGACGTTCACCGCCACCCCCACCATGCTGCAACGCATCGCGGACCTGCCCGGGATCGACGACCGCGACCTGTCCAGCCTGGAATGGATCCTCCAGGGCGCGGCCCCCATGCCCTCGGCGCTCGTGCACCGCTGGGCGGGTCTGATCGGCGCGGAACGCATCATCATGGCGTACGGGATGACCGAGGGCCTCGGCATCACCGCCCTGCGCGCCGACGAGTGGATGACGCACCAGGGCAGTGTCGGGCGACCGTTGCGCGCGACCGAGCTGCGCATCCTCGACCCCGACGGAAAGGAGGTGCCGGTCGGTGAGAACGGCGACATCTATCTGCGCTCCCCCAGATACCACGGCTACGAGTACCTGGGCGACGCCCCGAACCTGAAGACGACGCCCGACGGCTTCCAGACCGCCGGCGATGTCGGACACGTCGACGCGGACGGCTATCTGTACCTCCTCGACCGCCGCGTCGACATCATCATCAGCGGCGGCGCGAACATCTTCCCCGCCGAGGTCGAGGCGGCCCTCATCGACCACCCGGCCATCGCCGACGTCGTCGTCATCGGCCTGCACGACCCCGAGTGGGGCCGCCGGGTTCATGCCCTGATCGAGCCCACGGACCCCGCGGCGCCGCCCACCCATGAGGAGGTCGTCGCCTACGCGCGTGGGCGTCTAGCCGCGTACAAGCTGCCCAAGACGACCGAGTTCGTGGACGTCATGCCCCGCAGCGCGGCGACGAAGGTGAACCGCGGGGCGCTGGTGGCGGCGCGCGGCGGCTGACATCCCGTGCGCCCGCAGATCGTTCAGAGAGCCCCTTCCCCGAAAGGCAGGACAGCTCGTGAAGCCTCAGAGGACCATCACCGCCCTGACGGTGGTCGCCGCGCTGTTCGCGGCCGGATGTTCCACCCGTGGCGACAGCCCCAGCCGCGGCGGCTCCGAAGACGGGGAACGGGCCGCGGCCCAGGCGCCCGCGGCCCCCGCCTCGGGCGACTTCGGCGACCTGAAGAACGTGTGCGGCCCCGGTGACCCGAGCGGTTCCCCGGCCCAGGGTGTCACCGCGAAGGAGATCCACGTCGGTGTCATGTCGGACGTCGGCTTCACCAAGAACACCGAATTCGCCGACGCGGCGAAGGCATTCACGTCGTGGTGCAACGAGGCGGGCGGCGTCAACGGCCGCAAGATCGTGCCGAAGGTCCGTGACACCAAGATGCTGGAGGTGCGCCAACGGGTCGACGAGGCGTGCCGCGCCGATTTCGCCCTGGCCGGCGGCAGCGCGGCGCTGGACGGGCTCGGTGTGAAGGACCGCCTGAAGTGCTTGCTGCCGGACTTCCCGGCGCAGACGGTGCAGCGCCAGAACGAGGGCGCGGACCTCCAGCTGTCGATGCAGGCCGGCGGCCCCTCGTACTTCCGCTACGCGGGCTTCTACGACTGGCTGATCAAGGAGGCCTACCCGGACTCGGCGGACGCCGTGGGCATCATCTCCGGCGACTCACCCGTGACCCGTGTCTCCCTCGAACAACGCGTGGAGTTCTTCACGTCCCGAGGTGCGAAGCCCTCCTACACGGACCTCTACCCGGCCTCCGGAGTCACCAACTGGACGCCCTACGCGCAGGCCATCAAGGAGAAGAAGGTCAAGGGCCTCGTGTTCATGGGTGACTTCTCCTCGCTGGCGAAGCTGGAGCAGGAGCTGACCGCCATGAACTACAAGCCCGACTGGATCGACGCGAACAGCAACGCCTACGGAACGGCGTTCACCGAACTGGCCGGCTCCCAGGTCATGGCCGCACAGAACAACCTCGCCGATGTCAGCGGCATCCACCCCATGGAGAGGGCGTCCTCGAACCCGGCGACCGAACAGGCCCTGGCCCTGTTCAAGAAGTACGCGCCCGGGAAACGGGTCACCCTGCCCGCGATCAAGTCGATCTCCGCCTGGCTCCTGTTCGCGAAGTCGGCGACCAGCTGTGGCAACGACCTCACCCGCAAGTGCCTCCATGACGCGGCCCGCAAGGAGACCTCCTGGACCGGCGGCGGCCTCCAGGCGCCCGTGAACCTCGCGGTCCAGGACGCCCCGGTGAAGTGCATGAACATCGAGAAGGCCACCACCGACGGCTGGAATCCGGCCGACTTCGGTCCGAACAAGGGCGCCTACCGCTGCGACATCACGTCGTACAAGCTCAAGGGGCGTTACGGACGGCCGATGGAGCTGAAGGACGTCGGGAAGAGCCTCAAGGACCTCGAGTAGCGCGACGCTTCGCCTGGACGCATTCCCCATTTGGGAGAATCACGGCCGTCTCCATGTCGTTCCAGGTCCTGGCTGTGCGGGATTGTGGGACCTGTAGGCGGTCGGCGAGCTGCATCGACCGATGAGCTGGCACGGCAACTCCTTGCCGCCGCGCTCCACCTCGGCGAGTGACCGGCGCCTCCGCATAGCGGATCTGCCCGAGGTTTCGTTCCTCAGGAACGTGGGTGCGTCCTGGGTCCCCAACGGCGCAGTTCCAGCCGTGACTTCTGGGCGCGCCGACCGCAGATCGGGCGGCGGCGGTTCCAGATCGACGGCGAGCACGGAAGCACCCTCGGCCGCCGCCGTGGTTATGTCGAAGACTCTGAAGCAGTGCAGCATGATTGCCATTTAAGGCAGTTGACTTCACTCCAGCAGCATGCTTCGATTCCCGTCAGACGGAAATCACGCTCTCCCCACTGAAATACCTCCCTCTCGAACGGGTCCGGTGTCGTGGTGCAGCCTTCCGCGAAAGAGCAGATCCTCCTGGCCGCCGAGCACCTCTTCGCCGAGCGCGGTCTCGACGGTGCCTCCCTGCGACAGATCAGCGCGGCCGCCGGAAACGGCAACAACACAGCGGTGCAATACCACTTCGGGTCCAAGGAACAGCTCGTCCAGGCGATCTTCGAGTACCGCCTGCCCGATCTGAACCGGCGGCGCGAGGCACTCGTGGCCGAGCGGCGTCCGCGCGACCTCAGGAGTTGGGTGGCGTGCCATGTCGTGCCCGTGCTCGAGCAGGGCGAGCGGAACGGCAGCCACTATCTGAGCTTCGTCGCGAAGTTGCAGCAACATGGGCGACGCGATGTCCTTGAGCGGCTCTCCCCCGAGCTGCTGGCACCGACCAGTGAATTCCGGCGTCGGGCCGGGGAGTTGCTTCCGCAGCTTCCCGAGCCACTGCGCGGCCACCGCATCGCCCACGCACTGGCCTTCTCCGTGCATGCCGGATCCGAGCGGGAGCAGAGTCGCGCACACGATCGGCATGTGCTGCCCTTCGCCGTCCATGTGAACGACCTTCTCGACGGTGTCGTCGGCTTCCTCGAAGCTCCGGTGTCCACGACGACGCTGGCCGCGCTCGGGGACACAACGCCTCAGGATCTGGCGCTCCCGCTCCACCCCTGAGCTCTCTGATCTGCCACCTCGTATGAAGGAGCGGTCGTTCGATGAGCATCGATCTGCACAACGCCGTGGCGGTGGTCACCGGTGCCGGCAGCGGGATCGGCCGAGCAGCCGCACTCGCCTTCGCCCGGCGCGGCGCCCGCGTGGTGGTCACCGACCTCGACCGCGAGCGTGCCCGGACCGTCGCCGCGGAGTGCACGGAGGTCGGCGGACAGGCCGTCGCCGGGGCCTGCGACGTCACCAGCGTCGACGACCTGCAGGCCGTACGCGACCTCGCCCTCGACCGGTTCGGCCGCGTCGACCTGGTCATGAACAACGTCGGGATCCTGGCCGTCGGCCCCGTGGAGGACATTCCCCTCGACGCGTGGCAGCGGGTGATCGACGTGAACCTGCTGAGCGTGGTCCGCAGCAATGTGGTGTTCCTGCCTCTGTTGCTTGAGCAGGGGTCGGGACACGTGGTCAACACCGCTTCGACAGCGGGTCTGTTGCCCTATGGGTTCGACCGGCTTCCGTACACGGCGACGAAGCATGCCGTGGTCGGACTCTCCGAAGCTCTCGCGCTGTACCTGCGGCCGCGCGGCATCGGGGTCTCCTGCCTGTGCCCGGCCGGCGTAGCCACCAACATCGTCGAGCAGATCACCTTTTACGGCGAGCCCGCGCCGCCGCAGGGCCCCGCCTTCCCCGTGGTGGACGCCGAGTCGGTCGGCGAGCTCGTCGCCGACGGCGTCAGTGAGGACCGCTTCCTCCTCCTCACCGCTCCGGAAGCCGCCGACGAGCTGCGTGACCTGGGCGCGGACGTCGACGCCTACCTCTCCCGACACCTGTCCCGACTGACGAAGGACGTCTGATGAGCAGCAGCACACTCGACCGTATGAGTCTGGACGGCAAGGTCGCCGTCGTCACCGGTGGCGCCGGAGCCATCGGGCAGGTGTACGGCCGCGCCCTGGCCGAGGCCGGTGCCCGGGTCGTCCTGGCCGATCTCGACGGTGAGGGCGCGGAACGCTCGGCCAAGTCCCTGTCCTCCGACGGCCTGCGTGCCGTCGGCGTGCCGGTCGACATCACCGATCGGGACGCGGCCGCCGCCATGGCCGCGCGGGCGGTCGACGCGTTCGGCGGGATCGACATCCTCGTCAACAACGCCGCGCTGATGGCGGAGATCCCGCAGGTGGATCTCCTCGACCTGCCGGGCGAGTGGTTCGACCGCGTGATGCGGGTCAATGTGCTGGGCGCGATCATCTGCGCCGGTGCGGTCAAGGCCTCGATGGTGGAGCGCGGCGGCGGCCGGATCATCAACCAGGTCTCCGCCGGGGCTTTCATGGGCGGCGGCATCTACGGGGTGAGCAAGCTCGCCCTGGTCAACGTCACGGTGGGGCTTGCCCGTTCACTGGGGCCGCTGGGTATCAACGTCAACGCCATCGCGCCCGGCCTCGTGGAGAACGAGCCCGGGTTCCGCAGTCTGCCCGCCGACCATCCCGCCCGCGCGGCCCTCGCCTCGGCCATCCCCGGCAAGAAGTCCGCGCCCCCGGAGGACCTGCTCGGCACGCTGCTCCTGCTGGCTTCCTCCGCCGGTGAGTGGATCAACGGGCAGACCATCAGCGTGGACGGTGGCTGGGTCAGCCGACTGTGACGTCGGTGCTGCGCCCCCACCCCTTTCTGCACCCATGTCCGCACGCGTACGAGAACGAGACTGAGGCGGCTCTCCCATGAACCCAACTCCCGCTCCTTCCAGCGCAGATCCTGCCGCGACCGGCGACCTCGGCGTCACCGGACCCCTCGTGGACGGCACGTGGCACGACAAGACATCCGCGGGCGCGGTGGACCACGTCAATCCCGCAACCGGTCGCGTCAATGGCTCCGTCCTGCTGGCCGGGCCGCAGGAGGTCGACGACGCCGTGGCCGCCGCCCGGGCCGCACACCCCGAGTGGCGAGCCATGTCCCCGGACAAGCGGCGACGGATCCTGCAACGCGTCGAGGAGTTGATGCTGGCCGACGTCCCCGAACTCGGCCGCCTCAACACCCTCGAATTGGGCGCCCCGATCAGCATGTCGTCCGCACTCGCCTACCTGTGCTCCGGCTGGTTCGGGTACTACGCCGGCTGGGCCGACAAGATCGAGGGCGCGACGATCCCGCCGAGCCCGGTGATGGTGCCGGGTCTCGACTACACCGTGCCCGAGCCCTACGGCGTCGTCGGCATCATCCTGACCTGGAACGGCCCGATCATGTCAGTTGGCATGAAGATCGCGCCCGCCCTGGCCGCCGGCAACTGCGTCGTCGTCAAGTCGCCCGACCTCGCCCCGTTCACCGTGGCCCGGTTCGCGGAGATCGCCCTGGAAGCCGGACTGCCGCCCGGGGTGCTGCACATCCTGCCGGGCGGGCCCGAGGCCGGGGAACACCTCGTGCGCCACCCCGACGTCGACATGCTCTCCTTCACCGGCGGGATACCCACCGCGAAGAAGATCCTCGACTCCGCGCGCCACACCCTCAAGCCGGTCCTGCTCGAACTCGGCGGCAAGACCGCGAGCGTGGTGTTCCCGGACGCCGACGTCGACGCGGCCGTCGCCGAGACGGTCCGCTCCTGCTTCAACCTGTCCGGCCAGGGCTGCAACCTCTCCACCCGCCTGCTCGCCCATCGCGACGTGTACGAACAGGTCGTCGAGGCCGCCGCGACGGCCGCCTCGGCCCTCACGGTCGGGGACCCTTTCGCGCCGACCACCGCCCTCGGCCCCGTGATCGGGGCGGCGGCCCGGGATCGGATCCTCGGGGTCATCGAGCAGGCGAGCGGCGGCAGTCGGCTTGTCACCGGCGGTCACGCCGTCGCCGGAGACAAGCTGCCGCGACAGAACCGCGACGGCTTCTTCGTCGAGCCGACGGTCCTGGCCGATGTCGATCCGGACAGCGAGGTGGCACGGCACGAGGTGTTCGGACCCGTGCTGTCGGTCATCCCGTTCGGCTCGGAGGAGCAGGGCGTCGAGCTCGCCAACTCCACCCCGTACGGTCTGGGAGCTGTCCTCTACAGCCGTGACGTGTCCCGGGTGCAGCGCGTCGTACCGCAGTTGCAGGCCGGCACCGTCCACGTCAATGGGGCGTCCGGACAGCCGCCGGGCGCACCCTTCGGCGGGTACAAGCACAGCGGTCACGGACGCGAGGGCGGCAGGGAAGGCCTGTACGAGTTCCTCCAGACCAAGAACGTCTTCATCCGCGCGTGAGGGACCGCGATGGCCCGGTCCCCCCCTACGTCGAGTCCCGTTCGGAGGAACCCATGAACACTCGTCACGACAGTCGTGCCGAAACACCGTTCGCCCGCGCCTCGCACGACTTCCTGGACACGCAGGTGTGGTCCCGACCCGGCCTGAGCAGGCGGGACCGCCGCTGGGTCACGCTCACATGTGTCGCGGCGGCCGACGCTCCGGAGCCGATCGAGGAGCAGGTCCACGCGGCGCTCGCCAGCGGTGACATCGGCCTTGAGGAGATGCTGGAGTTCGTCCTGCATTTCGCGGTGTACTGCGGCTGGCCCAAGGCCTCGCATCTCGAAGGTGCCGTCGGTCGCCAGTGGGACCGCATCCATCGTGAACGGGGTGAACCGACGCCGTCCTGGCCGGAGTTGACGCACGACTCCCTGGGCCCGACGGACCCTGAGAAGAGGCTGGAGCGTGGGGTGGAGGAGTTCGTCGACGTCAATCTCACCCCGGCGCCGCCGCCGACCTCCCCGTACCGGCACGCCGGCATCCTGAACTTCGTGTTCGGGCACGTCTGGCAGCGCCCCGGGCTGGCCCGCCGGGACCGCCGTATCGTCACCGTCGCCTGTGTCGCGCTCGACGACTCACCGGTGCCCCTGCGCTCGCATGTCACCGCGGCGCTCCACTCCGGTGATGTCACCAAGGCAGAGATGGACGAGATCGTCCTGCAGTTCGCCGCCTACTACGGCTTCGCGAAGGGCGACGCGCTCGCCGACGCGGTGGAGGCGGCATGGGAGGCCAGGCCCGAGTGATGCCTGCCGCGCGCAAGCAGGGGCCCTCGCCGCGAGTCCGCGGCGAGGGCCCCTGCAGTTGCCCGTGCGGTGCCCCCTCCAGCCCCTTGAGGTCACGGCTCCGGCGGGAAGATCGCCTCCCCCGTCCCGGCGTCGACGACCGAGATCGCCTCGATCGGGCAGGACTCGGCGACTTCAAGGAGTTCGTCGGAAGAGGGCAGTGTGTCGGCGACGGCGCGGCCCTGCCCGCGCTCGTCGAGGCGGAAGTGCTTCGGTGCGGAGGCCGCGCACAGTCCTGTACGGACACATGCCCGCGGGTCGACCGTCACCTTCCAGTTGTCCCCCATGGTCATGCTCCCGGAATGACGAGCGGCAGCGTCTTCCAGCCGCGTACGGTCGAGGTCTGGGCGAGTTCCGCGCCCTCCCAGTCGACGTCCCACCGCGGGAAGCGCCGCAGGATCTCCTCGGCCGCCACCTTGCCTTCGAGGCGGGCGAGCGCCGCGCCCAGGCAATAGTGGGCGCCGACTCCGAACGACATGTGCTGGGTGACCCGGTGGATGTCGAAACGGTCCGGGTCGGGGAAGCGCCGGGGGTCGCGGTTGGCCGCGGCCTGGATGAAGAGGAGGGCGCTGCCGGCCGGCACGGTGCCGCCGTGGAACTCGACGTCCTTGGTGACGTACCGGGCGGTGAACGGGCCGGTCGGCTCGAAGCGGAGGATCTCCTCGATGGCGCCCGGGATGAGGGACGGGTCGGCCACCAGCTCGCGCCGGGCCTCGGGGTAGCGGGCCATGACGGCGCCGAACCAGCCGATCAGGCGGCCCGTCGTCTCGTTCCCGGCTCCGGCGACCACCGTGCAGTAGGTGAGGACCTCCTCGTCGGTGAGGGTGCGCCGCACCCCCTTCTCGTCCTCGAACTCGGCCGTCATGAGTTCGGTCATCAGGTCGTCGGAGGGGTGGTTCTTGCGCCAGTCGATGTACTCCTGGAGCCCTTCGGTGTTCAGCATCTCCGAGGGGTCGAGCCTGCCGCGGCCGGTCGTGTCGAGCGTGGCGTCCGTCCGGTCGCGGAAGGTCGGCTGGTCGGCCTCCGGGATGCCGAGCAGCATGCCGATCACTCGCATGGGCATCTCGGCACCGACGGCCTCCACGAGGTCGAAGCGCTCCACGCCGGTGACGGGTTCGAGGACCCTCTCGCAGAACGCCCTTATCTGAGGCTCCAGTTGGGCAATGCGTCGCGGCGTGAAGACACGGGCGAGCAGGCGGCGGTGGAGGTCGTGAACCGGTGGGTCCTCGAAGATCAGGGTGCCGGGCGGAATCTCGACGTTCGCCTGGATGATCTCCAGGATGTCGCCGCGCCGGGACGAGAACGTCTGCCAGTCGGCGAGGCCGCTCTGGCAGTCGGCGTACCGGCTGACCGCGTAGAAGTCGTGCTGTTCGTTGTAGTAGAGCGGAGCTTCCTCACGCAGGCGGGCGTAGATCGGGTAGGGGTCCTGGGCGAACGCCGCGTCGAAGGGGTCCCAGTACACGGGGTCGGCGGTGGGCGTTGGGGTGGCTGTCGCGGTGTCCTTGGAGGTCATTTCAGCATGGCTCCCGCGTCGATGACGGTCGTGGTGCCGGTGACGAAGCGGCCTTCGTCGGAGGCCAGGTAGAGGATCGCGTTGCTGATGTCGCGCGCCTCGACCCACGGTGTGGGCAGCAGGTGCATCACCTGCGAGGCCTCGGCGAAGTCGTCGACGGTGGGGTTATCCAGGTCGGGGCGGAACATGTTGTACGTGCCCTGGTGCATGACCATCGGGGTGTTGACCTGCGACGGGTGCACGGAGTTGACCCGGATGTTGTGCTCTCCGAGCTCCCAGGCGAGCGTGCGCATGAGGCCGACGACGCCGTGCTTGGCGGCGATGTAGTGGCCGATGTTGGCGTGCCCGCGCAGCCCGCCGACCGAGCTGGTCAGGATGATAGAACCGCCGCGGCCGCCCGCGATGAGATGCGGGGTGGAGACCTTGGTGGTGAGCCAGACGCCGGTGAGGTTGACGTCGATCATGTCGCGCCAGGTCTTCTCGTCCATCTCGTGCATACGGGCGCCGTCGCTGCCGAGGCCGGCGTTGGCGCAGACGATGTCGAGGCGCCCGAACTGTTCCACGCCGTCGTCCACCGCCGCCTTCAGAGCGTCGTGGTCGCGGACGTCGGCCTGTACGGCGTGGATGCGTCGGCCCAGCTTCTGCACTTGATTGACGGTCTCTTCCAGGTCCTCCGGCGTCGACATCGGGAATTTGACGCCGTCGAGCTGCTTGCACACGTCGACGGCGATGATGTCGGCGCCCTCCTCGGCCAGGCGGATCGCGTGACTGCGTCCCTGGCCGCGCGCCGCACCGGTGATGAACGCGACTTTTCCTTCGACTCGTCCAGCTCGTTCGGGCATGGGGAACCTCGTTCCTGGGTGGGTGAGCAGGATGGGGAGGTGCTGTCTCTGGCCGGGCAGACCGGTCAGCGGTGGTGCCGACGTCGGCCGCGCAGGCCGAGGGCGAGGAGCAGGAGTGCTGCGGCCAGGGCAATGGGAGCGGTCCGCTTGAGGACGCCCCCGGCTCCGACCGCGTCGATGAGGTCGAGCGGGGCGGCGACCGACGCCGAGCCGGCTTCGGCCTCGGTCTCCACGGAGTTGTCTGCTCTCTCGGCAGTCGGCTCTGTGGCCAGCTCGGCTGCCAGGTTCGCTGCGAAGCGGTCCATCAGGGCGCCGGAGACGTCGGCGAGGGTACCCCGTCCGAACTGAGCCGGCTTTCCTGTGACGTTGAGCTCCGTCTCCACATGTACGTCGGTCCGGTCGCCACCTGCGGCGCTGAGACGGCAGGTCACCAGGGCCTTTGCCGTCCCGTTCCCGCGCACCTCTCGGCCGCCCGCCTCAAGGACCACGACCCGTTCCGTCTCATCGCGGGTCCGGAAGGTGACCGTGCCGGAGTACGTGAGGGCTATCGGCCCCAGCTTGACCTTGATGCGGCCCCGATGTTCATCGCCGGCGCTGTCCGTGAGGGTCGCGCCGGGCACGCAGGGGGCGACGCGTTCGACGTCGAGCAGGACGCGCCAGGCATCCTCCACGGCAACCGGAATGCCGAAGGTGTTCTCGAGCTTCATGCGGACTCCTCGGCGGCGGCCCGTACGGCCTTGATGATCCCTTGATAGCCGGTGCAGCGGCACAGGTTCCCGGTCAGCGCCTCGCGGATCTCGTCGTCGGTGGGCTTGGGGTTCTCGGCCAGGAAAGCGGTGACCGACACGATGAGACCGGGGGTGCAGAACCCGCACTGCAGCCCGTGGTGTTCTCGGAACGCGGCCTGGACCGTGGAGAGTTCTCCGTCGGGCCCGGCGATTCCCTCCACCGTGGTCACCTCGGCGCCATCGACCTGCACGGCAAACACGAGGCAGGCTCGTACCCCCTCCCCGTCGAGCAGCACGGTGCACGCGCCGCAGACGCCGTGTTCGCAGCCGAGATGGGTGCCGGTCAGGCCGCAGTTCACGCGGAGGAAGTCGGCCAGGGTGAGCCGAGCCGGAACAGACGCCCGTCGGCCGGTCCCGTTGACGCGTACGTGGATGTCGACCGTGGTGTTCTCGGTGGTCTGTCCGTCAGCCATGCAGTGCCTCCTGTACGGCGCGGCGCCAGGCGCGAGCGACCATGGCGGCGCCGACGCGGGTGCGGTAGGGGGCCGACCCGTGCAGGTCGGAGGGGACGGATTCGAGGCCCTCGGTCGCGGCACGGCCTATGTCATCGGCGTCGGCCTCCTTCGGATCGGAGCCGAGGAGCTCGGCCTCGACTCCCCCGGCCCGGACCGCCGTCGGGCCGAGTCCGAACAGACCGACGGCACACCGGTCGAGACGCCCGTCACCGTCCACCCGCAGCGCGACGGTGGCCCCGGCGATGGCGAAGTCCCCGCTGCGCCGTGCAAATTCCTCGATCGCGAAGCCACAACGCCCCTGCCAGACAGGGACGTTGATGCCGGTGAGCAGCTCGTCGTCGGCCAGTTCAGTGCTCCACATGCCGGTGAGGAAGCGCACGGCGGGAATGGTGCGGCGGCCGCGCGGCGAGAGTGCTTCCAGCTCCGCGTCCAGCGTCAGGGCCACCGCCGGGTACTCGGCCGCCGAGTCGGCGTGCGCGAGGGACCCGCCCACGGTGCCGCGGCTGCGGATCTGGAAGTGGCCTATGAACGGTGTGGCACGTGCGAGCAGCGGGACAGCGGCGCGCACTGCTTCGGAGCGCTGCACGGTGGCCTGGGTCGTCCCCGCCCCGATCCAGACCGTGTCGTCGTGGCGCCGCTCGATGCCGCGCAGCTCGTCGAGGCGGCGGAGGTCGATGAGGTGCCCGAACGACGCGAGCCGCAGCGCCAGCATGGGGACGAGACTCTGCCCGCCAGCGATGACCTTCGCCTCGTCGCCCAAATCCTGCAGCAGGGAGGCCACCTCAGCTGCCGTTGCGGGTGCGTGGTACGTGAATGCCGACGGTTTCACCGGGTCGTCTCCTGCCGTGCACGGGCCTCCTCGATGAGGCCGACGACCGACGAAGGTGTCAGCGGCAGTCGGCTGATGCGCACCCCCAGGGGCGCGAGCGCGTCGGCCACCGCATTGACGACAGCCGGCGCGGAACCGATCGCACCACCCTCGCCGACTCCCTTGTATCCACCGGGCCCTGGGCCGGGCGTCTCCACGTGGCCAACCTCGATGACCGGGACCTCGGTGGCCGTGGGCAGCAGATAGTCCATGAAGGTGGTCGAGACGGGGTTGCCGTCCTCGTCGTAGGCGAGCTCCTCGTAGAGTGCGCCGCCGATACCCTGGACGGTGCCGCCGAAGATCTGGCCTTCCACAACACTCGGATTGATCATCGGGCCGCAGTCCTCGCTGACGATGTACCGCAGCAGCTTCACCTCTCCCGTCGTCGCATCGACCTCGCAGGTGCACACGTGCGTCGCGTTCGCCCAGATCATCAGGTGCGGGGAGTGGTAACGGCCACTGGCCTCGAGCCCCGCGGGGACTCCGGGCGGCAGGGCGTGGACCTGGTAGTAGGCGATGTCGGCGATCTCCGCGAGGGTGAGGCTCCCTTCGCCGCCCTTCACCGTTGCGAGCCCCCGCGTGAACTCCACGTCCTCGACGGACACCTCGAGGCGGTGTGCGGCGATGGCAAGGATGCGTGTCCGCAGCGCTCCCGCCGTCTGAGCGATGGCTCCCGCTGTCATGGGCCCCGACCTGCTGCCGCCGGTCCCCGCCCCGTACGGAGTGACGGCCGTGTCGCCCTGGATGGTGCTGACGTCCTCGATGGCGGCACCCAGTGCGTCGGCGGTGAGCTGGACGACCGTCGTCTCCAGGCTGTTGCCGCACGAGCCCCCGGCGACGTACACATTGACCTTGCCGGAGGGTTCGATACGGATCGTGGCGCCCTCCGTGGCGTGGAACGGCGTGGCTCCCGCGGTCGGTTCGACGTACGTGCATGTGCCGACGCCCAGGTAACGCCCCTGTTCACGGGCCCGATCCTGCTCCGCGCGGAACGCGTCGTAGTCGAGGATCTTCAGCGCCTGCTCGAGTGTCTCGCGCGGGGAGATGTGGTCGTAGGGCATGCCGTTGAAGTTCGCGGTGGGCAGCTCGTCGCGGCCGAGCATGTTCCGACGGCGTAAATCGACTGGGTCGAGGCCGAGTTGACGCGCCGCCGTGTCGAGCAGTGTCTCGCGGGACATCGACTCGTACTGCCACGGGCCCCGATAGGCCACGCGCCCACTGGTGTTGGAGAACACGAAGCGGGAGCGGAACGTACCCTCGGGGATGCGGTACGGGCCGGGGAACAGCATGCCCACGGCGATGCCGCTCTGCACGGGTGACGGGGTCGGGTAGGCGCCCGCGTCCTGGACGTGGTCGAGGGTGGCGGCCAGGATCCGGCCGTCGTCGTCGAAGGCCATGCGGGCCTCGCCGTGCTCGTGGCGGGCCTGTCCGGCGGAGAGCAGGTGTTCCTGCCGGTCCTCGATCCATTTGAGCGCGGCCGGCAGTCTGGTGGCGGCGAGCATGACGCACATGTCCTCGCGCTGCGGCAGCACCTTCTGCCCGAACCCGCCTCCGGTGTCCCGCATCACGACGCGCACCCGGTGCTCGTCGACCCCGAGCAGGCGCGCGCAGAAGGCCCGCACCTCATGCGGGGACTGGGTGGCCGCCCAGACCGTCATCTCCCCGCCGGCCGCGGCCCATTCGGCGACGATGCCGCGGGTCTCCATGGGCACGGGGCCATGGGACTGCTGATGCAGCGTCTGCCCGACGACATGCGGTGCCCGCTCGAAGACGGGATCGAGGTCGGCCATGGGGCGCCCGCCCAATTCACCGACGAGATTGCCCGGCCGGTCCGCGTGCACCGACTCCGCGGAGTCCAGGGCGGTGGCGTAGTCGACGACCGGGGTCAGCGGATCGTAGTCGACGATCACCAACTCGGCTGCGTCCTCGGCGACATAGCGGTCCGTGGCCACGACCATCGCCACCGGGTCCCCGACGAACCGGACCTCACCCTCGGCCAGTGGCGGCCGGGGGGTGTCGGGGTCGTCGCGCCCATTGAGGGTGTACCACTGCTCGTTCACTTCCGGGTTGAGATCGGCAGCAACGAACACGGCCCGCACGCCGTCGAGTTGGAGTGCCTCGGCGGCGTCTATGCCGAGAATGCGGGCCCGCGCCATCGGGCTGCGCACGAAACAGGCGTGGAGCATGCCGGGCCGCACGACATCGTCGACGTAGGTGCCGGCGCCGGTCAGAAGTCGTGCGTCCTCGACGCGCAGCGTGCGCGTGCCGGTGTAGGCCACGTCGTCCACGGTTGATGCCATCGGTACTTTCCTCCGCTCAGGTGCTGAAACGCCAGATGCTGAACGAGTGTTTAACCGAAGTGCTGAACGACTGTTTAACACCCGCGTTCCGGGAGCGTCAAGCACAATGACGGCATGACTGCTCCCAGCCGCCCCCGCCGCATGGGCACCGAGAACTCCAAGACGCGCCTGCTCCTGCTCGACATCACGGAGCGGCTGATGCTGGAAGAGGGGTACGCGGCCGTCGGCGTACGGAAGGTGGCACGCGAGGCCGAAGTGGCCCCGGCGCTCGTCCTCTACTACTTCCGCACGCTCGACGACCTCTTCCTCGCGGTGCTACGACGGCGCGCGGACGACGAGTTGGAGCGGGTGACCCGCCACCTGAGCGGACCGCAGCCGCTACGCGCGCTCTGGCGCCTGAGCAGCCACCCCGGTAACGCGCTCACCACCGAGTTCGCGGCGCTGGCCAATCACCGCAAGTCGATCCGCGCCGATTTGGCCGCCCACGCGGAGCGCTACCGGGAGGCCCAGCTGGAGGCGCTCACGCGCGGCCTGGCGGCGTCCGGCACCGAGCTGCCCGCCGGGATGTCACCGGCCGTGCTGCTCGTCCTGACCAACGCGCTCGGCCGAAACCTCATGATGGAGCGTGCGATGGGCATGACGACGCGGCACGACGAGGCCCTGGCTTTCGTGGAGCAGTTCCTCCAGCAGTGCGAGGGCGCGCCCGGTTGTGCACCTGCAAAGACAACCGAGCAGTGAGGAGGCGGATCACCTCACATCGGGCCGCTGCCCCTGTCCTCCCTGTTCCCCCTGCTCTTCCGACGACGGCTTGCGCCCGCCGAGGCCCTGCCACCGCCGCCGCAGCTCGTGCGCGGCCGCCTTCGGCTTGCGGTCACGGGTGAAGACACCCTTGCGGTTGCCGTCGACACGGTGGATGCCGTGCGAAGTCTGGAAATCGGCGAAGTTCCAGACGTGTTCGCCGACGACGGCCTCGATCCGGTCGAACGCCCGGTGGCTCGCGGCGAGACAGGCCGACTGGTACTCCTCCGTCCACGGCTGGTCCCACACCGAGTGCAGGCCCGGCATGGTGTCCGCGCCGTACTCGCTCATGACGATCGGCTTACCGAACCTCTCGGCCCAGCCGCGCAGATCGCCCTCCATGTATGTCTCGGCCGCCGCGAGGTCGCCGGTCGCGATGTACCAACCGTAGTAGCGGTTGATGCACAAGACGTCGAAGAGTTCGGCGATGCGGTCGTTGTCCGACGTCGCGAACATCACGGCGGCGTAGGTGACCGGGCGGGTGGGGTCGAGCTTACGAGTGAGAGCGACGAGCGGCTCGAAGTACTCGCGGGCGCCCTGCTCGTTGGAGGACGGCTCGTTGGCGATGCACCACATCACCACGCTGGGGTGGTTCTTGTCGCGGTTGATGAGCTCGCGGATCGCCTGTGCGTGGGCGGCGCGGGTGTCGTCGTTGATGGTGTCGGGCGAGAAGGTGGGGCGCTGTGGGGCGCCCGTGAGGCCGGCCTCGACAGCGAGGTTGAGGCCGACGGCCGCCGTCTCGTCGATGACGACGATGCCGTGCCGGTCGGCGAAGTCCATCACCTCCTCCGCGTACGGATAGTGCGAGGTGCGGAAGGAGTTGGCACCGGTCCACTCCATGAGCTGGAAGTCGTGGACGAGGTAGGCGTCGTCGTGCCCCTTGCCGCGTACAGCGGTGTCCTCGTGCTTGCCGAAGCCGGTGAAGTAAAAGGGCTCGCCGTTGATGAGGAACTGTGTGCCGCGCACTTCGACGGTGCGGACGCCGAACGGCTGGGCATAGACGTCACGGATCTCCTCCCCGTCGACGATCTCGGCCACCAGCTCGTACAGGTATGCCGCCCCTGGCCGCCACGGCGTCACGTCCTCCAGGCGCAGCGTGCCGTTCGCGCTGTCGGCCGCCGCGACCTGGGTGCCCGTCGCGTCGAGCACTCGGACGCGCACCTCGGCGCTCTCGCTGACCTCGACCTCGTACTCGACCGTGCCTGTGGTGCCGTCGAGGCCGGTCACGACGGCGATGTCCTCGATGTAGACGGAGGGCACGCTGTAGAGCCACACGGAACGGGCGAGACCTGCGTAGTTGTAGAAGTCGTGCAGGTACGTCTGCTTGCGGCGGCCGTCCTGGGCGACCGTGATCCGGCCAGGCGGGATGGTGGTGTTGGTCAGTTCATTGCTGACGCCGATCGTGAGGCGGAACTCCCGGCCCGCATGGACGTGTTCGGTGATGTCTGCCTCGAACGGCGTGTATCCGCCGATGTGTTCGGCGACGAGTACGTCGTCGACGTACACCTTGCCTTCATGGGTCGCGGCGTCCACGCGCAGGATCACCAGTTCACCGTCCCAGCCTCGCGGCACGCGTACGGAGCGCTGGTACCAGACCCAGCCGACGTGGTCACGGATCGCGCTGTCGGTGAACAGGTCGTTGTAGCTGGCGGGGACGGCGGCTACGAGTGCGGTGTCGAGCGGCCCGGCCCACGGGCGATCACCGGCGGTGGTGGAGGTGGCGAACCTCCACAGGCCGTCGAGGTTCAGCAGCTCTCGGCTGGCGGTGGTACGGGGCTTCAGCATGGGTGCCTTTCTCGAAGCGGCCCGAAGCGGCTCGGATCGGGATGCGGGTCCATCGAGACCGCGAGGGAGCCAACCATTACCACGTGGTTGGTTTTTGCAGGGAACGTAAGCCCGTCAAGGAGGGGGCGGGAAGCCTGCGGTTCGACTTCGTGATCAGAGCGTTATCCGGCGGCGGTGCGCCGCACCCGGACCACCCTCGGTAGGTTTTTGAGGGAGTCCGCGATCAGCAGGGCCCGTCGACCACCGGGAGGAACCGCACCGTGAGCCAGGCAAAACCCCGCGGGCCGTACGCCAAGACGGCGGCCAGGCAAGCGGAGATCGTCAGGGCGGCACGCGACAGCTTCGCGGAGCACGGGTTCACCAAGGCCTCCCTCCGCGACATCGCCGAACGGGCCGGCATCACCCACGCCGGGTTGCTTCACCACTTCCGGAACAAGGACGAGCTGCTCGCCGCCGTGCTCGCCGAACGCGACACACAGGAGTGGCAGCGCGGCCTGGCGCAGGTCGGCGACATGGATCAACTGGCGCCATACCTGGGAGACTTGCTGCGCCACCACCAGCAGGCCCCCGAATTGATGCGCCTGTGGATCGAGCTCGCCGCGGCCGCCTCCCGCCCGGGCCATCCGGCGCACACCTACTTCGCCCAGCGCTACGACCTGGGGCGCACGCAATTCACCGAGGGCATGCGCGACATGGCGGAGCGCGGTGAACTGCACGAAGGCCTGGCGCCCGAGCATGCCGCAATCCTGCTGCAGGCCGTCCTCAACGGTCTGCAGTTGCAGTGGCTGTTGGACGACGATCTCGACATCGTCGGGCCGGTCCAGTCGTTCCTGCGGATGGTGTTCCGGGCCGGCCCAGCGGACGCCGCGTGACGCTCATTCGGCCTCGGACTCCTCGGTGTCGCCCTCCGGGTCGATGACCGTCTGCATGAAGATCTCCAGCAGGCGCAACGAGTCGCGCGACGGATCGAGCAGCGTCTGGATCCGCAGGCCGTCCATCATCGCGAGCACCATGACCACCTTCTCGTCGGCGGACAGGTCGGGACTGTCGTACGCCGTGCGCAGGGTGCCGCTACGGAAGCGCGTACGCATCCGTTCGCGGCGTCCGGCGAAGAACTCGTGCGCCGGGTGGGCCGGACTCGTCGCGGCGATCGCCAGGGCCAACCAGTTGCGCTGATAGTCGGGATCCGCGAACTCGTCGGCAAGCACCGCGCTGAGCACGGCAGGGCCGGCGGTACCCGACGCGACGATCCGGGCAGCCTGCTCCTCTTCATCCGCCTCACGCTGGGCCAGCGCCGCCAGCAGCAGTTCTTCCTTGCCCGAGAAGTGACGCAGAAGCGCCGCGTGCGTCACGCCGGCCCGCGCAGCGATGTCCCGCAGGGAAGCCCGCTCGTAGCCGTGCTCGGCGAAACTCGCCAAGGCCGCGCGCACGATCTGCAACCGCCGGGCGGGCGTCGTCGCGTACGGCCCTCGACGACGGGTGCCCGTACCGGCCCTTGCGCCGGACCCCGCGTCGGCCCCAGCGCCGGTCCCGGTGGTCGAACTCATGCTGTCTCCTGCGCTGTTGAGGACGTATCCACGACAACTCCGGCGCGGGTCTTGCCTTCCGCTGTCGCCCCGGAGTTTAATCTCCCCGAAATGTAGCCACCGTGGTTACATTCTGCAGCCAGGAACCCAGAACCCGACCGTTCCACGGCCTGAGCGACTCACACGGCGTACGTACGCGCCGCTACCTCCTCCCCCTCTCCGCCCAGCGCGCGCCGCCGCAGATCCAGATCGAGCAGCGATACGTGCCCCACGCGAAGGACCCGAGACATGCCCGAGAAGAACGGCTTCCTCTGGGGAGCCGCCACCGCCCCGCACCAGATCGAGGGCAACAACATCAACAGCGACTGGTGGGTACGCGAAGGCCAGGTGCCGGGACTGGAGCGCAGCGGTGACGCCTGCGACAGCTACCACCGCTACGAGGAGGACATGCGACTGCTCGCCGACGCCGGGCTCACCTCGTACCGGTTCGGTGTGGAGTGGGCGCGCATCGAACCCGTCCCCGGCGAGTTCTCACGCGCCGAACTCGCCCACTACCGGCGGATGATCGACACCGCGCTCGGCCTCGGCCTCGCCCCGGTGATCACCCTGCACCACTTCACCAACCCGCGCTGGTTCACCGAGGAGGGCGGCTGGCTCGGCGAACGCGCTGTCGACCGATTCGCCTCGTACGTGGAGCGGGTGACCGGAATCCTCGGCGATGTCCCGTACGTCGCCACCATGAACGAGCCCAACATGCTCGCGATGATGATGACCATGGAGCGCCAGCTGCTCCAGCAACAACAGGCCCGGTCACAGGCGCAGGCACAGGCGTCCGACGTCTGGCAGAGCCCGACCGTCGACAACGACTTCCGCCCCAAGCTGCCGGCCCCGGACACCACCATCGGCGAGGCCCTGGTCAAGGCACACCACGCGGTGCGCGACATCGTGCGCACCAACACCGACGCCGCCGTCGGCTGGACGGTCGCCAACCGCGCCTTCGCCGCCCGCCCGGGCGCGGAGGACAAGCTCGCCGAACTCCAGTACGTCTGGGAGGACCTGTACCTGGAGGCCGCGCGCGGTGACGACTTCGTCGGCGTCCAGTCGTACTCGAGCCAGTGGGTCGGCAAGGACGGCATCGAACCGCACCCCCAGCTTCCCGACAACACCCAGGTCGGCACCGCCTACCGGCCCGACGCGCTCGGCATGGCCGTCCGGCACACCTGGGACGTCACCGGTGGCGTACCGATCCTGGTGACCGAGAACGGCATCGCCACGGACGACGACGTGCGGCGCATCGCCTACACGGACGAGGCGTTGCGGCACCTGTTCGCCGCGGCGGACGACGGCGTCGACGTGCGCGGCTATCTGCACTGGACCGCACTCGACAACTTCGAGTGGGGGCACTGGGGACCGACGTTCGGCCTGATCGCCGTGGACCGGGAGTCCTTCGAGCGCCGCCCCAAGCCGAGCCTCGCGTGGCTCGGCGATGTGGCCCGCCGCGGCCGCCCCTGAGCCACTCACCACCACCCATCCCCCTCACCCATCCCGCCACCGATCGATGACGGACTGACGACGGAGTCACCGTGCACGACGAACCCCTGCCCGCGGCCGGCCCAGAGCAGGCCGACGCCAAGAGTGCGCCACCGCCCCTGAAGCCGGTGAGCAAGAGCTACCTCTTCTGGATGATGGCCGCCAACTTCGGCGTCGGCATGGCCTACATCCTCCCCCTCTCGTACACGCTCACCCTGCGCATCGATCAACTCGCGCCGGGCAGAGAGGAGTTGTTGGGTTACGTCACCGGAACCGCCCAGGCCGTCTTCCTCCTCGCCAGCCCGCTCATCGGCGTCTGGAGCGACCGGACACGTACCCGAGTGGGGCGCCGCCGCCCCTTCCTCGTCGGTGGCAGCGCCCTGGGCCTGCTCGCCCTGGCCGGCATCGCCGTCGCGCCCAACCTTCTTCTGATCGGTGCCGGTTGGGTGCTCGCGATGCTGGGCTGGGCGACGGCATCCCAGGCGATCCTCACCCTCCAGGCAGACCGTATCCCCGAGGAGCAGCGGGGCAAGGTCTCCGGACTCACCGGGCTGACCGGGCAAGTGGGGCCGGTCATCGGCATCGGCATCGCATCGGCCATCGGAAGCACCTTCCTGGTCTTCGTCCTGCCGGGCCTTCTCGGCCTCGCCTGCGCGGTGGTATTCGCCCTGCGCGGCTCCGAACCGGACTCCCGCCCGCTGGCCCCGGCCGCACGGGTATCCATGAAGGAAATCCTGGCGAGCTACGTCTTCAACCCGCGCAAGTACCCCGACTTCGGCTGGAACTGGCTGGGCCGGTTCATCTTCTTCATGGGGCTGTACTTCAACACGACGTTCGCCACCTTCTTCTACGCGCAGCGGCTCGACCTCCCCGTCAAGGAGGTCGCCGGGGCCGTCGCGGTCGTCGGGATGACCGGCATGGTCGCGGCGATGGCGGGCGCGGTCGGCGGCGGTTTCCTGTCGGACAAGCTCGGCCGGAGGCGGCTGTTCACGCTCATCGGCGCGCTGGTGTTCATCTGTGGCGCCGTCGTGGAAGCCTCCGCCTATTCGCTGCCGCTGCTGATGACCGGCTCGGTGCTCATGCAGCTCGCCATCGCGCTGTTCAGCTCCGTGGACCAGGCGATCGTGATGGCCGTGCTGCCGAACCGCGCCGAGGCCGGCCGGTACATGGCGGTGGTCGCGTTCTCCCAGAAGATACCGAGCGCGCTCGCCCCACTCATCGCCCCACTGATCATCACCATCGGCGTGACGGACGGCGTCAAGAACTACACGGCGCTCTATCTCACCGGCGCCGTGTTCGCCCTGGTCGGCGGCCTGTTGATCTTTACTCGTGTGCGTTCCGTCCGCTGACGTGCACCCGCACCGTTATCCCGCACCTTCCCCATCGCGATACGGAGAACCATGTCCGAGCACGCACCGACGAACCTGAGGACAGACAGCACGGGCGGCGGCTTCGTCGTCTGTGGTGCCGGCCCTCACCTGTCCTGGCAGCTGCCAGAAGGCTGGGCGGAGCAGGACGGTTACGTGCTCGACGCGAGCGTCAACGGCGTCGGCCTGCCCCCGGTAGAGGCCGCCTCACGCAGGCATCTGTTCGTCGCCTGGCCGTGGCGGCCCCTGGGCAGCCGGGACAGGGTGAGCTGGCGCGTACGCGGCCGCCGGGACACCACGTTGTCGCCGTGGTCGGCGCCGGCCCGCTTCGAGGTGGGGCTGCTGGCGCAGGACTGGACGGCGCACTGGATCTCGCCGCCCGAGTCCGACGCCGACCGCGCCGAGCCGCACCGGCCCGCGTACACACTGCAGGACTCCTTCGTCCTCGACCGGCCAGGAACCCACGCCCGTCTCTACGCCACCGCCCTCGGAATCTACGAGGTGTACCTCAACGGCCATCGCGTCGGTGACACCGAACTCGCCCCGGGCTCGACGTCGTACGCCGACACGCTCTACGCACAGGCCGAGGACATCGACCACCTCCTGCGCGAGGGACAAAACGACATCGAGATCGTGCTCTCGGACGGCTGGTACCGAGGCAAGACGGGCGCGTGGCGCAAGCCCGCCCGCTGGGGCACCCGTACGGCCGCCCGCCTGGAAGTACACATGGAGAACGCCGACGGCCGGTGGACACGTGCCCTCGGCACCGGCCCGCGATGGTCGTGCCGACCGAGCACCGTCGTACGCGCCGACCTCATGGATGGACAGACCACCGACCTCACCGCCCTCCGCCCCACTCGCCTGCCCGTCGTCGTCGACGCCGTCGAGGCCCCACCGGTCGACTGGTCGCCCGCGCCGCCGGTGCGGCGGATCGAGCGGCTCGAACCAATCCATGTGACCCGCACGGCGAGCGGTGCGAGTGTCGTCGACTTCGGGCAGAACACGTCGGGCCGCATCCGCCTCACCGGTCTCGGCCCGGCCGGCACCCGCACAGTGATCGACCACGGCGAACATCTCGACGCCCACACAGGGGACTTGACGACCCACCACCTCGACAGCGTCCGGCCCGGCGAAGAACCCCGGCGGTTCGTGCAGCGCGACGAGGTCGTCTCCGACGGGACGGCGGACGCGGCCTTCGAGCCCCGCCACACCGTCCACGGATTCCGCTACGCCAGTGTCCGACGCGACGACGGCTCCGGAACCGGCACCGAGATCGCCCCGTCGTCGATCTCCCTGGAGGTCATCCACACCGACCTGCGTCCCACCGGCAGCTTCGCCTGCAGCGATCCGGACCTGACCCGCCTGCATGAGGTCGCCCGCTGGAGCTTTCGCGGCAACGCCGTCGACGTGCCCACCGACTGCCCCACCCGCGAGCGCCTCGGCTGGACCGGCGACTACCAGGTGTTCGTCTCGACGGCGGTGCGGATGTTCGACGTCGACGGATTCTCGCGCAAGTGGCTGCGCTCCGTGCGCGACGACCAGCTGCCGGACGGCCGGATCGCCAACTCCTCCCCCGACCCCAATCACTTGAAGCAGTATCCGGATCCGATGGTCGACCACATCACCGGCTCGGCGGGGTGGGGCGACGCCGTCGTGCACGTGCCGTGGGTCCTGTACGAGACGTACGGCGACGATCTCGTCCTCGCGGAGAACTGGGACGCGATGGTCGATTGGGTCAACTTCGCACTGAAAGCCGCCAGTTCGGCACGTCACCCCTCGCGCGTCGAGCGCTCGGTGACACCGCTGCCACACGAGGCGTACCTGTGGGACGGCACCTTCCACTGGGGCGAGTGGTGCGAGCCGAAGAAGCGTGCGGCGGACGGCACACCCATCGACCCGGTGGCGAGCGACCCCGTGGCGTGGTTCATGGCCGACAAGGGCGAGGTCGGCACCGCCTACCTCTACCGCTCGGTCCACACGCTTGCCGCGATCGCCCACACCCTCGGCCGACCCCGCGACGCACACCAGTACGCCGTACTCGCCCAGCGCGTACGCGAGGCCTGGCGGACGGAGTTCCTGGACGGCGAAGGGCGTACGGCCGCGGACACACAGGCGGGTTACGTACGGGCCCTCGCCTTCGGCCTGATCCCGCCACACCTCCGAGACGCGGCGGCGCGGCACCTGGTCTCCCTGATCCGCGCGGCGGACGACCACCTCGACACGGGCTTCCTGTCGACGGCCGACCTGCTGCCCGTCCTGGCCGACACCGGTCACGCCGACGTCGCCTACGCCGTCCTCACCCAGCGCACCGAACCGTCGTGGCTCACCATGCTCGACCGCGGCGCGACCACGATCTGGGAGGACTGGGACGGCGTCGACACCGACGGCAACGCCACTGCCTCGCTGAACCACTACAGCAAGGGCGCCGTCGTCCGGTTCCTGCATACGCACACGCTCGGCCTGCGTCAGGCGCCGGGCTCTGCAGCCTGGGAGTCGTTCATCGTGGCGCCCGTCCTGGGAGCAGGTCTGACGTGGGCGTCGGGGACGTTCGACGGGCCGCAGGGCACCATCGCCGTCGACTGGTCGGTCGACGGCGACCTGTTCTGGATCGACGTCGCGGTGCCTCCCGGCTCGACGGCCACGGTCGTCCTGCCCGACGGCACCTCCGTCGACGGCGGTCCAGGCCCGCTGCATGCCCGGTGCGCGGTCCCGGCACCGCGGCCGCTGCCCGTCCCGTGACCACCACCACGGCCGCCCGGCCGTCACCTTTCCTACAGAGGAGCACGCCATGCCCATGTCCATGCCCGACGTCTCGACCCGCTCGATCGCCGAACTCGCCTCCCTCGACGGTCGTGCCACCGTGGTGACCGGCGGCGGACGCGGCCTCGGAAAGGCGATAGCCGGCCGACTCGCCGAGGCCGGTGCCCGCGTCCTCGTCGCGGACGTCGACGGGCCCCTTGCGAAGTCCGCGGCCGCCGACCTCGCGGGCCGCTACGGCACCGAGGCCGTGGGCGTCGAGACGGACGTGACGGACTCGGACAGCGTGCGCGCCGCCGCCGACCTCGCGGCAGAACACTGGGGCCACCTCGACGCGTGGGTGAACAACGCGGGCGTCTTCCCCAGCGTCCCGATCTCCGACATGGACGATGCGACGTGGGACACCGTCTTCGCCGTCAACGCCCGCGGCACCCTCGTGGGCACCCGGGAAGCCGCCCGCGTCATGACCGCCGGCGGGCGCGGCGGCGTGATCGTCAACGTCTGCTCGACCGCCGGTTTCCGGGGCAGCGCGCCCGGCCTCGCCGCGTACGTCGGGTCGAAGCACGCGGTTCGGGGCCTCACCCGACAGAGCGCCCTGGAGCTGGCACCGCAGGGTATCCGAGTCCTCGGGGTCGCCCCCAGTTATGTGCCGACGGAGGGAAACCAACTGGCCGCCACCGAGGCCGACACGCCCCTCCAGGAGGACAGCGTCCCGCTGATGCTGACCAGCCCCGTCGGCCGCATCGGCACCCCCGACGACATCGCCCGCGTAGCGTTCTTCTGCGTCAGCGACCTGTCGATGTACATGACCGGCAGCACACTCCTCGCCGACGGCGGCACCACCGCCTGACACACCTCGGCACGGCCGGCCGGAGCCGGGCGGTCTCAGTCCCGCCCGGCGGACGCCCCCTTGCCCGTTGCCGACGACGTGGGAAGTGACTCCACCGCCCCCACAATCTCCCTCTGGAGTTCGTCCACGCCGAAGTCGGGTCCCAGGACCATCCGTCACAGCTGCGGCATGGCGACACTCCAGCTCGCGAGGGCCACAACGGCCATCGGCCCCATCAAGGCATCGCGAACGCCCGGCCGCTCCGCCCACCACCCTCACGCATCGCCGAACCGGAGAAGACCACCCGTGTCGACATACGGAAACGCGGGCGCCTCGACGGCATCCTGCACGAGTACCAACCTACGGCGTGACCAGCACGTATGGCGTTTCCGGCAAGCGCAAGGCAAAGGGACAGTGGGAGCGTGCTCGCCAGCGCACGCACCGTCGAGCAGCTCCCAGCCCTGCTCGCCGCCGTCGAGCTCGACCTGACCGAGCAGGAGACGAAGGCACTCGACGAAGTGTCCGCGCACGTACCGGAGTGAGACGAGCGGGCCGCCGCGGTCAGGCGGCGCGCAGCACGCGCGCGAGTTCCTCCAGCGCCTGGAGCGGGTCCGCGCCGACCGGGGTGAGGACGGCGGTGGTGGCCCCCGCACGGAAACGCTCGTGCAAGCGGGCGCGGACCGAGGACGGGGTCCCGGCCAGGCTGAGCTCGCCGAGCCACTCCTTCGGCAGCGCCGCCGCGAACTCCTCTCGCGTGGCGCACCGTTCACGCAGGCGGGCGAAGTCGTCCGCGAAGGGCAGCGGGGCGATGTGCGCGGCCCAGTCCGGCTCGCCGATCCAGGCGAGGCCGGGCCGGACCCGGTCCAGGGCCACGGCCTCGTCGTCGTCCACGGCTGCGACGTCGTACGTGATCACCTGCCGGGGCCGGTCCGCCGAATCGGGCTCGTCACCCATGGCCGCCAGCGACGCGGTGACGTACGCGGGCGGGGCCGGCTCCGCGAGCAGCACACCCTCCGCCAACTTCCCTGCCACCGCTTGCGACTTCGGCCCGCGCACACCGAGTACCACCGGCGGGACGGCGCCCGGCTCCGGCACCTCGCCGATGACCACGCCCTGGACCTGCACGTACCGCCCGTTCTCAGGGCCCGGCCGTCCACGCAGCAGCGTTCGTACGGCGACGGTGTACTCGCGCAGCAGCGTCAGCGGACTCTCCGGCCAGGCACCCGCCTGACGCATCCACTCCGGCATGCCGTGCCCGATGCCGGCGGTGACTCGCCCGGGGAAGAGCTGACCCAAGGTGCCCAACTCCATCGCCGCATAAGCAGCGTTGCGCGCACCGGCAGGCATGATCCCGATGCCGACAGTCACCCGACCCGTCGCCGCGAGCACCGCCCCGGCCTGCGCCACTCCCCCGCGGAACCCGAGATCCTCGACCACCCACACCTCGTCGAACCCGAGCTCCTCGGCCCGCCGCGCGAAGGGCAGCACCTGCCCGGCAGGCAGATCCCGGGGCACCATCACCCCGATCCGGCCACCGGGACTCCCGTCCCCCGTACCGATTCCGGTTCCACTTGTCACCATCCGGCCCACCGCCCCATCCCTCATCGTCCGACGTCCCGCGCCACCGCCGCTCCACACGGCCCGGATTCCAGAACGTCCCCGGCCCCACCGGGAGTTCCCGTCACGCCCTACACGGCCAGCTCCTTGCGGATGCGGTCGAGCATGAACGCGGAGGACTCGCGGGCGCGCTCCTCCCAGGCGAAGACGCAGGCCGTGGCGACGCCGTCGAAGTTCAGCTCGCGCAGGGTGCCGAAGAAGGTGTCCCAGTCGACCTCGCCCTGGCCGATGTCCAGGTGCTGGTGGATGCGGGCCGGGGTGCCGGGCGGGTTCATGATGTAGCGCAGGCCGGACGAGCCCTTGTGGTTGAAGGAGTCGGCGATGTGGACGTGCTGGAGCTTGTCGCCCGCGTGACGCATCATCGCCGCGATGTCGGCCTTCGGGTCCGAGGCACCGGACAGATGGAAGGTGTGCGGGGCGCAGTAGAGGTAGTTCACCCAGGGCTTGTTGATCGCGCGGACCAGCTCGACGGCCGGGGCGTTCTCCTCGCAGAAGTCGTCCGGGTGGGCCTCCAGGTTCAGCGCGATGCCCTCGCGCTCGAAGACCGGGAGGAGCTCGTCCATCGAGCGCCAGAACGATGCCTCGCTCTCGGCGGCACGCTCCGGGCGACCATTGAACTCCGAGTTCATCAGCGGCACTTCGAGCTCGACGGCAATCTCGATCATGCGCTTCCAGTACCGTACGGCCGCCTGCCGCTCGGTCTCGTCCGGCGAGGACCACTTGTACAGGGGCAGTACGGAGGACAGCTGCACGCCGTGCGTCCGCAGGGCATTCCTGAGTTCGGCGACGCGATCGTCGTCCGCACGCGGGTGCAGGAAGAAGGGCATGAAGTCGTCGCGGGGCGACAACTCGATGTGCTCGTAGCCAAGTCCGGCGACGGTGCGCACCATCTCGTCGATGGGCAGCGCACGGAACATGTACGGGTCGAGGGCGATCTTCACGCGGTGCCTCCGTAGAAGACGGGACGAGGCTTCATGTCGGTGGGGATGACACGGCCGGAGTTCAGGGCCTCGACCGTGGCGCTGGTGATAACGGTCGCCGCATAGCCGTCCCAGGCCGAAGGGCCGGTGGGCTCGGCACCCGCCGCGACGCCGGCGATCCACTCGCGGAACTCGGTGTCGAAAGCGGCCTCGAAGCGCCCCACCCAGTCGGTGAGGACCTCGGTGCTGTGCTGCCCGGCCGTCCGCACGCCGACGGCGGCCGGGTCGGGCAGCCGGACGAGACCTTCCTCGGCGACGACCTCGCACTGGATGTCGTAGCCGTACTGACAGTTGACGAAGACCTCGAGGTCGATGCGAGTGCCCTTCGCGGTCTCGAAGAGCATGATCTGCGGGTCCTTGAGGTGAGCGAACCGCTTACTCGTGGAGCGCGGGGTGACGACCTGCGTGGAGACGATTTCGTCGTCCAGGAGCCAGCGCAGTACGTCGATCTCGTGGACGGCGGTGTCGAGGGCGGCCATGTCGGAGGTGTACGACTCGGGAACGGTCGGGTTGCGGTGGGCGCAGTGCACCACCAGCGGCTCTCCTACGCGGCCGGAGTCGATGACGTCCTTCAGCTGGCGGTAGCCGTGGTCGAAGCGGCGCATGAAGCCGACCTGGACGAGGCGCCGCCCGTGGGCGATCTCGGCCTCGGTGATCCGCAGGCAGTCCTCTGCCGTCGTCGCGAGAGGCTTCTCGCAGAAGACCGGCTTGCCCGCGGCGATCGCGTTCAGGACGTGCTCGGCGTGCGTGGGGCCCCAAGAGGTGACCAGCACGGCGTCGACGTCGTCGGCCGCGACGAGCGCGGCCCCGTCCGCGTACACACGAGCACCGGGTCCCGCGGCGGCCTGCGCGGCACGCTCGGCGTCGATGTCGGTGACGGCGGTGACACGGGCTCCGGTGACGACGTCGGTGAGGCGTCGGATGTGTTCCTGACCGATCCATCCGGCGCCGATGACCCCTACGCGCACTGTCATGGGGTGTCCTGCCTTTCTTCGGGCCCCGGGCGCGGTCGGCCCGGGGCATGGGTGGGTAAGGAGATGTCTGAAGTGGAGGGACCGAGCGGGGGTGCTCAGGAGAAGCGGGCCTTGAGGTCCGCCTCCAGGTTCTCGAGGCTGCGGCCCCTGGTCTCCGGCATGTACTTCTTTACGAAGGCGAGGGCGACCAGGCCGAGGACCACGAAGAGGAAGAATGTGGCGGAGATGCCCATGCCGGAGACCAGCGAGGGAAAGACCAGGCCGATCGTGAAGTTGGTCAGCCACAGGACCACCGCGGCGACGCCCATCCCGAAGGCACGCATCCGCATGGGGAAGATCTCCGACAGCGTCAGCCAGGTCACCGGCGAGATCGCGCCCTGCTGGAAGGCGAGGAACGTGACCGTCATGGCGAGCACGGCGTACGCGCGTCCCTCGCCCGCCGGCAGGACCAGGGAGAACACCCCGATCAGCAACAGTGCGGTGATCGTGCCGAGCTGTCCGATCATCAGCATCGGGCGGCGGTTGACCCGGCCGAGCAGCCAGATGCCGACGAAGGTGGCGGTGACCGAGATGACGCCGTTGGCGATGTTGGCGGTCAGGGCGCTGTCGGAGGCGAATCCGGCGTCGGTGAGGATCTCCGTGCCGTAGTACATGATCGTGTTCACGCCCGTGACCTGCTGCACGATCGCGATGCCGAAGCCCACGAGCATCAGTTTGCGGATCCAGGGCGTGGCCTTGAGGTCCTGCCAGCCGCCGAGCCCCTGCTCGTCGTCCTTCACGGACAGAGCGGTGACCTCAGCGAGTTCGGCCTCGGCGCGCTGCCGCGAGCGGACCTGCCGCAGCACCTTCAGCGCGTCCCCGAAGCGGCCCTGCGAGGCCAGCCATCGAGGGCTCTCGGGCATCACCAGCATGCCGAACCAGAGAACAACGGCCGGCAGCGTGGAGATCACGAGCATCCAGCGCCACACACCGCCGGACTCGCCGCCCACCCGCGCGATGATCGCGTTGAAGGTGAAGGCCAGCAACTGTCCTGTCACGATCATGAGTTCGTTGCGGGTGACGAGCGCGCCACGGCGCTCCGCAGGTGACACCTCGGCGAGGTACACGGGGACCGTCACGGAGGCGCCGCCGACGGCGAGGCCGAGCACGAACCGGGCCACCACCATGAACGCGGTGGTGGGTGCGAGCGTGCAGGCCAGCGCGCCGACGAAGAACAGGACGGCGAGCAGCAGAATGTTGCGGCGCCGGCCGCGGGCATCGGAGAGCCGGCCGCCGACGACGGAGCCGAGAGCGGCGCCGAGCAGCAGTGAACTGGTCACCATGCCCTCGGTGAGCGGGCTGAGCCCGAGGTCGTCGCTCATGTACGGCAGCGCACCGTTGATGACACCGGTGTCGTAGCCGAACAGCAGGCCACCGAAGGTGGCGATGACGGTGATGACCCGCAGTCGGCGGCTCGCCGCGAGGTCCGACGTGGTGTCGGTCCCGGCGGGCGGCGCCGTGGGCGTGTCGTCCTTCACGTCCATGGCGGCCTCCTACCGGGTGAGGTCGGGGCGACGGGTTCCGGCCAGTCCGCATCCGGCGAGGTGCTCGCGGGTGCGTACGGCGATGGGCAACGGTGTGTCGGGGGCGCACGGGTACAGGTCCTGCTCGACCACGACGAACAACTCGGCATCCAACTTGGCGAGTTCGTCGACGACGGAGGCCGGGTCCGGCACGCCCGCGGGCGGCGTCACGCACACACCGCGCTTGACAGCCTCGCCGAACGACAGGTCCTCGGCGGCGACCTGGGCGAGCACCTGCGGGTCCATCTGCTTGATGTGGACGTAGCCGACGCGATCGCCGAAGCGGCGGATGAGGTCCAGGTTGTCGCCACCCCCGTAGGCGACGTGTCCGGTGTCCAGGCACAGGTTCGTGTACCGCGCGTCGGACTCGTTGAGCAGGCGCTCGATCTCGGGCTGCGTCTGGATGTGGCTGTCGGCGTGCGGGTGCAGAACGAGACGGACGTCGTACTCGTCGAGCAGCAACCTGCCGAGTCGGTCGGCCGCCTTGCCGAAGCCCGCCCACTGCTCGGCGGTCAGTTCCGGCGACTCCGTGAACGCGCCGGTCTTCTCGTCGCGGTACATGGGCGGGATGAGGACGAGGTGGTGGGCGCCCGCGGCGGCGGTCAGGGTGGCCACCTGGCGGACATGGGCCAGCATCTCGTCCCAGGCCTCGGGTCGGTGCAGCGCGCCGAACGCGGTGCCGCCGGAGACCTTCAGGCCGCGCGCTTCGAGCGCGTCCGCCAACTGTCGCGGATCCGTGGGGAGATAGCCGTACGGGCCCAACTCCAGCCATTCGTATCCGGCTTGGGCCAGTTCGTCGAGGAACCGGGTGTGCGGGACCTGCTGGTCGTCCTGCGGGAACCAGATGCCCCAGGAGTCGGGGGCGGAGCCGAGGCAGAGGTTTCCGACGGTGGTGCGCAGGGGTGTTGGCGCCGTTGCCATGGTTGTGTCCTTCGGTGACGTCGGGAGCGGGGGACGCTGGGAGGTGGGGTCAGTTGGAGGTGGGGAAGGCGAATCCTGCGGTGGTCTGCTGTTCCCGGCGCGGCCAGCGGGTGGTGACGACCTTCGGCCGGGTGTAGAAGCCGATGCCCTCGGGGCCGTGCACAGGAGAGTCGCCGATGAGGGAGTCCTTCCAGCCGCCGAAGGAGTAGTAGGACATCGGGACCGGCACGGGCACGTTGACGCCGATCATTCCGACCTTGACGCCCCGCTGGAAGCGGCGGGCCGCCTCGCCGGAGTCGGTGAACAGGGCGGTGCCGTTGCCGTACGGGTTGGCGTTGATCAGGGCGATGGCCTCGTCGAGGGTGTCCACGCGGACGACGGCGAGGACCGGGCCGAACAGCTCCTGCTGGTACGCGTCCATGGCCGTTGTTACGTGATCCAGGAGGGAGGGGCCGGTGAAGAAGCCGGTCTCGTGTCCTTCGACCTTCAGGCCTCGGCCGTCGACGACGACGGTGGCGCCCTGGGCGGCTGCGGTGGTGACACCGTTCTCGACGCGCTCGCGGGCGGCCGCGGTGATCAGCGGGCCCATGTCGGTGCCGGGATTGTCGCCGGGGCCGACGTTCACCTCGCGGGCCTTGCGCTCCAGGGCCCCGACCAGTGCGTCGGCGCAGTCCCCGACCGCGACGGCGACCGACACAGCCATGCAGCGTTCACCGGCCGAACCGTAGGCGCCGGCGGTGATGTGATTGGCGGCGAACTCCAGGTCCGCGTCCGGGAGGACGACGGCGTGGTTCTTGGCCCCGCCGAGGGCCTGGACGCGCTTACCGTGCGAAGTGGCCTGCTGGTGAACGTACTTGGCGATCGGGGTGGAGCCGACGAAGGAGACCGCCTCGATGCCCTCGTGCGTCAGGATTGCGTCGACCGCGTCCTTGCCGCCGTGCACGACGTTGAAGACACCATCGGGCAGTCCGGCCCTGCGGTACAGGTCGGCGACGAAGTTCGCGGCGGACGGGTCGCGCTCGCTGGGCTTGAGGATGAAGGTGTTGCCGGTCGCGATGGCGATCGGGTGCATCCACAGCGGAACCATGGCTGGGAAGTTGAACGGGGTGATGCCGGCGACCACTCCAAGCGGCTGGCGGAAGCCCAGTACGTCCACGCCGCGGGAGACCTGGTCGGAGTAGTTGCCCTTGAGGACGTCGCCGAGGCCGCAGGCGTACTCGACGACCTCGCGGCCACGCATGATCTCGCCGCGGGCGTCGTCGACAGTCTTGCCGTGTTCGGCGGAGATGATCCGGCCCAGCTCCTCCTCGTGCTCGGCCAGCAACTGCCGGAAGGCGAACATGACGTGAGTGCGCTGGGCGACGGAGGACTCGGACCAGGTCTCGAAGGCGTGGGCGGCAGCGGTGACCGCAGCGTCCACGTCGGCAGAGGTGCCGAGGGCGACACGGGCCTGCTCCTGGCCGGTGGCCGGGTTGAAGACCGCACCAGTGTCGGCCCCGGCAACGTGTGTGCCGTTGATCCAGTGCTGAATGCTGTTCACGGTGTGGGGTGTCCTTACAGGTAGTGGCGCTGTGTGCGCTTGCGGGCGGCGTACGTCTCGTACGCGGCGCGGGTGGTGTCGAGGGCGGAGACCTCGCTGACGGGGACGTCCCACCAGCCGTGGCCGGGCGGGTTGGGCCCGTACAGGTCGGTCTCGACGTGCACGACCGTGGTGCGCTCGGCGGCCTTGGCCTTCTCCATCGCCGTACGGAAGGTGTCGACGCTGTCGGCGTGCAGGACGTCCGCGCCGAGCGAGGCGGCGTTCGCGGCCAGGTCGACGGGGAGCACGTCGCCGTCGAGCTGTCCCGATGTTCCGTCGCGGTAGCGGTACTTGGTGCCGAAGCGCTGCGAGCCGAGGGACTCGGACAGGGCACCGATGGAGGCGAAGCCGTGGTTCTGGACCAGGACGATGATGACCTTCAGCCCCTCGGAGACCATGGTCACGATCTCCTGAGCCATCATCAGGTACGAGCCGTCACCGACCAGCACGACGACCTCACGGGACGGGTCGGCCATCTTCGCGCCGACGCCGGCGGCCACCTCGTAACCCATGCAGGAGTACGCGTACTCGACGTGGTAGGCCTTGGGATCCCGGGCCCGCCACAGCTGTTGCAGATCGCCCGGCATCGAGCCGGCGGCGTTGATGACCACGGCCCGGTCGTCCAGTGTCTCGTTCAGGGCGCCGAGGATCTCCGTCTGCGCGGGCAGGGGCTCGTGGCGGACCGTGAAGCAGTCGTTCTCGATCTCCCGTGTCCGGACAATGAGTTGGCGGGTGCGGAACCGGTACTCCGGCGCCACCTGCCAGTCGTCGAGTGCCTCCGCTAGCGCCTCGATGCCGAGGCGGGCGTCGGCGAGCAGCGGCACGGCGGAGTGCTTCACCGCGTCGAGCCGGGCCACGTTCAGGTTGACGAAAGTGACGTCGGGGTTGCCGAAGACGGTGTGGCTCGCGGTGGTGAAGTCGGAGTAGCGGGTGCCGATGCCGAGGACCACGTCCGCGTCCTTCGCCAGCTCGTTGGCCGCGTACGCACCCGTCGAGCCGAGGCCGCCGACCGCGCATGGGTGGTCCCAGGGCACCGTGCCCTTGCCGGCGTGGGTGTCGGCGACAGGGATGCCGGTGGTCTCGGCGAAGGCCCGCAGCGCGGTCTCGGCGCCGGAGTAGACGGCGCCACCACCGGCCACGATGAGCGGCTTCTTCGCCGTCCTCAGCAGGCGTACGGCCCGCTCGACCGTGGCCGCCTCGGGAACCGGTCGGCCGATGTGCCACACCCGGCGCCGGAAGAACTCCAGCGGCCAGTCGTACGCCTCGGCCTGTACGTCCTGCGGCAGCGCGAGGGTCGCCGCGCCGGTCTCGACCGGGTCGGTCAGGACCCGCATCGCCGCGAGCGCGGCCGGGATCAGCTGTTCGGGGCGGGTGACCCGGTCGAAGTACTTCGACACCGCGCGGAAGGCGTCGTTGACGGTGGTGTCACCGGCGCGCGGGTCCTCCAGCTGCTGGAGCACCGGATCGGCGGCGCGGGTGGCGAACATGTCGCTGGGCAGCAGCAGGACGGGGATCCGGTTGGTGGTGGCCAGCGCGGCGCCCGTGATCATGTTGGTGGAGCCGGGCCCGGTGGACGCGGTGCAGGCGAACGCGGACAGCCGGTCCCGCATCTTCGCGAAGGCGACGGCGGCGTGCACCATGCCCTGCTCGTTGCGCGCCAGGTAGTACGGCAGATCGGCCTCACCGGTCGCCGAGGCCTGCAGCAGCGCCTGGCCGATGCCGGCCACGTTGCCGTGCCCGAAGATGCCCCAGGCGCCGGGGATCAAGCGCTGTTCCTGGCCGTCGCGCTCGCTGTACTGGTTGGCCAGGAACCGCACGAGGGCCTGCGCGGTGGTCAGTCGTACGGTGTTCATCGCTGTCCTCCGAAGGGCAGCCGGGCATCCATGTCCTGGGACGCCCAGGTCGAGCGGACCCAGCCGTGAGCGGGGTCGTCGCAGATCAGCCACGCGCGATCCTGGCCCGGGCCCGCCATGACGTTGAGGTAGTAGAGGTCGTAGCCGGGCGCCGCGATCGACGGGCCGTGCCAGCCGTGCGGGATGAGCACGGTGTCGCCGGAGCGGACCTCGGCGAGCACCTCCAAGGGGCGGTCCTCGGTGCCGTAGACCCGCTGATAGCCGAAGGCGCCGGGGCCTCCGTCGATCTCGAAGTAGTAGATCTCCTCCAGCTCCGACTGCTCGCCGGGGATCGCCTCGTCGTGCTTGTGAGGCGGGTACGAGGACCAGTTGCCGCCCGGCGTGAGGACCTCGCACACCAGCAACTGGTCCGCCTCGAAGGTTCCCGGCAGGCAGTAGTTGTTGACCTGTCGCGAGCAGGCGCCGGCCCCGCGCAGTTCGACCGGCACGTCCTCGCGCCGCCCGTACCGGGCGGGCAGTGTGCGTTCAGTGCGCGCCGAGGGCAGCGCGAACCGGCCGCCGCCCGCACTGCTGACCGACGCCTCGGCGTCCCGCGGCAGATACGCGAAGTCGGTGGCGGCGGCGAACACTCCGCTGCGCCCGGTGAGCTCGAAGACGTCGCCGGCCACGGACACGGTCGCCGATCCCTCCAGCGGCAGCACGAGGAACTCGGCGTCACCGGTACGGAAGGTGTGCGTCTCACCGGGCGCCAGGGTGAGCACCTTGAGACCGGAGTGGCCCCAACCGGCCGACTCCGGTGTGACGTCGAGGTCGTAGGCCCCGGACGCCGACATCCCCTTGAGCAGGTGGTACTTGGCGGTGTCGATGTGCGTGCTCACAGCAGGCCCACCGCCCGGTCCACGGCACCGGCGACGTCGCCGTCCGAGGGGTAGAGCAGGGACCGGCCGACGGTCAGGCCCTGCGCGGTGGGGAGCTTGAGGGCCCTGCCCCAGGACTGGAAGGCCGCCTCGGGATCCTTTACCTCGCCGCCGAGCAGCACAGCGGGCAGCGTGGAGGAAGCGAGTACGCGCTCCATGCCGTCGACGACGGGCAGCTTCAGCCAGGTGTAGGCGGACCGGCGACCCAGGCCGGATGCGATGGTGACCGACTTGATCACGGCCTCGGTGGAGAGGTCGTTGCGGATCCGCCCGTCCTCCTGCCACGCCGAAAGGAACGGTTCCACCATCGCGATGAGCCGGCGGTCATTGAGCTCGTCGACGGCTCGCGCGGTGTTCTCCAGCGCGGCGGGGGTGGCCGGGTCGCCCAGTGCAATGCGGGTGAGCATCTTGCCACCGTCGAACCCCATCGCGGCGATGGTCTCCGCGTCGTAGCCGGTGAATCGGTCGTCGATCTCGAAGGTCGACCCGGCGAGGCCGGCCCGGTTCATGGATCCGAAGACGCTCTTGCCGTCCAGCACGCCGAGCAGCAGCAGGTCTTCCAGGATGTCCGCGGTCGCCAACACACCAGTCACGCCCGGCCGTTCGAGGGCGACACACATCCGGTCGAGCAGTTCAAAGCGGTCGGCCATGGCGGACGGGTCACTGCCGACGGCATTGGCGCCGCGCGCCGGGTGGTCCGCGGCGATGATCATGACCCTTCCGTGTTCCCCGAACGGCGATGTCGCCCTCACCCGACGGGCGGCGGCGGCCGCGACGGCACCGGGATCGTTCACCCGGGCACCGACGATGCGATCGACCATCTCGGACCTGCCGGCGGAACGACCCTCGGCACGCCCGGCGCGACGCCCGGCGCGACGGCCGGCGGACTTGTCAGCGGACAGCACTGTGCACCTCACTCAGCTTCGCTTCGACCTCGGACTCGGTCGGCATGGCGTCCGAGCAGGCCAACCGGCCCGCCACGATCGAACCCGCGGCATTGGCGAAGGAGACCGTGCGCCGGGTGTCCCAGCCGGACAGCAGCCCGTGGCAGAGCGCGCCGCCGAAGGCGTCGCCCGCGCCGAGTCCGTTGACCACGTCCACCGGCACCGGCGGGATCTCGGTCACGGAACCGTCCCGGTCCATGGCGAGGACACCCTTGGGCCCCTGCTTCACCACAGCCAGTTCGACTCCCGCCGCCAACAGCGCCTTCGCGGCGGCGTACGGCTCCCGCTCCCCCGTGGCGACCTCGCACTCCTCGAGGTTTCCGACCGCGACCGTGGAGTGACGCAGGGCCTGCGCATAGTACGTACGGGCCTGGCCGGTGTCGCTCCAGAACATGGGCCGCCAGTCGAGGTCGAACACCGTCGTCCCGACCTTCGCTCGGTGGGCGAGAGCGGCGCGCGTCGCGGACCGGCTCGGCTCCTCACTCAGCCCGGTGCCGGTGAACCACAGGATCCGCGCCCCACGGACCTCCTCCAGATCCAGCTCGTCCATGCGGAGGTCCAGGTCGGGCGCCTTCGGCTGCCGGTAGAAGTACAGCGGGAAGTCGTCCGGCGGGAAGATCTCGCAGAAGGTGACCGGGGTCGGTGCGATGTCCGACGTCCCGACGAAGCGGGTGTCGACGCTGTAGCCGTTGAGCGCGCCGCGGACGAAGTCACCGAACGGATCGCGGCCCGTCTTGGTGATCACAGCGGCACGATGTCCGTAACGGGCCGCGGCCACCGCGACATTGGTCGGACTGCCTCCCAGGTACTTGCCGAACGAGGCGACCTCGGCGAGCCCCACGCCTGTCTGGAGCGGATACACATCCACTCCCACCCGACCCATGGTCAGCACTTCGAACGACATCACGCAGGGGACCTCTCACTCACGAACAGGGCTCGGCACGCAGCACTCAGTACGCGGAATTTCCGCCACTGTCGCGCTCTACTAGCGCGCTCTAGTTCGAGTACGATGACCCCTGTTCAAATGTCATGTCAATAGGTTGTTGCCGCGAGATTTCGTGGACGCACGGCGAGAGGGCCTGGAGTCACAGGTGAGCGAAACGGGAAATCCGGGAAAGCACCGCCCCACGATGGCGGACGTCGCCGAGAAGGCGGGCGTCTCACGGGCTCTGGTGTCCATCGTCTTCCGGAACCAGCCGGGCGCCGGCCAGGAGACACGTGACCGCGTGCTGCGGGTCGCCGAGGAGATCGGCTACCGGCCCGACAATGCGGCACGGCTGTTGGCGCGGGGCCGCAGCCGCACCCTCGGGGTCTTGTTCACCGTCCATCAGCCGTTCCAGGCCGACCTCGTCGAGGGCATCTACCCGGAGGCCGAACGACACGGCTACGACGTCCTCCTCTCCGCCACGGCCCCGGGCCGCGACGAGGCCCAGGCGATCGAGGCCCTGCTCGCCCACCGCTGCGAAGCCGTCGTCCTGCTCGGCCCGCGCTCCGAACCGGCACAACTCGATGCCCTCGGCCGTCGCACCGTCACCGTCTCCGTCGGCCGACGTGTGCGCGACGCTCGCCTCGACAGCGTCTACACGGCCGACAACAAGGGCGTCCGGCAGGCCATGGACCACCTCACCGAACTCGGCCACCAGCGCATCGTGCACGTGGACGGCGGCCGCGACCCCGGCTCGGCCGAGCGGCGCCGCGCCTACCGCGCAGCGATGCGCCGGCACGGCCTCGACGCCGAGACGCGGGTGATTCCCGGCAGCCACACGGAGGATGCGGGCATCGAGGCGGGCCGGCTGCTCGTTGCCGAACGCGAGAAGGGCGCACCGCTACCGACGGCGATCCTCGCCTCCAACGACCGTTGCGCGATGGGGTTGTTGATGGCCTTCGCCCGTGCCGGCATCGACGTCCCCGGCGAGGTTTCCGTCGTCGGCTACGACGACAGCCACCTCTCCCACCTCATGCCCGTCGCCCTGACCACGGTCCGCCAGGACGCCGTACTCATCGCCGAACAGGCCGTGCGCTTCGTGGTCGAGCGCCTGGACGACGGAGCGCTCGACGTACGAGAGGCGGTCATCGACCCGAAACTCGTCGTACGGGACACCAGTGGGCCGCCTGCCGACTGACGCATGCGCGCGAAGCGGAGGTGGCGACGAGATTCCAGGTGAGCCTGTTCCGCCAGGCCGGTTCGGTGACCGTACCCGCCAGCGTGGCGGCTCGTCAGGGCGCCTGGGCGTCGGCCATGAATACCGTCTGCGCCTCGGACACCGTCATGGCGACATCGGCGTCGAGCGATGTCTCAGCATGCGAGGCGCAAGTGCGCGGTCACGGCCCGAGGATCGGCATCCGCACGTACGGAGGCCGATCCTCACGAATGAGTCGTTCTGCAACCCGGTCGTCACCGGTCAGGTGCGACCCGGGCCCCCGCCGGGCGAGACCTCCCGGCGGTCGATGTCTCCTTGGGCGTACCGACCGAGGCTGTGTGACGTCCCGGCCCCACCGTCCGTTCCGTGCCGTCGGGGAGGACGACCGTGGCGGTGGACGTGGGTGGGACATCGACGGTGAGGTCCAACTGGTCGCCGCTGGTGCGCCATTCGACCGTCATGGGGCCGCGTGGACTGTCGAAGGAACCGCGCGCCCATTCGACCGATGTGTGAGGGACCGGTGCGACGACGAACCGCTCCCAGGCCACGGAGCCCTCGGCCTGGCGCAGGCCGAGGGTGTGGGTGTGCAGGAAGTGGATGACGGCGCCCTTGCTGTAGTGGTTGAGGGATTCGTGCGCGTCGCCGTTGTCGTCAATGCCGTCCCAGTCCTCCCAGACCGTGGTGGCACCGCGATCGAGCATGCCGAGCCAGGACGGCGAGGTGCGCTGCAGCAGGACCTCGTACGCGAGGTCGGCGTGGCCGGTGTCAGTGAGGGTGGGGAGCAGATCGGCGGTGGAGAGGAAGCCGGTCGTGAGGTGTGTTCCGGCCGCGCGGATCAGGGTCGCCAGGCGGGCGGCCGCCGGGACGCGGAGCTTGTCGGGGGCAAGGCCGTTGGTGAGGGCACGGACGTAGCTCGCCTGGGTGTCGACGGTGGTGCGGCCGGCGTCATCGATGAATTCCGTACGCCACGCATTCTTGATCCGCTCCGCGAGGTACGCGTACCGGGCGCCTTCGTTCTGGCGGCCGAGGACAGCGGCGATCGATGCGAGGGTTGCGGTCGTGCGGTACAGGAAGGCGGTGCCCACCTCGCCCTTGTCGGTTGCCATCCAGTCCTGCTCCGGTTCGAGGAGCGAGCCGTCCGCGGCGCGGGGCTTCGGCTCGCACCACTCCCCCCAGTGGAAGGAGCCGTCCCAGATGAACTCCTCGTGCGGCAGGGGCTGAGGCGACCGGGCTACACGTGAAGGGTGCCGTGCCGTGCGGGCGGTGGTCAGGGCCCACTCGACCCAGCGGACCATGGCATCCCAGTTCTCGGCGAGGGCCCGGCGGTCGCCGTACGTCTCGTACAGCAGCCACGGGACGAGGACGATCGCGTCGCCCCAGCCCGCCGAGCCGGTCATCGAGTCCAGACGCTCGTCGGTGTGGAGCTTGATGCGCCGTCCGTCCGGGGAGAAGTTGGCGATGCGTCCGTCGTCGAGCTGGTCGTCGCGGACCGAGCGCAGCCATTTGCGGACGAAGCCATGGATGTCGTAGAGGCGTGCGGCGGTGGGTGCGAAGACCTGGAAGTCGCCGGTCCAGCCGATGCGTTCACGGGTCGGGCAGTCGGTGGGGACGTCGACGGCGTTGCCGCGAAAGCTCCAACGCGCCACGTCGTACAGGCGGTTCAGGTCCTCGTTGCTGCAGGAGAAGGTGCCGGTGGGGCGCAGGTCGGTGTGGACGACCCGCATGGTGAGGCTCGACGCGTCCAGTGGGGCGTCGCCGCGCTCCAGGCGTGCGTAGCGGAACCCGTGCAGCGTATGGCGGGGCTCGAAGATTTCGCCCGGAGTGCCCGAGGAGACCACTTCGTCGTGCTGGACGAAGACCGTCACCGGGTCGCCGGGGCGCTGGATGTCGAGGTGGGTGGTAGTCAGGTCACCGGTTGCCGGGTCGAGGTGTTCACCGTGGTCGATCACGGTGCGGGTGCCGGCCGGCCCGAGGTCGGTGAGCCGGAGCCAACCGGAGGCGTTCTGGCCGAAGTCGGCGATCCATGCACCGTCCGGCAGGTGGGTGAGCGAGGCGCAGGGCAGGTCTTCGATGTGGCGGATCGGCGGGGCCGGGGACCAGTCGATCGGGGGCGCGGTCACGGCGTCGACAAGAACCGGCTGCTCAGGTCCTTGGGGCGCGAGGTGGTCGGTGATCTGGCCGTCCATCAGGTCGGCGCGGGTGACGGGCCCTGCGGCGGAGGTCCAAGTCTCGTCGGTGCGCACGACCTGGGATGCCCCGTCGGCGAGTTCGAGGTGCAACTCCAGCCGGGCGGCCAGGAGTTCCCCCCAGCCGGCCGGTTTACGGAAGGCGCCCACCTGGCCTCGGTACCAGCCGTCGGACAGGACGACCTCGAGGTCGTTGCGGCCCGGGCGGACGGCTGAGGCGACGTCGGCGGCCTGTGCGTACAGGGTGCGGTCGTAGGAGGTCGAGCCGGGCGCGAGCTCGGTGGTTCCTGCGCGCTCGCCGTTCACGAATGCCTCGTACACGCCGAGTGCAGTGGAGTACAGGCGGGCGCGTACGGGGCGGCCCAGTGTGCTGAACGTGGTCCGCAGGGTGCGTGCGGGGCGGGTGCCCGGCGGCAGGTGGGTGTTCTGCGGGTCGTCGGGCGGGGTGATCCAGGAGGCGGTCCAGTCGGCGTCGAGGAGCCCGGCCTCGAAGGCGTGCCATCGGCTCCACGCGGAATCCTCCGTGGGCGAGCGGAGTCGCACACGCCAGCGCACGCGCTCGCCGCTGCGCAGCGGGCGCAGCGGCCAGTCGACGAGGACGTGGCCGGCCACCAGGGCGTGGTAGTGCGGTTCATCGTCGATGTGGATCTGCAGGTCGTACTCCTCGTGCGGCGCCACGGCGGTCCGAGGAGGCTTCCAGGACAGTCGGGGGCGGCTGCCGGACACCGGAAACCGGTCGCCTCCGTGGTCGATCGCCAACTCGTGCGGTATGTCAGGGGTGTTGAGAGTCATCCGGTCTGTGTCCTCCGGTGTCCGGATCGGTTCCGAATCGGCCTGGGCTCAGCTTCCGTTGGCCGGCTGCGTGTAGGTGGTTCCGTCGATGGTGGTGGTGAGTGTGCCGACTGCCTGGAATTCGTTTCTGAGCATCGCGGACGGGCCGAGCGTGAACCCGTCGGGGCCTGTGCGCTTGGTGCCCGTGTGCCGACCGGACAGCTTCAGGTCCTCGGTCCAGGTGAGGCAGGCGAGGGCCGTGGCGGTGCCGGGCGTGCAGCCGAGCGTCGTGTTGGAGACGCGCTCCACCTTTTCGGTGCCGTTGATGATGTTCGTGCCGTCGTCGCTGAAGTCGCGGTAGTCGACGGTGAGGGCGAGGGTCTGTGTGTCCGCGCTGTTGTTGGTGATGCGTACGGTGGCCGCTCCCTGTGCCTTTCCGCGCAGGGTGTACGTGCCGGTGGGTACCGGCCGCTGCGGCTCCGGAGCCTTGTCCGGGTCGTACGGCAGGCCCCAGGTCTTGTCGGGGACCGGCGGGGCGGCGACGGGTGCGCTGGGCTTGAAGTCCGGGAAGCGGGCGATCATCAGCCGGCTGTTGCGGCCTCCGGGTTCCTTCGAGTCGGCGCAGCGGTGGGGTGTCGGGTTCGCACCACAGGCCAGGTTCTCGGTGTAGACGACGGCCGTGCTGTCGGCGAGCCACGCCGGGTCGGCGGCGGCGTTCCAGTTCTTGTCGGATCCGGCGTTGATCTGGAAGCCGCGGCCGGTCGCGGGGTCGACGAGCCAGGGCGAGAAGAAGCGGCGGTTGCCGCTGTTGCGGATCCCGGAGACGTACGGGGCGGTGCCCGCCTGGGCGGTGAGCGGAGGGACGCCCGGCAGGCCGGAGATGAAGTCGAGGCGTCCGGAACCGTTGACCTCCTCGGCGAGCAGCCACTTGCCGTTGGGGGACATCGCCATCGGGTCCGTGTAGTGGGCATTGCGGGTGATCGGCCGGGAGGTGCCGGTGGCCAGGTCGGTGGCCCAGGCGTCCATGCTGTCGGAATTCAGGCTCTGGATGCCGAGGGTCGCCCGTCCGTCGGCGGTCCAGCCGCGCGGTTCGCCGACCATTCCGGCGTGATTGAAGCGCAGTTCGTTGCCGTCCTCGACGACCATGGGCTGGAAGGCCGGTGCCGGGTTCTGGAGCGTCGAGACGTTGGTGAGGTGATAGCGCCCCTTGTCCTGGTCGTAGGCGATGCGGCCGACGTACGGGACGATGCTGAGCACCCTGAAGTCGACGACGTTGAACAGCAGATGCTGCCCGTCGGGGCTCAGCCGCCATTCCCTGCCGTTGTTGACACCCTGCTCGTCCCGCTGGAAGAGCGGCTTGTCGTTCCAGTAGATGGGGGTGATTTTGGTGTGGGCGGGGGTGCAGCGTCGGTCCGTGACGGCGTACTTCACTCCGTCGGCGCCGCACTCCAGGATGCCGTTGCTGACCAGGACGCGCTTGCGGTCGGGCAGTTCGTTCGCCGGTGGGTAGACGAGCTGGCTGGTGTCGATGTCCGACCCGTAGGACACCCCGCAGGTGATGCACTTCCATGCCTCACCGTTCGGGAAGGTGCTGCCGTCGGTGCGGACCACCAGGACCTGATTGCCGCGGTACACGCTCGCCGCACCGGATTCCGGTGCTCCCGCGTACGTGATGCCGAGAAACACGTACTTCGGGTCCCTGGCCGGCCCTGGGGTGCCGATGCCACTCCAGTCGGCCGAGACACAGCCGGTGGGGTGGGTGCACTCGCCATCGGCGGGGACGGTCGGCGGCACCGGCAACTCGCTGATGTTGACCCGTGGTTGGCCCGCACCGTTCGACGTGTCGGCCGCCGTCGCCATGTTTGTGGACGTGGTGGCTGTTCCCTCGACCTGGGCGGTGGGCAGAGCTATAGCGAGCGCCAGTAAAGCGGCCGCCGAACCCCTCACGAGCGTGGCACGCAAACTTCTTCCAGCTCTTATGGACACTGCGACTTCCTCACTGGTCGTTGCTTGTCGGGTGAGCGAGTGGTTCCTGCGTGACTACTTGAGAGCGCCCGCCGAGAGCCCGCTGACGATGTGGCGCTGCGCGATCGCGTAGAAGACGACGATCGGGAGCACCGCGATGAGCGAGGCGGCGAGCAGGATCTGCTGCTGCGGAGAATCCGCGGAGACGAAGTTGGTGAGTCCGCGCTGGACGGGCATCAGCGAGCTGTCGTTGAACAGCACCAGGCCCATCAGGTACTCGTTCCATACCGACATGGCCTGAATGACGGCCACCGCGATCAGCCCCGGCTTGGCAAGGGGAAGGATGATCCGCCAGAAGGTCCCGAGCAGCGAGGCACCGTCAATGGCCGCTGCCTCTTCCAGCTCCTTGGGCTGGCTGGCGAAGAACCCGCGCATGATGAGGATGGAGATCGGCAGTCCGCCCGCGATGAGCACCAGGATGTAGCCGATACGGGTGTTGGCGAGTCCGAGTTCGATCAGCAGCTTGTACTGGGCGATGAACGACGCCGGCAGCGGAATGATCATGATGACGAGGATGGCTCCCACGACGGCGCCACGGCCGGGGAACTCGATGCGGGCCAGCGCGTAACCTGCCAGGCTCGCGATGACCAGGATGCCGAGGACCGCGGCCGATGTGTACAGGAGGCTGTTGGGGAGGTAGTGGCTGAAGCCGCCCTCGTTCCACGCGGTGGCGAAATTGCTCCACTCGAAGGGGCGCGGGATGGGGTCGGTTCCCTTGTAGAGCTGCTTGGCGCTCTGCAGGGAGCCGCTGAGCACCCACAGGACCGGCACCAGGGCCTCGAGCGCCCCGGCGATCAGCAGCACGTACAGGGCTGCGCGTGGTCCGCGTGAACGCCGCCGGTTCCGTCGTGGGTTCGCCACCGGCATGGGTGTCGCCTTGGACTCCCGTGCCCGGTCGAGAAGTGTGTTCATGGTCAACTTCCCTTCTCCATCCGGGAGTCGGTGCCCCCGCCGAGCCTGCGGGAGACCCACAGCTGGACGCAGGCCAGGGCGACGAGGCACAGGCCGAAGATGACGGACATGGCTGCCGCGCGGCCGTACTCGCTGTACTGGAAGGCCTGTTGGTAGATGTGCAGGGTGGGTACTTCGGTGTGCCCGGCGGGGCCGCCGTTGGTCAGTACCTGGACCGTGCCGAAGATCTGCAGTCCGGCCAGCAGGGTCAGCACGCTGACGATGCCGGTGACGTGGGACATGCCGGGCCAGGTGACGTACCGGAACTGGGTCCAGCCTCGCGCCCCGTCCAGGGATGAGGCCTCGTACAGCTCCTGCGGCACGTCCTGTCGGCCGGCGAGGAAGAGGATGAAGCCGAAGCCCCAGTGGTACCAGACGAACACGGCGGCGACCGCGATGACGGCCGTCTTGGGGTCCCCCAGCCAGTTGTGCGTCAGACCGTCGAGGCCGACCGTCTTCAGCGTCTGGTTGACGATCCCGATGTTCGGGTCGAGGAACCACGAGAACATCACGCCCACCACCACGGTGGAGAACACGCCGGGCAGGTAGAAGACGGTGCGGAAGAACGCGGAGCCGCGGCGGGCCCGGTGCACGGCGAGTGCCATCACCATCGACACCGCGTTGGCGACGATCAGGCCGACCGCACCGTAGAGGACGGCGTTCTTCATCGAGCCCCAGAACTGGGTGTCGTCCAGTACGTGGCGGTAGTTGTCGAGCCCGACGTAGGGCGTGTCCAGGCTGACCCCGTCCCAGGACTGGAAGCTGAGCAGGATGCCCTGAACGAACGGGAGCACGGTGAACAGGCCGATGACGGCCAGCGCCGGCGCGAGGAAGAGCCAGGCCGCCGGCACGCGACTGCGGCGCCTCGTCGGGCGCCTCGCCACGGGGTTCATGACGCGCTGCATCACGCGCTCTTCTGCGCCGCGTCGAGGTCGCCGAGGACCTGGTCGACCGTGCGCTCCTTGAGGACGATGGCCTGGGTGCCCTTCTGCAGTGCGGTGTTGACCTGCTCCAGAATCTGGTTCTGGACCAGCTGCATGTGCGAGATGTCCTCGGCGATGCCGGTGAGCTGCTTGGGGATGTTCTTGTCGGACACGGCCCGCGCGGACGGGATCAGCGGAACGCCCTCGGCCCAGACCTGCTGCTGCTTCGCGACGGTCAGCCACTTGAGGAACTTCAGCGCCTCGGCGGCGTTCTTGCTGCGCGGGTTGACCGCGGCGCCCTTGGCCGCGCCGCCCACCAGGCGCGGCGTCTGCGTACCGTCATCGGCCTTGGGCAGCGGGAAGGACCGGAAATCCGTGAAGTCCGGAGCGGTCGCACGGGCCACACCGACGGCCGAGGTGCCGTCGAAGATGGCCGCGACGCCCTGCGTGTTGAAGAAGGCCTTCTCCACGGTGGGGTTGTCGGTGTTGCCGCTGGGCAGCGAGCCGGTCGCTATCACGCCGGCGTCCCGCAGGTCGACCACGAGCTGCAGCGTCTTGCGCCAGCCCGCGCTCTTCCAGCTGCGCTTGCCCACGAAGGTGGCGTTCAGTTCCTCGTCGCTCATGTAGTTCGACGCGTACGACTGGATCACCTGGTTGGACAGGCTCGTCGCGAACCAGAAGGGGCCCTTCCCCGTCTTCTTGATCTTCCGCATCTGATCGATGAACTCGCTCATGGATGCGGGCGCCTTGTCCGGGTCGAGACCGGCGGCCTTGTACAGCCCTGCGTTGACGAAGACACCCAAGGCCGGGGTCTCCCAGTGGGCGCTGTAGATGCCCGGCTTCACATGCTGCGGATTGTCCGCCGCGAATGTCGACGTCTTGAGCGTGGCGGGCCGGAAGGAGTCGCCCCAGCCGCCCTTCATCCGGTCGGTCAGATCCATGGCCCAGCCGGCCTTGTAGTAGGGCGCCATGGAATGGCCGTCGACCACCGAGTACATGTCCGGCATGTTCCGGGCCTGCGAGCTCGACTGGAGCTTGGTCAGGAAGTCGGTCGGGCCGACGTCATCGATCCTGATCTTCACGCCGGTCTGCTTCGTGTACTGCTTGGCCAGCTTCTTCAGCGTCGCGGCCTGCCCCCGGGACTGGTTCATGAACACGATCTCCGAGCCGCCGCTCGAACTGTCCGAGCCGCCGGAACCACACGCCGCCAGCGAGGTCGTGGCGAGACCGGCGCCGACCGCTCCCAGGAGGAGGCTGCGCCGTGAGGGCCCGTTGACGTTCGGGGTCCGACCTGTCGAACCGATGTGAGTGAATCGTTTCATTCCGAGCCTGCCTCTTTAGGTAGGTGGCGAAGACATCGCGCGGGGAGCTGCCGGTCGCGACGAACCGAAAATGACCTGTCGGCGATCGAAATTTCTATCTGCCATGTGCGCCGGCCGTGAACGTTATGGGCGCCCCACACGTCCGTCAATGCCTACCGCATGGTCAATTTCCCTGCATAGAAAAGGTCTTGACCTGTCGGCGCCTCGAAAACTATTTCGCTGCTACGGTGCTGCGCAGGGCGGGTCGCTGCCCCTGTCACCACTCCCCGGGAGAGCCATGGCATCCGATCCTCAACGCGTGACCCTTGCGAAGGTCGCCGAGTCGGCCGGCGTTTCGGTGGCCACCGTCTCCAAGGTCATCAACGGTCGTCCCGACGTCGCCCAGCCGACGCGCGACAAGGTGCTGGAGCTCCTTCGCCGCTACAACTACGGGGGAAACCGCGACGATCTGCGTTCCCACCCCACCGTGGAGCTGTTCTTCGGGTCCGAGCGACTGAGCATCTATCACACTGAGATCATTCAGAGCGTGGTGGACGCCGGGGCGCGTGAGGGCGTCGCCGTGGTGGTGGGCCGGCGCGGCGACCACGATCCGACGGCGGATCCCGTCGCCTGGGCCCGCGGTCTGGCCGCCGCGGGACGGCGGGCCGTCATCGCGGTCACGGCGAACACGCTCACGCCCCCGATCCGCGAAGCCCTCAGCCGGTACCGGATGCCGTTGGTCCTGCTCGACCCGGAGTCACTGCCCGACGACTCGATCGTCAGCGTCGGCGCAACCAACTTCTCCGGCGGCCACGCAGCAGCCGCACATCTGCTCTCCCTCGGCCACCGCCGCATCGCCTACCTCGGCGGCACGGAGTCGGCCTGGTCCAACCAGGCCCGGCTGCACGGCTTCCGCAGCGCGATGGAGGCAGCAGGCGCCAAGGTACTTCCGGAACTGGTCCGCCACGCCGGCACGTTCCACGCCGCCGAGGGCATCGACCACGGAGAGCGCCTCCTCGCCGTCGATCCCGCACCCACCGCAATCTTCGCCGCCTCCGACGAACTGGCCGCCGGGGTCATCGAGGCCGCCCGGCGGCACGGACTGCGGGTCCCGGACGACCTGAGCGTCGTCGGCTTCGACAACACCCCGCTGGCCCGGGTGACCTCCCCACCGCTGACCACCATCCACGGCCCGGTGCAGGAGATGGGCGCCGTGGCCCTGCGCACCGCCCTTCAACTGGCGGCCGCGGAGAAGATCGACTCCCACCACGTCGAACTGGCCACGCAGTTGGTCGTACGGGAGTCCACCCGGCCCTTGGACGACTGAGGCCCCAAGCCGGACGGCCGCGCTCGGGTTCGCCTCCCGGACCGCTCAACACCTCACGGAGAGCCATGTTCCAGCTGCCACAGCGGGTCCTGTTCGGAGCCGCCTACTACTACGAGTACCAGCCCAGTGAACGGCTCAAGGACGACCTGGTCCTCATGGCCGAGGCGCACTTCAACGTCATCCGCGTCGGCGAGTCGGTGTGGTCGACCTGGGAACCAGAGAGCGGACGCTTCGAACTCGACTGGCTCCAGCCGGTACTTGACGGGGCACACGAGCGCGGCATGTCCGTGATCCTCGGCACCCCGACCTACGCGATACCCCCATGGCTCGCCCGCCAATATCCCGAGATCGCCGGCGAACGCGCCACCGGAAAGCGGATCCCCTGGGGCTCCCGACAGGAAGTCGACTACACCCACCCGGCGTTCCGCTTCCACGCCGAGCGCGTCATCCGAAAGGTCGTCGCCCGGTACGCGGACCACCCCTCGGTCATCGGCTTCCAGGTCGACAACGAGCCCGGCCTGGAACTGTTCCACAACCATGGTGTGTTCCAGCGCTTCGTCGACCACCTGCGCCACACGTACGGGGACGTGGGCACACTCAACCGCGAGTGGGGGCTGACGTATTGGTCGCACCGCCTGTCGACGTGGGCCGACCTGTGGACACCGGACGGCAACACCCAACCCCAGTACGACCTCGCCTGGCGGCGCTTCCAGGCAGCCCTCACCACCGAGTTCATCGAGTGGCAGGCCGACATCATCCGCGAGTACGCGAGCCCCAACCAGTTCGTCACCACCTGCATCGCCTACGACCGCCCCGCAGTCGAGGACGACGCCCTCACCCACAACCTCGACGCCACCGCCGGCAACCCCTACTACCCGATGCAGGACTCCCTAGCCCTGCCGAACCCGCACCCCGCCCGCCAGACGGCGGCCGCCAACGAGGGAACCTGGGCGCTCTACCGCATCGCCGACCGCATGTACGCCTCCCGCCAGGAGCCGTTCCTGGTCACCGAGACCAACGCGCAGAGCATCGGCGGCTCCTGGCGCAACAAGCCCGCATACGACGGGCAGTGGCGTCAGGCCGCCTGGGCGCTGATCTCGCGGGGCGCCTCGATGATCGAGTACTGGCACTGGCACACCCTGCACTTCGGCGCCGAGACCTACGTGGGCGGCATCCTGCCGCACAGCGGCCGACCGGGCCGGATCTACCGCGAACTTGCCGCCCTGGGCGCAGAGTTGGAGGAGGTGGGTGATCTGGTCGCCGCCCTCACCCCGGACGCGGACGTCGCCTTCCTGTACTCCCTGCCCAGCAAGTGGGCGCTGGAAGGCCAGCCTCCACTGGCCAAGCCGGACGGCTCGGCGGACGAGCGCTCCCACGCCACCATCTTCGACGCCTTCTACCGTGGCGCCTTCGACGCAGGCCTACAGGCACGCCTGGTTCACCCCGACCAGCTGGACGCCGTGGACCTGCCACCGCTCCTCGTCGCGCCCGCGTTCTACGCCGCGGACGACGCGACACTGGACCGACTGCTCACCTACGCCGAGTCCGGCGGGCACCTGGTGATCGGCCCGCGCACCGGCTACGCGGATCACGAGGCCCGGGCCCGCACCGACATCCAGCCCGCGCGCCTCTCCGGGCCCGCCGGAGTCTCGTACGACGAATTCACCAACCTGGACACACCGGTGTCGGTGCAGGGTAATAGCGAACTGCCCCTGTCAACCGGGGCCATGGCCCAGTACTGGGCGGACGCGCTCGTCCCGGCCGGGGCCGACGTGCTGGCCACCTACGACGATCCGCACCTCGGCCGCTGGCCCGCCGTCACGACCCGCGCGTACGGCGTCGGCCGCATCACCTGCGTCGGCACGGTGCCCGACCCGGCCTTCGGTCAGGCCCTGTTCAACTGGGCGGCCCCCGCAGGAGCGTGGGGGCGCCTCCACCCGAGCGTCACGGCGACCTCCGCGACAGCCCGCGACGGCCGCCGCGTCCGCTTCCTCCACAACTGGTCGTGGAACCCCGTGTCCGTCCAGCTGCCCACAGCCACGGAGGACGTTCTCGCCTCCCTCACGTACGAGGCCGACGAGTCGGTCGAACTCGGCCCGTGGGACGTGAAGGTACTCACGGAGCGCAACTGACCGGCTCCCTCACCCGCCATCGACCTCGACTCACGTGACCGGACGCCATCGACGCGTCGCAAGGGCCTGCGGCAGCATTGCCCGGCCGCATGAGCCCAGGCGATGGGGGCGTCACCGCTCGCCGGCGCCGCGAGACGGGCCGGCCGCGCCGGGCTACCCGTTCGCTGCATTCGCCAGCACCGCGCACAAGGCCCAGTGGATGACTCAGCCTTGCCGATCCAGAAGCCATGGTCGTCGGACGCGGTTACTGACTTCTTCGGGGTGTTGTCGGGTGGTGGGCAAAGCGGGGCACGATCATGTGCATCCGTGCAGGTGTTCGCGAGTGTCATACGGACGTGCCACCTACACCGTGTACTCGATTCCCGGGGACGAGTGACTGTCGGCTATCCCGCTCGCGGTGGCACCGGGCAGGGCTGCCGCGCCGATACAGGCTTACCGCGAGTCAAGCCGACGGGCTCCGGCCGGTGACCTCTGCCACGGCCCATGTCGGCGTCGGTTGAAGTCGGTTCTGGACCACTTGCAGTGGAAGGGTGGCTATGAACCTGGAGTTGGGGTCCTGGCACGAATTTCGTGACGCCGAATGTGCCTCCGCGCGCCGGTGACGCACCGTCACGCCGCGCGAGACGATCGAGCTGTGTGAAGACCTGTTGAAGAGGATGTTCCCGCACCTGGATCCGGGGGTGGTGGAGTTTGTGCCATCGAAAACGGACTGCGCATCGAATGGAGTGAACCCGACGGATGTCATGGCCCGATCGCCCTCTGGCTCCAGCGTCCGCTGCGACTGTCCTCCACAGGCTCTGCCACGCTCGATTGCCTGCTGATCCGCGCTTGGGCGAAGGCGGCCGCCAGGGTGAGTACTCCGAAACCGGCAGCAGACCAGACCAGCCAGGACACCGCCACTTCGAACGGGCACCACAGGGTCATCAGTCCAACGGCTACTGCTGGCAGCCCCGCGGCGAGATAGCAGCACATGTAGAGCACCCCACTGACCGCTCCGCGGCTGCCCGGCGGGGCGATGGCATCAACGCTTGCAGTGGCGCCACGGTAGCCAAGCCCATGGCCAACCCCCGCACACAGCGCCGGTAGCACAAGAACGCCCAGGGAATCCGAATCGCCGAGACCCCCCAGAGCGAGCAGAGCCGCGATCAGGGCCGTCACGCCGACCATTTGCGCCCTGCTTGCGGACCAGTGCCTGAAGACGAGCTGCGCAAGGAGCGAACAGATCATCACGGTGCTGATTACTCCCCCGACGAGCGCCAGATTCCCCGTCTGCAACGAGCGGGTCACCACCGACGGCACCAATGCCAAGAAGATGCTGGCCACGGTCCAGGCCAGGACCCCGACAGCACTGGCAGTAAGGAAGTTGAAGCGAATGCCATGGGGTACACGCGGGCGCTGCAGCCGCCACTGCCGACCTCCGTCTGCCCGACTCGGCGCCACGCTCAACAGCTGGCACCACCCGACCAGCAGCAGGGCCAAGACCAGTACGTACGGCACGATGAGTGGGGCGGAGCTGTACTGTGCCAACACCCCGGACCCGACAGGCCCGGCGGCGGTACCCGCGACAAAGGCGAGGCTGGCCACCAACGACGCACGACTGCGCTGCCCTGGTATCGCATGCTGGACGATCAACCCGGTCCCCGCCACAGTCGCAGCAGCCAATGCGAGCCCCTGCACCGCTCGGCCTGCCAGCAACCACCCCGCTCCGCCGGCCACCGCGAGACACGCCGAGGCGCACATCGCCAGGATCACGCTCAGCCTGAGCAGCGGGCGTGCCCCGAACCGATCGTAGATCGGACCGCACAACACCAGCACGGGCGCGCTGACCACCGGAAATGTGGCATAGATGACCGTCAAGGTCAGATCGGAGAAACCCATGGCCTGCTGATAACTCGGATACAGCGGACTCGGAATCCATCCCCCCACTGTCAGGACGACCAGCAGGTACACGGCTGTACGGGTCTCACGTCGGGCAACGGTACGACGGCACTGGGCAGGCAGGCTGGACATCGGCCGATGTCCATCGGCCAGCTGTGGCGGGGTAGGCATGCCCCCATGCTGTTGACCGGTAATGCCTATGTCTATCGAATGATCTCGAGCGGAATTGACTAAAATCATCGAATGATCGATCCGAGGTTGCGCCTTGTGCAGTTCGTGGCCCGCCACGGCACCGTTATCGCTGCAGCTCAAGCGCTGAACTACACACCTTCGACGGTTTCTTACCAAATCCGACAGCTCGCTACGGACCTCGGCGTGGAGCTACTCCATCAGCAAGGGCGTGGCGTCCGACTCACGCCCGCTGCCCACACCCTGCTGCGCCACACAGAAATACTGCAGGCGCAAGCCGAACGCGCCTACGTGGAGCTCGCCGCACACACCGACGAACCAACAGGACAATTCACCCTCTGTGGATTCTCCACTGCTGCCACGCGCTTGCTGCCGCCCGCGGCGGCCAGCTTGCAAGCCACTTATCCCCGGCTAACCGTCCAGGTCATCGAAGCGGAACCCCACCAGTGCTTCGATCTCCTGCTGGCAGGCGAGGCCGACCTGGCACTGATCACTGCAACTGCGAAGACGCCCCCAATCTCAGACACTCGATTTGATCAGCAACCACTGTTGACGGATCCACTCGACCTTGTGGTGCCCACCGACCACCCGTTCACCAAGCGCACTCAGGTCACGCTGTCGGACGCTGCCGCTGAGTCCTGGATCGTTGGGCATCCCGAGAGCAGCTATCACTATTTGTTGCTCGCCGCCTGCATGGCCGCCGGATTCACTCCGCATATCGCGCACTACGCCGACCAGTGGGACACCGGAACCGCCCTCGTCGCCCAACACCTCGGCATCTACCTCGTGCCACGCCTCGCCCGCATCGATCGTGACTGGCCTGTCGCCCGGATCCGCCTGCACGGCGAACCCGCCCCAGCGCGGCGCATCCTCACGGCTACGCGCCGCGGTGCCCGCGAGCGCCCCACGACTGCACACGCGCTCAACGAACTTGTCGCCATCGCCGCCGACTGCCTTCCGCCCAAGGAGGGTGCTGAGACGCGATAGGGAGTATCAGGAAGGCGGCCTTCCCAGAATCAGGCGTTGATCGTTGTGTCGATCCGTCTTGAGGTCGGGCTGTTGCTGCCGGAGTGGTGTGCGTCGTCGAAGTTGACGAACTGCGGCCCCAGTTGGTCGAGGCGCGCGTCGATCGGGTGGACTCCTAGCCGGTAGCGCTGCGGATCACCACGCTGCCCGGGGTGCGGGCCGGCGAGCCGGTCGCCTTTCGGGCCCGAGTCGAGACACCGCCAGGAGGCGGCTCCGGCGTGGCGACCGAGTGGGACTTCGCGGGGAAGGGCGACTTCGATTCGGCGTCATTCGGCGCGCCCGCTCCGCTCGTCAAAGTCCGCCGTACCTTCACCTATTCCGAGCCGGGCACGTACTTCCCTGTACTCAGGGCGATGTCCCAGCGTCAGGAGGGACGTCTCGTCGCCCTTCGCCAGGGTGACCAACCGAGGCGCAAACGATCACGAAGCTGGTCCCTGGCTCGTCGACGGTCACCCGCCGCTCCAGCGTCGGCCGCGCCGTCAATTCCACCTCCGCGGCCGTCGCGAGGACGCCGGTGCCGTCCAGGTCCCGGTGGACGGTGACCACGCTGCCTCGGCTGGGCGGGCAGGTGATCTCGGCGCGGCAGCACCTACTGACGGGGCGTCACGTCTTCTGCGGGTGAGGCCCTCCTGGTCTGCGTCGTCGGTCCGGCAGGACGCACCTCGCAGGCACCGCGCCGCTCGTCTTCGCAAGATGAAGGTGCGTTCTCCGACAGCCTCAGCGCAGCGGCGCCTGCGCGCGCTGGACGTTCAACAAGTCTTTCGCCCCGGCTAGATCGACACCGAAGGCCAGCCGCTCCGATTCGAGGTCGCCGCCGAACTCGTTGCCCAGACTGGACCCCGGCTGCTTCGTCCCGGTGATGCCGGCCGTGAGGGAGCGTGGGGCGGCATCGGTCACTTCTATGCACACCTGCCGGTCGCTCGTGACCTTCACGCCCCAGTGCACGCTGCGGGCGCCGTAGCGGGGACCCGCGTCAAGTGCCCCGCCGGGCGAACCGACGGAGTTCGTCATGGTGATGTCCGTGCGGAGGTTCTCGAACGGCAGCTGGCGATGTGAATCGAACGTACCGGTCTCCATGACCCCGCTCCGATAGACGTTGCCGCTGGCGAAGCCCTCGACGTTCAGTCCGTGGAAGTAGGCTCCCTGCGTCACAGGTACGGAAAAGTCCTCGATCCTGAAGTTCTCCACGAGGTTGTCGTGGGACTGCACGCGACAGACGACGAAGTGGTGGCTGGCGCGGCCCCTGTTGGATATGCCCGAGAGCGAGCAGGACTTGGCGGCGGTCATTGCGAACGCACAATCGGCGTTGGTTACGCGGATGTTGTTGGCCCAGCAGTCGTACACGGCCTGGAAGCAGACGCCGTTGGAACCCGGATTCTTGTTGTGCACGGTCTGAGGGAGGAATGTGTTGTCGATCGTCAGCGCCTCGACGCCACTGTCGTGCAGGGTCGGGCCCAGCGCTCTCAGGCGGGCGGGCGTCTCGCGGTGGACGGTCAGGCGCAGGGGCTGCTCGATCCGCACCGTGCGCGGTGAGAGGACGTCTGTCACGACGACCGGCCAGCGAAAGGCCGTGAAGTCGGGGGCCATGGTGGGGGCGGAGATCCTGGTCGCCTTGCCCGACCAGTCGTAGGTCTGCGCGCCGTCGATGTCTCCGACCATCTCCTTCAGCAGGCGGCGATCCGGGAGGTTGTCGACCTCCAGCAGGACCATGTCGCCGGCGGTGATCTTCGATGTGTCGTCGACCAGGAGGACATCGCTGCCGCGGGTCGCGGGGGTCACGGTCGCCAGGGTCGGGCCGGGCAGCCACCCTTCGGCGGCGGACTTGTCGGTCCAGTGCGCGGCGCGCGATGCCGCGAGACGCTCGCGCGCGATGAAGAAGACCTGTCCGCCGGTCCAGGACCAGACGCTCTGCCCGCCCTTGTCGTGTCCGCTCCCGATGCTCTGCTCCAGCGGCCGGGTGAAGTGGAGGACGGTCCTGCCCGTGCCCGCTCCCCGCAGCACGACGTGGGAGTCGTGGATGAACAGGGGGTTGTCCAGGACGTAGCGGCCGTCATCGAATCTCAGCACGCCTCCGCCCCGCGCCCCCAGGTCGTCCAGTGCCGCCTGGAGCGCACCGCTGACATCGCGCGACCCGCCCGGCCGGATGCCGAGGTCGGCGGCGGACGTGATGCGCCCGCGGGCCGCTCGCGGTCGCGTGGTGCCGCGCCGGTAGCCCGCCCTGCGCCAGTCACCGATCAGAGGGTGCACGAAGGGGGCCCGGGCCCATGCCTCGATCACGTCGCTGACCTCTTCCGGAAGCCTGGCCGTTCTCCCCGCGCTCGTCGTGGACGGCCCGGATGCGGTTCCCTCCCGCACGGCGGCCGCGGCGGGTGCGGCCAGTGACGCGGAAGCCGCCGTCACGGCGCCGAACGCGGCTCCGGCCAGGAAGCGGCGCCGTCTCACACTCGGCGTGCCCGGCTCCGGCTCGGAACGTCCCGGGGTACATGCGTGGTCATGCTCGGCGTGGGTCATGTGGCCTCCTTGCCAGTAGTGGGTGAGCCGGTCGGCGTTCGCCGAAGCCGGATCAGGCGATCCGGCCCAGGTCGGAGCGGAGCACCGGATGGGCGAGCGGTTGCCCCGCCACCAGCCGGGCGATCTCGTCGACGGCGGTCCGGCCGAGCCGCTCCAGCTCGGTGCCCAGGGACCCCGACACGTGGGGCGTGAGGAAAACGTTGGCCAGGTGGTGCAGGGGCGATTCGGCGGGCAGCGGCTCGGGCTCGGTGACGTCCAGCACGGCGTTCAGCCGGCCGCTGACGAGCTCCGCGGTGAGTGCCTCCGGGTCGACGAGGCCTCCGCGTGCCGTGTTGATCAGTACGCCGCCGTCCCGGATCAGCGCGAGCCGTGCCCGGTCCAGCATGTGGTGGGTCTCAGGAGTGTGCGGGGCGTGCACCGTGACGATGTCGCTGTCTCGCAGCAGGGCGTCGAGGGGCACCCGCCGGGCCCCGAGTTCGGCGGCCTCGGCCTCATTGACGTACGGGTCGTGCAGCAGGACTCGGAAGTCGAACGGCTTCAGCAGTTCGAGCAGCCGGCGCCCCACCCTCGACGCGCCGATCACCCCGACGCAGCGGCCGTGGTTGCCCAGGTCGGCTCGGCCGGCGAGTTCCGTCAACCGTGGATACACGCCGGTCGTCCGGTACTGCTCACGCAAGCCGAACGCGTTCTTTCCCGCGAAGAGCACGGCGGCCAGGGTGTATTCGGCGACCGGCAGCGCATTGGCCTCCACGGCGCTCGACACCTGCACACCGCGCTCCCAGCAGGCGTCCGTCACGATCCCCCGTACGCTGCCCGCGGTGTGCAGCACGGCCCGCAGCCGGGGCGCCCTGGCCAGGACCTCCTCGTCGATGACCGGACAGCCCCATCCCGTGATCATGTACTCCGCCTCGGCCAGGATTCCCGCGAGCGTCGGCTCCCCGAAATCCCGCGTGACCGACCGGGGATCCACCCGCACCAGCTTCTGAAGCCGTTGGAGTACGGGGCGTGGGAACAGGCCGGGCAGGAATGTCGGGGCGAGCGCGAACAGTGCGACGGGCATCCGGTCTCCAGGAGTCATACATCGTCCGACGCACCTCGAGAGCCGCTCCCCGGTTTGCGGCGCCCATCCAGGGGCAGCCACCGGGCCTTCAAAACGTGTGCGGCTGCCTTGGGGCGGCGGTCGCGGGTGAAGACACCCTTGCGGTTGCCGTCGACCCGGTGGATACCCGGTGAGGTGGCGAAGTCGGCGAAGTTCCAGACCTGTTCGCCCACCACGGACGGGCAGCGGTCGAAGGCGCGGTGGTTGGCTGCCAGGTAGCCCAGCTGGTACTCCTCCGTCCATGGCTGGTCCCACACCGAGTGCAGGCCCGGCAGTGTGTCGGCACCGTATTCGGTCATCAGGATCGGCTTACCCAGCTTGGTCACCCAGGCCTGCAGCTCGGTGTCCATCAGCGACTCGGCCGTGGTCAGGTCCCCGGTGGCGATGTACCAGCCGTAATAGCGGTTGAGGCAGACGACGTCGAAGAGGTCTCCGATGCGGTCGTTCTCGGGCGTGGTGAGCAGCGAGCAGGTGATGGACGCCGGGCGGGTCGGGTCCAGTTTGCGGGTGAGCTCGACGAGCGGCTCGAAGTACTCGCGGGCGCCGTCCTCGTGCGTGGAGGGTTCGTTGGCGAGACACCACATGACCACGCTGGGGTGGTTCTTGTCGCGGGCGATCAGTTCGCGCAGCGCTTGGGCGTGGGCGGCGCGGGTGTCGTCGTTGAGGGTGTCGGCCGAGTAGGTGGGCGGGTGCGGGCGGCCGGTGAGGCCGCCCTGGACGGCGAGGTTGAGGCCGACGGCCGCCGTCTCGTCGATGACCACGAAGCCGTGCCGATCGGCGTAGTCGAGGATGTCCTCCGCGTACGGATAGTGCGTGGTGCGGAAGGAGTTGGCGCCCATCCACTTCATCAGCTGGAAGTCGTGCACGAGGTAGGCGTCGTCGTGTCCCTTGCCGCGCACGGGTGTGTCCTCGTGCTTCCCGAAGCCGGTGAAGTAGAACGGCTCACCGTTGATGAGGAACTGGGTGTCGCGGATCTCCACTGTGCGCACGCCGAAGGGCTGTGCGTAGGTGTCGCGGACCGTGCCGTCCCCGTCCACGATCTCGGCGGTCAGATCGTAGAGGTACGCGGCTCCCGGCTGCCACGGCGTCACGTCGGCGATGCGCAAGGAACCGGAGGCGCCCTCGGACGTGGCCACTTGGGTGCCGGCGGCATCCAGGACGCGGACGCGCACGGCGGCCTGCGCGCTGGTCCCGATGTCGTACGCGACCGTGCCGGTGGTGCCTTCGAGTCCGGTCACGATGGTGATGTCGTCGATGCGGATGTCGGGCACGCCGTACAGCCACACCGAGCGGGCCAGGCCCGCGTAGTTGTAGAAGTCGTGGTGGTACTGCTGCTTGCGGCGGCCGTCCGGGGTGACGGTGATCGTGCCGGGCGGGAGGGTGGTGTTGGTCAGTTCGTTGTTGACACCGACGGAGAGGCGAAACTCCTCCCCCGCGGCCGCGTGTTCGGTGATGTCGGCCTCGAACGGCGTGTACCCCCCTACGTGTTCGGCGACGAGCGCGTCGTCCACGTACACCTTTCCCTCGTGGGTGGCGGCGTCGATGCGCAGCACGGTCCGCCGGTCGCTCCATCCGCGTGGCACGCGGACGGTGCGCTGGTACCAGACCCAGCCGACGTGGTCGCGGATCGAGCTGTCGGTGAACTGGTCGTTGTAGCTCGCGGGCACCGCGGCTTCCAGGGGGGTGTCGAGCGGCCGCGTCCAGGGCCGCGGCCCCACGGCGGTGTCGAGGGCGAACTTCCACAGGCCGTCGAGGTTCACCAGTTCACGGGTGGCGGTGGGGCGGGGCTTCAGCATGGGTCTGCAGGTTCCTTTCGCTGAATCGCGGGTTCACTGTCGCTGGACAGCGGATCCAGGAGCACCGGCGCCGGCTACCCGCTCCCCGGGGCGGTCGCGAGTCGTTGACGTTCCTCACGGCGCTTGCGCTGCTCCACCGGGTCCGCGACGGGCGCGGCCAGCAACAATGTCTGGGTGTAAGGGTGTTGAGGGCTCGAGGTGACCCGTCCTGTCGGGCCGGTCTCCACGAGCTCGCCATCTCGCATGACGCCGACGCGATGGCTGACGTACCGGATGACGGCCAGGTCGTGGGAGATAAACAGGTAGGCGACGCCGGTCCGTTCTTGGATGTCGACGAACAGGTCGAGGACGCGGGCCTGGGTCGTCGGGTCGAGGGCGGAGACGGGTTCGTCGCAGACCATCAGGGAGGGTCCGGGGGCGAGGGCGCGGGCGATCGCCACCCGCTGTCGCTGGCCACCGCTGAACTCGCGCGGCAGACGCTGGGCCGCGTCCCTGGGCAGCCCGACCTGATCCAGCAACTCCGCGATCCGGGAACGGGCTTGACGTGTCTCGACGCCCTGTGCCCGCAGTGGCTCGCTGAGGATGTCACCGATGGCCAGCGCGGGATTCAGCGAGGAGTACGGGTCCTGGAAGACGACTTGGATGTCACGGGCGAGCGCACGTCGCTCCCTGCGGGCGGCGCGGGTGATGTCCTGGCCGCGGAGGTGGATGCGTCCACCGCTCGGTGCCACCAGTCCGAGCACCGCACGCCCCAGAGTGGTTTTCCCCGACCCGGACTGGCCAACGACGCCGAGGGTCTCCCCCTGGTGTGCCCGAAGGGACACTCCGTGCAGGACTTCGTTGCTGCGAGCCCTGAAGCCACGGCCGGGATAGGTGACCCGCAGCTCCCGGATGTCGAGCAGCGGCGAGGTCATCGCGCCTCCTTCACCGATGCGTCAGCTTCAGGCGTGTCACTGATGCCGGCCGGCGGGCGGCCGGTGCGGACCGCTTCCTCGTCGAGGTTCGAGTCGAGGAGCGTGCGCGTGTACGGGTGCCGGGGCGCCCGGAACATGTCGAGCACCTCCCCGGTCTCGACGATCTCGCCCTGCCGCATCACGGCCACGCGGTCGCAACTGTCGGCGACCACACCGAGGTTGTGGGTCACGAGCAGCATCGCCATGTTCAGTTCCTTGCGCAGGTCGCGCAGCAGGTCAAGGATCTCCGCCTGAACGGTGACGTCCAGGGCGGTGGTCGGTTCGTCGGCGATGAGCAGCAGCGGCCGGCCGGCGACGGCGCCCGCGATGAGTACGCGCTGCGCCATACCGCCGGAGATCTGGTGCGGGTAGGCCGCGAACACGCGCTCCGCGTCCGTGATCCCGACCCGTTGAAGGAGCGCGATCGCACGGCCGCGGGCCGCGCGCCGAGACATCGGAGTGGCGGTGCGCATGCCCTCGACGAGTTGCGATCCCACGGTGGCGGACGGGTCGAGGTTGGACATCGGCTCCTGTGGTACGTAGGCGATGGTCTTGCCGCGCAGCTCGCACAGGTGGCGTTCGCTCAGGCCGAGGAGTTCGCGCCCGTCGAGGCGGATCGAGCCGCTCGCGACGACCGCTTCGCCGGGCAGCAGTCCGAGGATCGAGAACGCGGTCTGTGTCTTGCCCGACCCGGACTCGCCGACGAGTCCCAGTGTCTCCCCCGCCTCCAGGGCGAGCGTGGCCCCACGGACGACCTCCCGGAGCTCCCCCGACGGGCTCGGGTAGGCGACGGTGAGGTTCTCCACGGTCAGCAGTCCGGCCGGCCCGTCTCCCGGCGCCGCTTCGGGGATCGGACGGGCCCGCGGTGCGGCGATCCGGGTCGGTCCGGGCCGGCCGCCCTCCAGCACGTCCCGCAGGGAGTTGCCGAGCAGCACGAGGCAGGTGGTGATGACGCCGAGCATCAGACTCGGCCACAGGACCTGCAGGGGTTCCTCGTTGACGTTGGTGAAGCCGTCGGCGATCATCGCGCCGAAGCTGGGCACCGACCCGGACCCGACGCCGAGGAACGCGAGCCCCGACTGCACCCCGATGGAGGCTCCGGCGAGGAAGGCGGCAGCGATGACGACCGGGCCGCGGACCACGTACAGGATGTGGCGCCGCAGGATGCGCCGGTCCGGCAGTCCCGAGACGCGGGCGGCGTCCACGTACAGCTCGTTCCTGACGCCGAGGACCAGGTTGCGGACGAGGCGGTAGATACCCGGCGACAGCAGCACGCCGAAGATCATCATCGTGGCGCGGTAGTCGCCCTTGGTCACCGGCAGCAGCACGATGAGCAGCAGGAGGCCGGGGAAGGTCATGATGAGGCTGAACACCCACTCGGTCACCCCGCGCAGCCTGCGGCCGAAGTAGCCGCCGACGAGCCCGAAGGTGATGCCGATGGCGAGCGCGATGCTCGCGCCGATGAGCGCCGAGACAACGCTGGTGTTCACGGAGTTGAGGAGCCGGGCGAAGATGTCGCGGCCGCTCTTGTCGCCACCCAGGAGGTACCCGTCGGTGCCGGGCGGGGCGTTGATCGCTTCGAGTGACGCCGCGTTGGGGTTGTGGTCCGCCAGTAGCGGTGTGAGCAGGCCGAGGGAGACGATGACGAGCAGGATGCTCGCGCTGATGAACGCCTGCGGATCCTTCACCAGTCGCCGGAGCGGGGAGGTGCGGCCCGTAGCGGGTTGTTGCGCCGTTTCTTCCGTCGATGACGTGCTCAATGGGTCCTCGCCTTCGGGTTGAGCCAGCCGTTGGCCAGGTCGACGAGCAGGTTGACGCAGACCACGAGGACGACCGCAAAGAGAGTGACGCCCATGATGATCGGGACGTCACCCTGCAGGGACGCGTTGAAGGCGTAACTGCCGAATCCCGGCAGCGCGAAGACCTGCTCGATGACGAGGGCTCCGCCGAACATCTGGATGAACTCCAGGGACAGGACGGTCAGTGCCGGCCCCCCGGCGTTGCGCAGGGCGTGCCGCAGCACGATCGAGCGGGGCCGGATGCCCCTCGCGCGCAGGGTCCGGACGTAGTCCTTGCGCAGTTCGTCGATCATGGCGCCGCGCACCTGGGCGGTGAGCCCGGCGGCCCCGGCGGCGGTGAGCGCCACCACGGGGATGGTGATGGCGGCCGCCCAGCGGGCCGGGTCCTGCCCGATCGGCGTGTAGCCAGTGGCCGGGAACCAGTGCAGCTTGAGGGCGAGGACCGACACGAGACCGATGGCGATGAGCAGGTTGGGCACGAGGTGTCCGATGAGCGAGGCTCCCTGGGCGAGCCGGTCCACAATGCCGCCCCGGGTGGCCGCGAGCACTCCGAGTGCGACGCCGATGACGGCGGTGAGCACGAGCGCGGCAAGGACGACCGAGAGTGTGACACCAAGGCGGGCCGTGACGGCCGAGCGCACGGGCTCACCGGTGAAGTACGAGAGGCCGAAGTCTCCGCGCACCGCATGCGACAGCCACTCCGCGTACTGGGCGAAAACCGGCTGGTCCAGACCCAGTTGGGCCTTCTGCTGCATGATGCGGGCCGGGGACGCGGAGCTGCCGAGGACGCTGCCCGCGACGTCGTCGAACGAGGTGCTCAACAACACAAAGGTGATCAGGGTGACGAGGACCGCGAGCACGAGTCCTGTGACCAGTCGGCGCAGCACGTAGACGGCCATGGGTGGCTCAACCCCGGCCTTGCCCGGCGAGACCGAACCGCCGCAGCGTGTTCTGCGTCGCCGCCCCGTCACCACGGAAGACGATGCCGTCCTTGGTCATCCACTGGGTGCCGATGAAGAAGATGGGCGCGGTCCAGGCGTTGCGCACCGTGAACGCGTTGATCTCCTTGTACATCTCGGCCGCCTTCTTGGTGTCCCGCTCGCGGCTCGCCTTGAGCAGCAGGTCGGTGAGGCGAGGGGCGGTGCTGGCGAACACATTGCGGTAGCCGTTCGGGGCGAAGTAGTCGCGGGTCTGCACCGCCGACGAGTCGAGGCCGTCGATGACCAGCACCATCGGATACTTCTTGGAGGCCAGCGCCGAGATGCTCTGCTGCGCGGGAACCGGGTCCCAGGTCACCTTCACGCCGATGTCCGCGAGCGCCTGTGCGACGGTGGGCTCGAACGGTTTGGTGAAGGGCAGGCTCGGCATGGTCACCGCGAAGCCCTTCGGGTAACCGGCCTTCGCCAGTAGCTCTTTGGCGTCGGCGGAGTCATGGGGGTAGGTGGTGTCGAGCGCAGGATCGTGACCGTCGCCCTTGGGGTGGTAGAGCTGCTCGGTCGCCCTGCCGGAGCCACGCAGGAAGAGCTTGACCATCTTCTTCCGGTCGAAGGCCATGTTGATGGCCTTGCGCACGCGTACGTCCCCTAGCGGCTTCGACCTCGTGCCCTTGCGGTCGGACAGCAGGAGGGTGGCCACCGACGCCGCCTCGATCTTCTTCGTCGTGAAGCCGGCCGACTTCAGAGCGCTCACCTGCTGAGCTTCCACGCTGCCGACATTGACCTCGCCGGCCTTGAGCGCATTGAACGCGGCCGCGCGATCCGAGATCACCTTGATCCGCACATCGCGGAAGGGATAGGACCGCTTGTTCCAGTAGTCGTCGCGCCGCTTGAGGACGTACACCGAACCGTTCACGGTCGCGGCCTTGTTCAGGGTGTAGGGGCCCGAGGAGACGGGGTTGAGCGCGGCGGACTTGGTCTTCATGGTCTTCGGATCGGCCACCACGCCGCCGGCCCCCGACAGCGCGTCGAGCAGGGAAGCGTCTGGGTGTTTGAGCCTCAGCACGACGGTCCGCTCGTCCGGGGCGTCCACGGACTTCACCGCGTCGAGCTGCGTCTGGTTCTGCCCCGTCGTCCTGATCAGGTCGAGCGTCACCTTCACCGCGGAGGCCGTGACGGCGGAACCCGAGCTGAACGTCATGCCCTTGCGCAGCTTGAGCGTCAGCGTCCGGCCGTCTGCCGAGTACGACCAGCTCTGGGCCGCGCCAGGTTGCAGCCGCCCCTGGTTGTCGAGGATCAGCAGTGTGTCGTAGAGCGATTGCCAGACGTACTCCTGCTGGCCTTCGGTGAGTTGGGCGGGAGCGAACGAGTTGGGGGTGCCCAGGATCGCCATGGAAAGGGTCGGGGTCGAACCCGACGACGGGGAGGTCGACGAGGTCGCGCTGTCGCACGCCGTGGCGGCGAGCAGCCCGGCGACAGCCATGGTGGCCACGGGCAGCGACTTCGGGCGAATGTGCGGGGGTCGAATACGCATGGAGTGGCTTCCTTCGTCCGCCGACGGGAAGTTCTGAGGTCTTCACCCATGGGCCGCACGGGCGTTGAGCACGATCAGCGCTCCGGAACGCGCGAATCATTGACAGCCGTTTAGCTTTCGTCCGGACGGTATTGGCGTTCACCAAGAACGAGAAGGCCATTATCAATGTTCGTTACCACAGCGTTATGATCCGGCGCGCGGCCGAGGCTACAGTGAGGCGACCGGCGCCGGGGAACGCACCCCCCCAGCCACCGGAAGCATTCACGAGGAGGGCCGAAGGCACAGTGAGTCCGGCGAAGTCACGGGGCCCGTACGCGAAAACGGCCGCCAGGCGCGCGGAGATCGTGCAGGCGGCACGGGAGAGCTTCGCCGAGCGCGGATACGCGCATGCCTCACTACGGGACATAGCGACACGTGCGGGCATCACCGCGGCCGGCATCCTCCATCACTTCCGCGACAAGGACGAGCTACTGGCCGCCGTACTGGCTCAGCGCGACCACCAGGAGTGGACGAACGCCACGGCGGAGGTCCAGGAACCCGCCGACCTTGCACGCCACTTCAGCAAGAGCCTCCTCCGACATCAGCAGGACCCGGAACTGATGCGCCTGTGGCTCGAGTTGGCGGCGGCAGCGTCACGCCCCGGCCACCCGGCGCACTCCTACTTCGTCGGCCGCCAGACGGCGGCACTGACCCGACTCGTCGAAGGTCTGCACAAGCACTCGGGGTCAGGCCGACTCCGCGACGGCATCACTCCAGAAAGCGCAGCCCTCCAGATCGAGGCCCTACTCAGCGGCCTGCAGGCGAAGTGGCTACTGAGACAGGACCTGGACATCATCGGCCCCCTCAACGACTTCCTGCGCACGCTGTTCGTTCGGGACGACGAGCGGCCCGGGGAGGAGTAGGCGCATGTCGGCGCCGCTGGGCACGCGGTGTGCCGCGCCGGTTCAGTCCGACCGGACGGTGCCGGCGGCGGCCCGGGTGAACACCGGGCCGGCCAGGACCTGGACGAGCACCCGCCGATCGCCCGGTCCAACAGCGCGGCGACTGAGGCACACGGCCTGGACAGGGACCGTGGCAGTGCCTCTCCGTCTCCCGACCCGGAGCGCCCGGAAAACAGAAAAGAGGCCGTTTCTACAACGGCCTCTCACCTGCGACGTTCGATCAATCGAACTGTCGGGACGACAGGATTTGAACCTGCGACCCCTTGACCCCCAGTCAAGTGCGCTACCAAGCTGCGCCACGTCCCGATGTCCACTGCTGTCCGGCCCGGTGTTCTCCGGCCCTTCCGGCGGCGACAAGAAGAACAATACCCCAAGCTCAGGGGTGGTTTGAAACCGGATCCGCGGGGCGTGGGCGGCTGAGCGAGAATCGGCGTATGAGCACTTCACGCGAGGGTGACAGGGATCGGGACGAGGAGGGGCGGGCTCGTAATGCCCGGCCCCGTGATGGGCTCGGGCGGCCGCTCCCCCATGGCGCGGCCGGCGTCGACCGGCAGCCTGAGGGCGTTGTACGGACGGCCGCGCAGAGTGTCGCGGAGGCACAGGCGCTGCTCGATTCTGGGCGGCCCTTCCATGCGCACGAGGTCTTCGAGGACGCGTGGAAGTCGGGGCCCGAGAGTGAGCGCGGGCTGTGGCGGGCCCTCGCGCAGACCGCCGTCGGCCTGACGCACGCGGCGCGCGGCAACGCAACCGGAGGCGCCCGGCTGCTGCGGCGCGGAGCGGACGGGCTCGTGGAGTGGCAGGGCCAGGGGCAGGGCGTCGCGCCGTCCGGGCTCGACACGGCGGGGCTGGTGCGGTGGGCGCGGGAGCTGGCCGGTGAGGTGGAGCGGAGCGCCGAAGCCGTGGATGCCGCCGCCGTCGCGCCGCGTCTGACCTGACGCGGGCGCCGGACGGTGCGCACATCCCTCGTCCGTCACGGGCACCGGGCGGTGCGCACACCCATTGTCCGTCACGGGCACCGGGCGGTGCGCACACCCCTTGTCCGACACGGGGGCCGGGCGCGCGCGTCCCCTGTCCGACGCGAGCGCCGGGCGACGCGCACATCCCTCGTCCGACACGGGCACCGGGCGCGCGCGTCCCCTGTCCGACGTGGGCGCCAGGTGCGCACATCCCCCGTCCGACACGCACGCCGGACACGCACGTCCCCCGTGCCACACGACCCGGTCGCCAGACCCCCACACACCCCACCCGACGCGGCAAGCGCATGTCACCGGTCCGGCCCCCACCCACATGCGCGGCCCCGGCCCCGATGTGACGCTGCGAGGGTGACGACCACCGAAGAAGCCGCAGCTCCGCCCCCGGCCGCAGAGGCCGCGCCTCCGGTCCTCGACAAGCGCCGTCGCAATGTCGTCTTCGGGACGATCATGCTCGGCATGCTCCTGGCCGCCCTGGACCAGACGATCGTCGGCACGGCGCTCCCGACGATCGTGTCGGATCTGGGCGGCGCGGCGCACATGTCGTGGGTCGTCACGGCCTATCTGCTCGCGGAGACCGTCGCCACCGTCCTCGTCGGCAAGTTCGGCGACATGTTCGGGCGCAAGATCGTCTTCCAGCTCTCGGCGATCATCTTCATCACCGGCTCGTTCCTGTGCGGCCTCGCCACGAACATGTCGCTGCTCATCGCCTGGCGCGCGCTGCAGGGCATCGGCGCCGGCGGTCTGATGGTGACGGCGATGGCGCTCATCGCGGATGTCATCCCGCTGCGCGAGCGCGGCAAGTACCAGGGCGCGATCGGCGCCGTCTTCGGTGTGTCGACCGTCATCGGGCCGCTGCTCGGCGGGCTGTTCACGGACCACCTGACGTGGCGTTGGGCGTTCTACGTCAACGTACCGATCGCGATCATCGTCGTCATCGCCGCCGCTCGGACGATCCCCGTGGTGAAGTCGGCGGCGAAGCCGATCATCGACTACCTCGGCATCGCGCTCG